>CAYGDL010000018.1:0-26325 GCA_964348545.1 uncultured Alphaproteobacteria bacterium | reverse complement strand
AAGGCGACGCCCTGTACCGCCCGGAATCAATCACCGCGTTACGGTCAATCCTCAATCTTGGCCTGACCGACGCCTACCGCGCCTGCCACACGGAACCGCACCGTTATACTTTCTGGGATTATCAGGCGGGGGCATGGGCCAAGGATCACGGCATCCGCATCGATTATCTGCTATTATCTCCCCAGGCCACGGACCGGCTGGGCGCCTGCGCCATCGACAAGCATGTGCGGGGCTGGGAAAAACCTTCCGATCACGTTCCCGTATGGGCCGAAATCGGCGAATAGGAGCGCATGATGATCAAACTGACTTTCTGCCTGACGCGCCTGGCGCATCTCAGCCGCGAGGAATTTCAGGATTACTGGCGCAACCACCACGCGCCGCTGGTTAAATCCTTTCAGGATGCGCTGAAAATAAAACGCTATGTGCAGGTGCATGCGTTGGCGGATGAATTAAGCGCGCCCCTGCGTGGACCGCGCGGCGCACCTGGCGGCTATGACGGCATTGCCGAATTATGGTGGGAAAATGCCGAAGACATGGCCAGTACCGATCCGCAAGCACGCAAGGCGGGACGGGCGTTGCTGGAAGACGAAAAGAAGTTCATTGATCTGGCGAAATCGCCCATTTGGCTAAGCACCGAGCATGAGATCATCAACCGGACATAATGCCAGGCGCAGGCGTGGCGTATATGCCGGAGCATTTGCACGGGCGCTTTTGTGCGTCATGCCGGTAGTGGGTTTTCTGCTTCCAATTACCCAGTCAAATGCCGCTGATGACCGTCCGACTGTGGTGGAGCTGTATACCAGTCAGGGATGCGCTTCCTGTGTGACCGCCGACGCCTATATACAACAGTTGAGCAAACGCGACGACGTAATCGCCCTGACATTTCCCGTAACCTATTGGGATTATCTGGGCTGGAAGGACACGCTGGCCAGACTGGAATATGACGCCCGCCAACGCGCCTATGCAGTGGCGGCAGGTAGCGCGGATATTTACACGCCGCAAATTATTATCGATGGGGTTCATCGCGAAGTTGGCTCGCAGACAGAAGTCATTGATGAACTGATTGCCTTTCAAACCGGTGACCGCAAAGCTTCTGTGACGATAAATCTTTGGCCTGGAAATAAAACCATCGCCGTAAATGTCGCGGCAGGCGCCCTGCCCACCGGCGCGCAATCCGCCACGATATGGCTGATCCAGTATCACGCGCGCCAGCTTGTAAGCATCAACAAGGGCGAAAATGCCGGCAAGCAGTTAGGCTATAGCAACGTCGTGCGCACCATGACGCCGGTTGGCGTCTGGCAGGGCGAAGCCATGGGGATGATCCTGCCCATGCGGGATTTTCGCCGCGCCGGACATTCTGGCATCGCAGTGCTATTACAGGTGGACGATGCCGGACCTATTCTGGGCGCCGCCAAAATGGATATATCAAAGCTGGTTAACTAGAGACATCTTGTGTATTTATATGTAAGTAGAAGTAGTGTATTGTATTTGAATGAAGCATCCATCTCAAGCCCAGAACGCACCCGTTAGCATTCGTCTCCAGCCGGAGCTGAATGATCAGCTTGCCGCCCTTGCCGCGTTGTTTGACCGGCCAAAATCCTGGGTCATCGAACAGGCAATCCGCGACTATCTGGCGGTGCAGGCGTGGCAGCTGGCGGCTATAGAGGAAGCCATTGCCGCCGCTGATGCCGGACGCGTCGTGGCGCATGAAGATGTCGTCGCCTGGGTGGAGTCATGGGATCAACCGGATGAACTTGCCGTTCCTGAATGCGGGTAGTTTGGACGGCGCCTGCGCTTCGCGATTTGCGATCAATGCGGGCCTATGTCGCGCGAGACAAACCTTCGGAAGCCCGCAAACAGATGGCAACAATTTTGGCTGTTGTGGCAGGGTTGGAACAATTTCCTGATAGTGGTCGATCAGGTCGCAAAGTCGGCACACGCGAGTTGGTTATAGGCAAACCCCCTTATCTTGCGATCTACCGAAGACACAAAGAGGATCTCGAAATCCTGCGATTATTGCATGGGCGACAAGACTGGCCTGACTGACAACGCAATGCTGCTCTACCTCTGTGCAACCAAACGATTTGCCAGCAACGCCAACACTGCATCGGCGGCATGCTGGCTTGGCGGAGTTTGGCCTGCGCCCAGTTGCTGCAAGGCCCGGTGCAGACCTGCGCGTTGTGACTGAGCGGCAGGTGAAGGGTGTGGCGTTTCCAGCAACCGGCCAATCTCACGCGCCAGATTCTCGGGTGTGCAATCCTGTTGCAACAGTTCCGGGATCAGGCTTTCATTCAGGATCAGATTGACCAGATTGACATGGGAAATTTGCAGCACACGCCGCGCGATCATTGCGGTCAGTGGACTGACTTTATAGGCCACCACATGCGGCGTGGCGCAAGCCGCAAGTTCCAGCGACACGGTGCCCGAAGCCGCCAGCGCCGCATCGCAGGCGGCAAAGCCTGCCAGTTTTTCGCTAACGTCTTCGGTGAAAATCACCCGTCCCGGCCAGTTCGCCGCCGCAGTACGAACCTGTGCAGCGACATGTGGCAGGGTTGCACAAAAGATGTGCAGTTGCGGCAGATTCTGATGCAGATGATGCAAGGCTTCGCCAAACGGCGCCAGCAATCGGGAAACTTCACCGCTCCGGCTACCGGGAAGCACGCCTAGCAATGGCGCGTCGGCGGGTACAGAATGACGGGCGCGAAATTCGGCGCCCGCCTGGGCAGACGGCATCCGCGCAACCACCGGGTGGCCGACAAAGCTGCACGGCAGCCCCTGCCCGATAAACAAGGGCGGTTCAAACGGCAACAGCGCCAGCACCAGATCAATATAGCGGGCAATCTTGCGCGCCCGGCCACGCCGCCAGGCCCATATTTGCGGGGCGACATAATGCACGATGGGAATTTCCGGCGCATATTTGCGCACCTGGCGCGCCACGCGAAAACAGAAATCAGGGCTATCAATGGTGATCAGCATATCCGGGCGCGCCTGTAAGGCCTGCCCCACGGCCTGGGCGATGCGCAGTTGCAGTTGCGGCAATCTGGGCAGTACTTCCGCAACGCCCATGACCGAAAGATCGGTCATGTCGAACAGGCTTTGATGACCAGCCTTTGCCATTGCCGCGCCGCCTACCCCGAATGCTTCGACAGGCCGCCCGCTTATCTGCGCAAGCGCATGTAACAATTCCGCGCCAAGCGCATCGCCGGACGGCTCGCCCGCGATCAGCATCAGCCGTAACGGCGCGAGAGCCATCAGCTATTTTCCCCGGCCCCGTTCAGGCCTATCAGAAACATGCCCTGCGCGTCGGCCTCCGCGATCATTGCGGTCACGTCCACCAGCAGCGCCCCGCCCGCTTCAAAGGCAATGCCCGCGAGGCCCGCCTCCGCCGCCAGACGTAACGTGGTCACCCCGATTGCCGGCATATCGATGCGCCGTTCCTGTCCGGGTTTTGGCAGCTTTACCAGCACCCCGCGCCGCCCGCCGCCATTGGTTTGCGGGGTGGCGCGCAGCCCCTGGGGTAATTGGGCGCAGCGGGCCAGCATGGCGTCGGTGCCTTCAGCCGCCTCAACCGCCAGAACCACGCCGCCACAGACCACGGCCCCCTGCCCGATATCCAGCGCACCCAACTGGCGCGCCACATTCAGCGCGCGGGCGATATCCGCCTGATCGTCTGTGCTGGGCTGCACCATCCCCAATATGCCCGCCGGTGCGCATATATCGGCCAGCACCTCATGGGCGCCGGTCACCTTGAAACCGTGGCGTTCAAATTCATGCACCAGGGCGCGTAAAAGCTGGTCATCGCCGCCCAGCGCCGCGCGGGCATAGCGCGGTAAAAACTGCATGCCGCCCCAGTCCAGCTTCAGATGGCGCAAATCGGGCCGCCGCACCGCACCGATAAAGACCACTTCTTCGCAGGCATGCTGGCGCAGCGCGCGCATCAGGGCGCCAACCGCACCAATGCCAACCCATTGGTGTGGGAAAAGAGTGATTTCACGGGAAGCTGCACCAATGATACCTGCGATAAACAATGGTCGCCCTTCCGCCTGGCATTGCTCAGCCAGCATCAATGGAATCGGCCCGCTACCTGCAATGATGCCCAGAGGTTTCATCACAGGGTTATGGCGCATTGAAGCAGCAGTGAATCACGGCATCTTCCAGACGGTTTCATATTCTGAACCAGTATCACATCCATCGGGCAATCAAACGCCTGTAAACAGCCGAAGCAGAATGATCAACTATTTCGATGCATAGCCAGACAGTCAAAAAACCGTACTTGCCATCATGCAGGCAGAATCGCCTGCTGCGCTCAATATTTATGCTCATTGCCTATAAATTGCGCAATTTCGGGATTGTTTCCTGCGTTGGTTGGGGGTAACAATCGCTGAATTCCTACCAGTAACATGCTATGCATAACTGGCATGACACATGCAGATTAAGCCCCCAAACGCCGAATTCCGCCTAAAGTCACACAGACAGTAACAGGGATCTGAACGCACATGAAAAAGATCGAAGCGATCATAAAACCGTTCAAGCTGGATGAAGTGAAGGAGGCACTGCACGAAATTGGGCTACAGGGCATAACGGTCATTGAAGCCAAGGGATTTGGCCGCCAAAAGGGCCACACCGAGCTATATCGTGGCGCCGAATATGTTGTCGATTTTTTACCCAAGGTAAAAATCGAGATCGTTTTGTCGGACGATATGGTGGAACGCGCCATTGACGCCATCAAAAGCGCGGCACATACAGGCCGTATTGGAGACGGCAAACTGTTTGTCAGCAACATCGAAGAAGCTTTGCGTATTCGCACAGGTGAAACCGGCGAAGAAGCGCTGTAAATACACTTACACAACAGGGAAGAACACATGTCCGACGTCAATAAACTTATGAAAAACATCAAGGACAATGATATCAAATTCATTGACCTGCGCTTTACTGATCCGCGTGGAAAATGGCACCATCTGACCATGGACGTCGGTGTGTTCGATGAAGACATGATTGCCGAAGGCATCATGTTCGATGGCTCCTCGATTTCCGGCTGGAAGGCCATCAATGAATCCGATATGACGCTGATGCCCGATCTGGGCACCGCCGTGATGGACCCGTTCATGGCGCAAAACACGCTCGTCCTGATTTGCGATATTCTGGAGCCGTCAACCGGCCAGGCCTATGGCCGCGACCCGCGTTCCACTGCCAAGGCGGCGGAAACCTATCTGAAATCCACCGGTCTGGGCGATGCCGCCTATTTTGGCCCGGAAGCGGAATTCTTTGTATTTGACGATGTACGCTACAAAGTCGAGATGAACGAAACCAGCTTTATGATCGACAGCATCGAAAGCCCCAGCAATACCGGCACCAAATATGATGGCGGCAATCTGGCCCACCGTCCGCGCGTAAAGGGCGGCTATTTCCCCGTGCCGCCGATGGATACGTTGCAGGACATGCGTTCGGAAATGCTGGCCATCATGCGTGAGATGGGACTTGACACCGAAAAGCATCACCATGAAGTGGCGCCCGCGCAGCACGAACTGGGCATGAAATTCAGCACCCTGACCAAAATTGCCGACCAGATGCAGATCTATAAATATGTCGTGCATCAGGTGGCCGCATCCTATGGCAAGACGGCGACCTTTATGCCCAAGCCGCTTTATGGCGATAACGGTTCCGGCATGCATGTGCACCAGTCGATCTGGAAGGGCGGCAAGCCCACATTTGCAGGTTCCGGTTATGCCGATCTGTCGGATACATGCCTCTATTATATCGGCGGCATCATCAAGCACGCCAAGGCGCTGAACGCGCTGACCAATGCGTCCACCAACAGCTATAAGCGCCTGATCCCGGGCTTTGAGGCGCCGGTGCTGCTGGCCTATTCGGCGCGCAACCGTTCCGCATCTTGCCGCATTCCGTTCGCGCAAAGTCCCAAGGCCAAGCGCGTCGAAGTGCGCTTCCCGGATTGCACCGCCAATCCGTATCTGGCGTTTGCGGCGATGCTGATGGCCGGTCTTGACGGCATCGAAAACAAAATCCATCCTGGCGAGCCGATGGACAAGGATCTGTATGATCTGCCGCCGGAAGAGCTGAAAGAAGTGCCAACCGTGTGTGGCAGCCTGCGCCAGGCGCTGGAGGCCCTGGATACGGATCGCGCATTCCTGAAAAAAGGAAATGTGTTCAGTGACGAACAGCTAAATTCCTATATCGATCTGAAAATGGAAGAGGTGCATTCGTTTGAGCACACACCACACCCGATCGAATATCAAATGTACTATAGCGTCTGATACTCGCTATTGCCCACTTCAAAACCCGCTCTAACCGGCGGGTTTTTTATTGCCGGAAAGGACTATGGCGCAAATGCGCTGGGCGTTGTGCCGCGGATGGCTACGAACGTATCTGTGGTAAAGCCATTAAAGCTGCTTTGCAGGGCGTTTGAATAGGCGCCGACGCCACCCACTTCAATCCAGTCGCCTTCGGAAATATCCCTGGGTAGTGCGAATTGATGCGGCACAACATCATTTGAATCGCAGGTCGGCCCGAACAGTGTAAAAGGGCGCATCTCGTTGGATAATGCTCCGCTTAACCGGATGGCCTGCAACGGCGGGCGCATGTCGCCATAGACGATTTCAGACAGGCTGCCGAAAATGCCTTCGTTCAGATAGAGTTGATTGTCTTTGCGCAGATGAACCTGCGTAATCAGCGAGGCCGCGTCGGCCACCATGCCGCGTCCGGGCTCGCAATATAATGGCGTTTTTCCAAGAAAACCATATTGGGCCGCAGATTCCCGAATCTGGGCGAAAAATTCCTCCAGCGGCGGGGCCTTGACCTCCGCGTCGGATACCGGAAAGCCGCCGCCGACATTGATATATTCCGGCGACACGCCAGCGCGATCCAGCACACGCGCCACAATTTCGAAGGCCTTGGCGTAGGCCGAAGCTTTGCGGCACTGGCTGCCAACGTGAAACGAAACCGCCGGTCTGGATTTTTGGGCGACGACCTCGCGCAGCAATTCCACGCCCGCATCCTCGTCCGCACCGAATTTCGCGGACAAGTCAAAAGTGGCGACACCGCCGGGTGTGCGCAGGCGCACCTGAATGATATGCCCCGGCCCGGCCACGCTGATCAGCTTCGCCAGTTCGCCTGGATGATCAACAACAAAATCATTCACGCCATAGACGCGAACCGCCGAATCTATCGCAGCGCGGCTTTTTACCGGATGGTTGAAATAGCAGGTCACATCGTCGAAACGCTCATCAACCAGCGCGATTTCATTCAGCGACGCCGTATCAAAATCCCGGATGCCCGCGCCGTGCATCGCATCCAGAACAATGCCGTGCGGATTGCACTTAATAGCGTACAGAACCTTGCCCGGAAAGCCATTCAAAAATCGCCCGGCGGTCATGGCGATACGTTCTGGCCAGATGCACATGACGGGATATGAAGGCCGCAACGAGGCCAGCATATCATGAACCGAGGCAAAGCTGGGACTATTCATTGCGGATTCCTTGCACGAAAACTGGCCTGCCGCTATTTACGGCAAGTGCGCGCCGCCCGCAATCTTTACTCGATACCCGAACTGAAATGTCCCTGTGCGCCCAGGCGATCCTGCCTGCAAATTGAAGACGATCTACCTGTGCATTTTGAAAAATACAGATCCAGATTGCCGTCCGTCTTTTGATTCATATCGTAACAATTGATAGTTCCATAGTCGATCACCATGGCCTGGAGACAAAGGCTGTTATTTTCAACCCACCATTTGCCATCGCCCTTAAAGTGCCGGGTTGAGGTGACAAGTTTATGAAAAGTCTTATAATGAAAATAAGTCAGCGCCACCCGCATGGTGCCATCCGGGAACAGGTTCAGCTTCACATTCATCAGCCGGTTGCCCGCCGGAATATCCAACCGCCCCGCAAGCAGGTTAAGCGTGCGGCCCGCTGCGGATGCGGAAATCTGCGCGCCGGTCAGTCCCGAACCCGCGCGGTTGCGCTTGGTGGCCTCGGCATCGCCGCCATCACCGCCGGCGCGCTTTTTTGCGGCCTCGGCATCGGCCGCCGCTTTTGCCGCCGCGACTCTTTCTTTTTCAACCGTATCCTGCGCCGGGGCGACAGGCACCGCCGCAGGTTCCTCAACCAGCGGCGCCTCAACCTGATCTTCGCTTAGCGTGTCGGGAACGACTTCCTGAATATCCATGTCTGCGCCGGGAATTTCAGCTTCCGGCCCTCCGGAATCGCCGCGCGACAATTCAAACACCAGTTCTTCGCCACCCCCAATTCCAAGCACGCCGCCATCGGGCGCCGCAAACATAGTGCTACCCTGAAGCGCAAACCAGACAAACCAGAGGACGTGCAGAATGAACGACACACCGATGAAGGCCGCCAGATGCCGGTGCCCGGGGTTCAGCATGGAGCGCGATGTACTCACTTCGCATGCTCCGTCAGAATGATGATCTCTTCGATATTGATCTCGCGCATCTGCTCCATCATATCGACCAGAACTTCCGCGTCCGCGTTTTTGTCGGCGCGAATCTGAACCGAACGATGGCCTTCCTTCAAAAAGAAGCTGCGCAGCATAAATGGCGCAAAGCGCGCCTCCGCCACCTGGTCATGAAAATATACAAAACCATCCGCACCCAGATAGACCGTAACCGCCTCCGCCGGTTTTGTTTCATCAATCGCGCCCTGCGGCAAATCCACTTTCACCGGCTCCGCCTGTTGCATCGTGCCGGTGACCAGAAAAAATATTATCAGCAGGAACACCACATTGATAAGCGGCACCAGATATTCATATTCACGTTTCGGCCGTTCTGGACCAAAATCAATCATTCCCCGCGCCCCCGTTGGAAAGCGTGGACAAAATGGCTTCCGCGTCCTTCAGCTTTTTCATAGCGATGTTTTTCAGGCCGGTGCTGCGCGCAGCCTCGATCACATGAATCAGCGCCTGGTTTTTAGCGCCGGATTCCACCACAATCATCAGTGTCACTTCGGTTGCCCGTGATTTTATTTTCTGCATTTCCCCTTTCAGGGCGTCTACCGGAAAAGTTTTCCCGTCAATGTCGATGCTGTTACCGGCGCGAATAAACACCGGCGCAAGACTGAAGTTCTTTTCGATCGATTTACGCTCGCCCGCCGGGGTTGCAAAGCGCAGCACCTGCGTGCTGCCAAATGTATTAATCAGCATAAAGAATATTAGCAGAAGAAATACGACGTCGATCATGGACGTCATGCTCATTTTCCGGGAGCGCCGAATGGGCTGATCCAATAAATTCATCACCTGCTACGCACCTCTTACTGCGCAGCCTGGAATTTGGCGGGCCCGTTTGCGTCCGCGCGTTTCTGCGCAGAATGCAGCGCATGCATCAGCCGCGCCGAGACATCACGCATTTCCTGACGATACTGGTCAAGGCGATTTTCCAGCAGATTGAGAATAGTCACCACCGGAATAGCCACAATCAGCCCGACCTGTGTGGTAATCAGCGCCTCCCAGATGCCGCCCGCAAGGATAGAGGGATCAACCTTGCTGCCTGCAACTTCCAGCTGCTGAAAGGCCGTGATCATGCCCATCACCGTACCCAGCAGGCCAAGCAACGGGGCGACGTTGCCAATCACTTCCAGCCAGCGAAAATAGGATTGCATCGCCACAAGCTGGTTGCCGCCTACACGGCCAAGCTCTTCTTCAATTTCCGTATCGCGGCGATGTTCACGCCAGCTTGCAATCAGTCCCGCCTCCATCAGCCGGGCCAGTGGTCCTTTTTGCTTCGTCACCTCATTTTGTGCGGCCGTAAAATTCCCGGTCCGAACCAGTTCAAGCACCGGATCAATGGTGCTGGCGCGAGAACGGGGGCCCAAATAAACACCGGCCAGATAAAACTGTACGATTTTGGTAATAATAATTGCTACCGCCACCACCGAGATGAGAAGAAGAACGGTAACGATCGGACCACCCCTGAATATCAGCGGCGCGATCACATCGTTATAGGTCTGCACAAGCGCCGCTAACATGGTTTAACTCCCTCGGTTTTATTATTATTATCATTTAAAGTGGGCGTTCCAAGAACTCCCGTAAAGACCATCACATAATTGTTACCCGCGAGAAACGATCAGGCTAACGCGCAATATGCCCCGCGATGAAATACCAATGGCTTTCCGGCAGTGTCCGGCGCTCCAAATTTTCGCACCAGACCAACATAAATAATATGGTCGCCCGCATCATGGCTTGCCGCCTTGTCGCAATCAAAAATGGCGACGGCATCGGTGATAATCGGGCTGCCGGTTTCCCACATCGTATATTCCACCCCATCCATATAGGGCTGGCCCTTCTTGGCGAAACGGCCAGACAATTCCTGATGGTTTGCCGCCAGCACGTTAATGGCGAAATGCTTCGCCTCCTGGAAAATGCCAAGCCGGTCTGAGCCTTTATCGATGCACCACAGCACCATCGGCGGATCAAGCGACACCGAGCTGAACGAATTGGCCGTCATGGCGATAGCCTTGCCATCCGCCCCCACGGTGGTCACCAGGGTCACGCCTGTAACAAAATTGCCGAAAGCGTTGCGCAAGGCGCGGGTGTCTATCGTCATCTGCAAAGTCCCTTAATAATGAATTATTACTTAATTTATAGGGGCTAGAGGGATGTTCGCGCAATGCCATTGTGCATAGGGCAGCCCAGAGCTGCAAACCTGCTGTTAACCCCATTGCTTTAGAGTGTCCTGCCTACCCTTTTGGTTGGCAAAAGCAGGCAAAAATGGCGCAAGGCAAAAACGGCGAAGCCCCGATCATTATCATCAAGAAGATCAAGAAAATCGCGGGTGGGCACCATGGCGGCGCGTGGAAGGTTGCCTATGCCGACTTTGTGACGGCCATGATGGCGTTTTTCCTGATGCTGTGGTTACTCAGCTCGACATCCAAAGAACAAAAGGAAGGCATTGCACAGTATTTTAGCGTCACCATGTCCAGTTCCGGGACCGGCGGCGGCGACGGGATGATGGGCGGCAACAGCCCCAGTCAGGAACACAGCATTTCCAACGGATCACCCAGCGTAACCCTGGCGCTGGCCCCGCCCACGCCGCCAGCAACAAGTGAAACCGAAGCTGAAAATGAAGTAGCCCCCGCCGCCCAAACCATGGCAGCGGAGTCAAGCGCACAACCGGACGCCGTTGCGGCTGTTGGCGACAATGAAACGACAGTCGGACAGGGCGGGGCTAACGAGGTCATCACAAGCCTGACCGGACAGCGAAGCGCCGCGACGCCGACCGACGAAGCCGTTAATGCGGTCATCGCCAAACGCGAAATGAAGATCTTCGAGAAGGCCGAAAAGGAACTGAAACAGGCCATCAGCGATATTCCGGAACTGGCGCAACTTTCCGGCCAGTTGATCATCGATCACACGCCCGAAGGCATGCGCATTCAGCTTGTCGATGAAGCTGACCGGCCAATGTTCAAGGAAGGGACATCGGATCCCTATGCGCGCACAAGCGCAATATTCAGAGAGATAGCCAAGGTCATTAACAAGCTGCCCAACCGCATCGCCATTTCCGGGCATACCGACGCCAGCGCCTATCAACGCGAGGATGGTTACGGCAATTGGGAACTTTCCATGGATCGCGCCATGCTCAGCCGCCGCATGTTGCAACAGGCCGGCGTTGCGGACGCACGCTTTTATGAGGTGACTGGCAAGGCCGGTACAGAGCCGCTATTTCCCGACGACCCCTATATTTCCGGCAACCGGCGCATATCCATAACCATGATGCGCGAAGTTTCAGCCCTGGCCCCCAATGCGCTTGGCGCAAATTAGCTGCGCACCCCGGTGTTCTGCGTTTCATCGCCAATGTCTGGCGCCAGATGATCGGACAGGCGCCGGATGATGGTGATGAGCTGTAAAATTTCCTGCTCGCGCAAGGCGTCGATCTTGTTGTGCAACAACTCGATTTCAAGTTCCGCCTTCACGTTAATCCGGTAATCATGCTCGGCATTGCGGCGATCAATTTCGGCTTGCCGGTTCTGGCTCATCATGATGATGGGCGCTGCGAACGCCGCCTGTGTGGATAACAGCAGATTCAGTAAAATAAATGGATACGGATCCCATTGATAGAAATAGCCGATTAAATTCAGAACAATCCAGACGGTCAGCAAAACCGACTGGCCAATGATGAACCCCCAGGAGCCAACTGTTTTTGCAACCATATCGGCAATTTTTGCGGCCCGCGTCGGGGCGTGCCCCACGGCATGGCGCGCCGGACGCTGGGCCCGCAGTTCCCTTAGACGTTTGCGGTCTTCGGGACTTAAATGGACTTTTTCAGTGGAGCCGTTGGACATTGCTTGACGCCATTCCCGGTCTAATACACGACCACACTTCGTATTGATTCACCGCTATGCATCAGATCGAAGGCCCGATTAATATCGTTCAGCGGCAGCTTGTGCGTGATGAGATCATCAATATTGATCTTGCCTTCCATGTACCAGTCCACAATTTTTGGAACATCGGTGCGCCCCCTGGCGCCGCCAAACGCCGTGCCGCGCCATACCCGCCCTGTAACAAGCTGGAAAGGACGTGTACGGATTTCCTGTCCCGCACCGGCGACGCCGATGATGATCGCTTCACCCCAGCCCTTGTGACAGCATTCCAGCGCCTGGCGCATCACATCGACATTCCCGATACATTCAAAACTGTAATCCGCGCCGCCGCCGGTTAAGGACACCAGATAGGCAACCAGATCGCTCCCCACCTCTTTGGGGTTGACGAAATGCGTCATGCCGAAACGTTCCGCCTGCGCGCGCCGCGCGGGGTTGACATCAACGCCGATAATCTGTGATGCGCCAACCAGACGCGCCCCCTGAATGACATTCAAGCCAATACCGCCCAGGCCAAACACGACGACCTTTGACCCTGGCTCCACCTTGGCGGTGTTGATCACTGCGCCGATGCCGGTGGTGACGCCGCAGCCGATATAGCAAATTTTGTCAAACGGCGCGTCCTCACGGACTTTCGCCAGCGCAATTTCAGGCAACACGGAATAATTGGCAAAGGTCGAGCAACCCATATAATGCAGGACCGGTTTGCCTTTATAGGTGAAGCGGCCGGTGCCGTCCGGCATGACGCCGCGCCCCTGGGTTTCCCGGATCGCCTGACACAGATTGGTTTTGGGGTTGAGGCAATATTCACATTGTCGGCATTCCGGCGTGTACAGAGGAATGACATGATCGCCCATTTTAAGCGATTTAACCCCTGCCCCAACCTCGACCACAACACCCGCGCCTTCATGGCCCAGAATCGCCGGAAAAACCCCTTCGGGATCATCGCCGGACAATGTGAAGGCGTCGGTATGGCAGATGCCGGTGGCCTTTATTTCAATCATCACCTCGCCTTCTTTCGGCCCCTCCAGTTGAACGGTGACAATTTCAAGCGGCTTGCCCGCTTCAAAGGCGACAGCAGCGCGTACATCCATGATCTTCTCCCTAAATTATATCCTGCAGGCGGCTATACAGAGTCCCCAGCAATAGTAACGGCATGCGCAGCAACGGACCACCCGGAAATGGCCGATGCGCAATGCCAGCAAAGACATCAAACTTTTCCGCATCGCCGCGAATGGCGTCCGCAATCAGTTTTCCTGCAAGACCGGTCAAGGCCACGCCCTGCCCGGAAAATCCCTGGGCATAATAGACATTTCCCGGCCTGCGGCCAATATCTGGCAACCGATTGCGCGAGATATCGACAAATCCCCCCCAGGCATGCGTGATCGCCACATTATGCAATTCAGGAAATGTCGCCCGCATGCGCTGCGCCATCCTCTGCGCCATGCCGATAGGCGGCGCCGTCGTATAGCTGACCCGACCCCCAAATAACAGCCGCCAGTCGGCGGACAGACGGAAATAATCCAGGACAAAATTTGTGTCCGAAACGCAGGCATTTTGTGGCAGCAACCGCAACGCCCTCTCGCGCCCCAGTGGCTCTGTCGCGATAATATAGGTGCCGACCGGCATAATGCGTGATCGCAATTGCGTTTCCAGCGCGCCGATATAGGCATTGCAGCACAGCACCAGATGGCTGGCGCGCACCTCTCCCCGCACAGTGATCGCTGCTGCTTTTGCCGTGCCATTACCGGTTGCGGGCCTGATGCCGGTAACCCGGCTTTGTTCAAAAATCTGTACCCCCGCGCGATGCGCCGCCGCCGCAAGACCCCGCACATATTTTAACGGATGCAGATGCCCCGCCCCCATATCCAGAAGGCCGCCATGAAAGCGCTCGGAGTTAACCTGTGCCTGTATCTCGGTTCTGCTGAGCATCCGGGCATGTGCATAGCCTTGTTCAGCAAGATAATCCTGTTCGGCGGCCAACCCCGCCATATGACGTGGATGCGCCGCTGCCAACAGGTAACCTGGCTTGTACTCCGCATCAATGGCGTGGCGCGCGATGCGATCCTGGATCAGTTGCGTGGCCAGCAGGGAGAGTTGCCATAATTCCTGCGCACTCGATTGGCCAACAAGGCGTGTAACCTTTGGCATATCACCGGCATAGCCGTTAATGACCTGCCCGCCATTGCGTCCGGAAGCCCCCCAACCAATGCGTTCGCTTTCCAGCAGCGCAACCTTATATCCCGCCTCGGCAAGGCTGAGAGCAGCGGACAGGCCCGCATAGCCACCCCCAACAACACAGACATCGCTGCTCAACGGGCCTGAAAATTGCGGATAAAGTTCCAAGGAACCGGCGCTATCCAGATAATAGCTGCGCGGCCCAAATTCCGTATCGCCCTCATTACCGGATTTCATCGCCC
Source organism: uncultured Alphaproteobacteria bacterium (assembly GCA_964348545.1). GTDB lineage: Bacteria > Pseudomonadota > Alphaproteobacteria > UBA11222 > UBA11222 > UBA11222. The sequence goes on along the minus strand of CAYGDL010000018.1, from coordinate 11,570 downwards.
TGTAATTTTTCATCCTGAGATAAATAGAAAAAGCAGTAGTCAGAATTGTTTAGAGAGGCGATTATAGCACCTGAATGCGTTAACGACACAGAACGGAGCCGGTGTGGCAAAAAAAACCATCAGGAAGAAAGCCGTTGACTTGGCCATTCCCGAAAGTTTTCTGCATATGCGCCAGGATATATTGCGCTTTGCCGATGTGGACAGTAACGGGCACCTGAATAATGTCAAATTTTTCGAATTTTGTCAGGAAAGCCGCGTTTCGCTGTTTCGTGCCGTCGGCGCCCATGATGGAGAGGATGGCCGGGCCTGGATGATTGCCGCGCTCTCGATCATATTCCGTGGCCAGGTTCATGCGCCCGGCAATGTCGAAACCGGCACGCTGGTGCTGAAATTCGGGAACAGTTCGCTGGTGCTGGGTCAGGGCATGTTTAACGCCGGACGCTGCGTTGCCACCGCCGAAATGACGATGGTGCGGGTTGATCAGAAAACCGGCAAGCCGTTTGCCATCGAATCCATTCTGCGCGAACGTCTGAAAATGCTGGGGGGGCATGGTTAAACCAACCGTCTGGATGACGCGAAAAGGCGTTGGCATTCCCCCCTGCATACGGGTTAGAATGGGCCGTATTTGTGAGGTGTCCGCCAGGTGACCAAGCCAGTAAATATTCCACGTTTTTATCTGACATCGCCGTCGCCCTGTCCGTATCTGGCCGGGCGTGAGGAACGCAAGATATTCACGCGGCTTTCCGGCGAAGAACCGGGAAGACTGCATGATGCGTTGGCCGATATGGGATTTCGCCGCAGCCAGAATATCGCCTACCGGCCCGCCTGTATCGGCTGCAATGCCTGCACTTCGGCGCGTGTGCCGGTTGCGGATTTTGCGCCAGGCAAAAATCTGTCGCGCATAACGAAGCGCAATCAGGATTTACGGCTTGGCTTTGGCGGAACCACCGCAACCATAGAGCAATATCATCTGCTGCGGCGCTATTTAAGCGCCCGGCATGGGGATGGCGGAATGGCGGCAATGGACGCCTTTGATTATCAGATGATGGTGGAAGACAGCCCGATCACCACCTATCTGCTTGAATTACGTGAGCCCGAAGGCGAGGATGAAGGTCGCCTGCTGGCTACGTGCATTACCGATGTGGTTGGTGATGGCCTGTCCATGGTCTACAGTTTTTTTGATCCCAAAGAGGAACGCCGCAGCCTGGGTAGCTATATGATCCTGCGTCATATCGAACTGGCTACGGAAATGGGCCTGCCCTATGTCTATCTCGGCTACTGGATCGAGGGCAGCCGCAAGATGCATTACAAATCCCGCTTCCGTCCGCTGGAACTGCTTGGCCCCGGCGGCTGGCAGACCTATACGGGAACAGAGGGTGTGGACATTTAGGTGTCTATGCTTCGGCCCCTTGTTTCCGGCAGCAGGAACAGCATGACAATAAAACTGATGGCGCCAATGATCACCGGATACCACAGACCGCTATAGATATCCCCTGTCGCCGCAACGATAGAAAACGACGCTGCGGGCTGAAAGCCGCCAAACCAGCCGGTGCCGATATTATATGGCAGTGACAAAGCCGTATATCGGATTTTTGTCGGGAACAGCTCAACCAGTGTGGCGGCCTGCGGCCCATATAACGCCGTCGCTGCGACAACCAGCAATAGCAGAACGAAAAAAATCCTTGTCACGTCAATAGTCGCGGGATCGGCCTGCGTGGGATATCCCGCAGCGACCAGCGCCGCCTTCAGGCCTGTCTCTACCTGCTTGCGCAGGGCGGCCTGTGCTTCGCCTTGCAGCGCGCTGGCGTCCGTACTGTCTATGCGCATATCACCAATAAACACAAATGCCGTCGTGCCCACAGGCTCTTCCTGCATGTGATAATTTACCCCGGCATTGGCCAGCACCGATCTGGCGATATCGCACGATGATGCAAATGTCGTGCGCCCAATCGGATCAAACTGCACCGCGCAACTGGCGGGATCGGCATGCAATGTTACCGGCGCCGTGGATTGGGCGGCGGCCAGCGCCGGATTGGCGGCCTCGGTCATTGCCTGAAATGCGGGAAAAAATGAAACCACCGCCAGACCAATGCCAAACAGCATCACAGGCTTTCGTCCAATCTTGTCCGACGCCCAGGCAAAGAACACATACAGAAAGGCGCTAACCGCCGTAACCGCTATCATCAGCATGTTGATGGTGGGTGCGGGAATCTTGAGCACCCGATCCAGAAAGAACTGAACATAAAAATGCGCCGTGTACCAGACCACGCCCTGCGCCATCATGATGCCAAACAGCGCCAGCAGAACCAGTTTCAGATTTGGCCATTCAAAAAACGATTCCCGGATGGGCGCGGTGGAGGCGCGGCCTTCATCCTTCATGCGCTGATAGAGCGGCGATTCTTCCAGCCGCATCCGAAACCATATGGAAATACCCAGCAGCCCGACCGAAACCAGAAACGGAATCCGCCAGCCCCATGCGGTGAATTCCTCTTCGCCCAACAGGGTTCGCGTCACCAGAATAACGCCCAGTGCGCCAAACAACCCAAAAGACGCCGATGTCTGAATAGCGCCGGTTTGCAGGCCACGCCATTTCGCCGGCGCATGCTCGGCCACATAAATGGCGGCGCCGCCATATTCACCGCCCAGCGCAAATCCCTGCACCAGCCGCAGGATGATCAGCAAGATTGGCGCGATTACCCCCGCCTGCGCATAGGTTGGCAACAGGCCAATGGCGCAAGTGGCGATGCCCATCATCGTGACAGTAACCAGAAAGGCTTTTTTGCGCCCCGTCCTGTCACCGACCCAGCCAAAAACCAGCGCCCCTAACGGGCGCACGGCAAACCCCGCAGCAAATGCCAGCAGGGCAAAAATGAATCCTGCCGTTTCGCCCACACCCGAAAAAAACTGTTTGGATATAATCGCCGTCAAAGTACCGAAAACAAAAAAATCATACCATTCAAACGCTGTTCCCATGGAAGATGCGGCAATTACGGTGAACAGATTATTGCCGCGCGGCTGCTCGGCTGCGTTTGATGATGATGCCACGACTGTACCCCCCGCCTGTTGTTCGGCCTTATTCAGCTACGATGTTATTCGTTTGTGTCAGCCTCTATAAACTAATAACATATTGTTTCAATTAGCGGAATAGTCGAACTGGTCAGGTTCAAACAGTAAAAGCAAACAGATGAATTTACGCAAATTCTGGACGAGCCTGGATGACGCCACACGGCAGGCGTTTTACCGCACTGCGATGTGGATGGCGTTGATCGTGGGCATGGTCTATACGATAGGCCAATCGGATTTGCTTGAGTCCTATACACCTCTGGCTATAAAAATCGAGATGCCGGAAAAAATTGTTTTTCCCAAAAGCAATGCGACGGTCAGTCTTCCGATCAACCTGCAACTGAAAAACAATACCGAAGAAACAGCGCAGCTAGAAGTGCCAACACCCTGCAATATCATTCGCTGGTACATCACCAGCCTAGACGGCGATTTTGTGCAGGCCCCCGCAGAAGAAACCTGTTCACAGGTCGTAATGAAAGCAAGTTTGCCTGCCGGACAATTTTCCCAGGATGAACTGCTTATTCCGCTGGACGCCACACGTTTTGAGGCTGGCACACGCTATAAACTGATGGTTCAGTATTGGGGCCAGGACGGATTCAAGGAATTCAAAGTGGAATTTGAATGATGCCGTCAGGAAAATTTATTGCTGCGCGGAAAACCACGCGGGGGCAATCGCCCGGCCTGGGCGCGTTTGCCGGTCCATTCGATCAGATTCTGTTCGCTCTGCCGGCGTCCTGAACGGTCCTGCCAGATCAACCCATCCGCCAGCGTAAACAGTTTCGCATCACTCAACCCGCCATCTTTGTAGCGTTGCAGAATGACGCCCTTGCCGCGCGTCATTACCGGCACTTCGTCGCGGGGGAAAATCAGCAGTTTGCGGTTGTCACCCACCACGGCAATTGAATCGCCGACGGCCGGTGTGCAGACCAACGCCTCAACATCGCCGGAAACATTCAGCACCTGTTTGCCATTGCGGGTGGCCGCCACCACTTCGGATTCGGCTACAATAAAACCATGCCCGTCACTGGACGCCACCAGCAGGGCGCGTTCCGGGTCGTGCACCATGATGGTCACAATGTCATGATCATTATCCAGATCAATCATCAGTCGCACCGGCTCGCCATGGCCGCGTCCGCCCGGCAATTTATCGCAGCGCAAGGTATAAAAGCGGCCATTGGTGGCGAACAGAACCAGCCGGTCGGTGGTTTGCGCCTGCAACCAGAATTTCGCAGCATCGCCATCCTTGTATTTCAGTTCCGGGTCTTGCGGCAGATGGCCCTTTAACTGGCGGATCCAGCCTTTTTGCGAACAGACAATCGTCACAGGTTCGCGTTCGATCATCGCTTCCAGCGGAATTTCATCCATCACCGGAGCGTCTGTAATCGTTGTACGCCGCGCGCCCAGCGCAGTCTTTGGCCCGAATTTTATTTTCAGCGCCTTTAGATCATCGGAAATTTGCGCCCATTGTTTTTCATCGGATTTTAGCAGGCCCATAAGCAGTTTGCGTTCATCGGACAGGGTTTTATGTTCGCGGCGCAGCGCCATTTCCTCAAGCTTGCGCAAGGCGCGCAGGCGCATATCCAGAATCGCCTCCGCCTGAATATCCGTCAGTTTGAAGGCCTGGATCAGTTTGGGTTTGGGTTCATCGTCGGTGCGGATAATCCTGATGATCCTGTCGAGATTCAGAAACGCAATAATATAGCCGTCCAAAACTTCCAGACGATGCACAATGCGCGCCAGCCGATGTTGCGCGCGGCGCACCAGAACTTCCTTGCGATGCTCCAGAAAGGCGCGCAGCACCTCGCGCAAATCCATCACGCGCGGCACCAGATTTTTGTCCAGCACATTCATGTTAAGCGGAATGCGCACATCCAGATCGCTGAGCTGAAATACTTGCTGCATCAGCGTTCCCGGTTCCACCGTGCGGGTGCGCGGTTCCAGAACGATGCGGATATCTTCCGCCGATTCATCGCGGATATCCCCGAGCAGCGTCAGCTTGCGGTTGTTGATCAGTTCCGCCACCCGCTCGATCAGCTTGCCTTTTTGCACCTGATAGGGAATTTCCGTGACGATGATCTGATAGCCGCTGCGTGGGGTTTTCTCGACTTCCCAGCGGGCGCGCACGCGAAACCCGCCGCGTCCGGTAGAATAGGCCTCCAGAATACTGGCGCGCGGCTCAATCAAAACGCCGCCGGTGGGAAAATCCGGCCCGGGAATAAAATCCAGCAGCTTTTCCACACCCGCATTGGGATGCCTGATCAGATGCTGCATGGCGTCGCACAGTTCCGCCACATTGTGTGGTGGAATGCTGGTGGCCATGCCCACCGCAATACCCGTCGCGCCATTGGCCAGCAGATTGGGGAATGCGGCGGGCAATACCAGCGGCTCGCTTTCCTCGCCGTCATAGGTGTCGCGAAAATCCACCGCGTCTTCGTCGATACCTTCGAGCAGCGCCTGCGCCACTTCGGTCAGCCGGGTTTCGGTATAACGCATGGCGGCTGCGTTATCGCCATCGACATTGCCAAAATTGCCCTGGCCGTCGATCAGCGGATAGCGGATGGAAAAATCCTGCGCCAGACGCACCAGCGCGTCATAAACCGACTGATCGCCATGCGGATGATATTTGCCGATCACATCGCCGACCACGCGGGCGGATTTCTTGAACCCGGATGCCGGATCAAGCCTTAATTGCCGCATAGCGTAGAGCAGCCGCCGATGCACCGGCTTCAGCCCATCGCGCACATCGGGCAAGGCCCGGTGCATGATGGTGGATAGCGCATAGGCCAGATACCGCTCGGCCAGGGCGTCACCCAGCGGCGTATCGGTAATCTCTGATTCGGGGGTCAGCAGGTCGCTCATGGGGCGCTTATAGCATCGCATTGTTGCTTGTGCAGCCCTATCACGCTATTGAAGTGGCCTTCCGCCCTGAATTTCAGGAAAAAATTTATGCCTTTACGGCAGCGCAAACTTATAGGCTCGTTCCTGCTGCTGGTATGGCTTCTGGCCTATACCATGATCTGCGTTCAGATCGCAGTGGCCTGGTTGCCGGACCACCACCTTATACGACTGATTTTCTATCCGGTTGCCGGAATATTGTGGGTGTTTCCGGCGCGCCCGCTAATATTCTGGATGCGCGGATGAGTGGCGAGGCGCGCGGGCCGCTCACACAAAGCGGTGCAGCACATTCTGATAGAGCAGATTGACGAATTGCGCATTGCTGGTTCTGGTCCCGTTCAGCACGATAAATTCCAGCGAGGCAATGAAACTGGCCGCAGAAAAAATCATAGTTGGTATAGGATGTAAAGTTCGACAACGCCACTACGAAGGAAGCACAGCGTGAGCAAAACCAATCCGGGTAATTATTTTGAAGATTTCGATGTTGGCCAGTTTCTGCGCCATTCCACACCGCGCACGGTGACGCTGGGCGATGCGAGCCTGTACACAGCACTGTTCGGGCCGCGTTTTGCGCTGACTTCATCGGATGAATTTGCCCGCTCGCTGGGTCTGCCGGGCGCGCCGATTGATGATCTGCTGGCGTTTCATATCGTGTTTGGCAAAACCGTGCCGGATATTTCACTGAATGCGGTTGCCAATCTGGGCTATGCGGAGTGTCGTTTTCTTGCGCCGGTTTATGCGGGCGACACGCTTTCCACCAGCTCGGAAGTTATTGGGTTGCGGGAATTGTCGAATGGAAAATCCGGCATTGTTTATGTGCACAGCACCGGGGTTAATCAGCGCCATGAAGTGGTGATCGATTATGCGCGCTGGGTGATGGTGCGCAAGCGTGATGAAGCCGCGCCAACGCGCGCGGCGACTGTGCCCGATCTTCGCAGCGCGGTCGCGGTCGGCGATCTTGCAATTCCCGCTGGTCTGAATTTCAGCAACTATAATTGCGAACTCGCCGGATCGAAGCATCTGTGGGACGATTACCATGTCGGCGAAAAAATCGACCATGTGGACGGCATGACCATTGAAGAAGCCGAACATATGATGGCGACGCGGTTGTACCAGAACACCGCCAAGGTGCATTTCAACCAATATATGCAGAACAGCGACTCTAACACTGGGGGTGCGCAGCGCCGTCTGGTCTATGGCGGCCATGTCATCAGCCTTGCGCGCGCGCTCAGTTTTAACGGGCTGGCCAACGGCGTAAAGATCGCCGCCATCAATGCCGGACGCCATGTGGCGCCATGTTACGCCGGACATACCGTATTTGCATGGTCGGAAATTCTGGATAAAGCGGAAATTCCCGGCCGCCGGGATGTCGGCGCGCTGCGCGTGCGCCTGTTCGCCACAAAGGATCAGCCCTGCGCCGACTTTCCCGGCGCAACCGAGGATGGCCACCACCCTGCCGTTATTCTGGATATGGATTACTGGCTGCTGATGGGGCGCTGATGGGGTAGTACTTTCGCAACACAGGTGGGGGGCGCCCCGGAATGACAATGGGTCTGTTCATGAGGCGATCACCGCTTCACACAGCCGGGGTGATATCCGTCAGTGCGAAATCAGCGCCTTTGAACAATAGCGGCTCGCCACTGGATTTCGCCAAAGCATAAGCGAAACAGTCGCCGAAATTCAGCCCCGCGCCATGACGCCCCTTGCCATAATCCAGAAACGCCTGGCGCGCCAGATGCGCCTGCTCAACGGTGAACGGTTCGATGATAATTCTGGAGGTACGGAGCAACGCATCAAACCTGAGGCCCGCGCGGCCACCGGTGAACTTTTCTGCAACCATGGCGGCCTCCACAAAATTAGCGGCAGACATGCGGCGCGACTCCGCCTGCTCAATCGCACGGGCATAGATAGGAGCGTCGGCTTCGTTAAACAGGATAGCAATCAGTGCTGAGGTGTCGATGATCATTCGGCCATCACCTGGGCAGTCCATGCTCGTCGTATAACCAGCCTTCACCGTGATCGACCGGCCTCTCGGTCAGAAGCTCGGCGCAACTTCGGCCAATGGCAAGTAACTCCTCGGCAGAGACCTTGTTTTTATTTTCTTGCAGGCGCTCAAGGCGCTCTTGCAGGGCCACTTTCACGGCGCGGGTCATGGTTTCGCCGGTGGCCCTGGCTACGGCCTGGGCCAGGCGATACGCTTCGGGATCTTTAATGTTGAGGGACACAATTCCACCAAGATAGAAATTTTTCTACCTTTCTACATAAGTGCCTGTTCCCTGTCCGGCAAGGGGAAAAATTACTGGATCAGCTTCGACAAGACCTTGAAATCATCGGTACCGGCCTTTTCCAGCCATTCAAACACGGCCATTTCGGCGGTGATGATGGCGCCGCCTGCATCTGAGACACGCGCAAAGGCGTGGTCCATGCTGGATTGTTTTCGCGACGCCACCGCATCGGCGGCCACGAACACCGCCAGCCCCTGATCGCGCAGCTTCAGGGCCGTTTGTAAAACGCAGATATGCGCCTCCATGCCGGTTATCACGACCTGTTTCCTGCCCAAAATATGAAGCTTTTCAGCGAATGCGGCATTGCCAGGACAGGCAAATTCCAGCTTTTCGATGGGACCGCTGGCGGGCATAAATTCAGCCAGTTGCGGCACGGTGCGGCCCAGGCCGCGGGGATATTGCTCCGATACCAGCACCGGCACCCCCAAGCGTTGGGCGGCCTGCATTAGAATCCCGGCATTGCGGATGGCCTCCTGCCCGCCGTCAAACATGGCCGGGGCCAGGCGTTCCTGGATGTCCACGATGATCAAACAGCTCTGATTTTTATCCAGCAACATGCAGGTTCCTCCGGTTTTATTGAATTGGGCGATTGCATTGCCCCGCCTCTGCCTTCTATTCTATGTCCCAAGCATAACCATAATCAGGGAAGAAACAAATGACGGCAATACATGGCGGCAAACTGGCGGCGCGGGCGCTGAAGCAGGCGGGGGTTGAATGCGTGTTCACCCTGTGTGGCGGTCATGTCATGGCGATCTATGACGGCTGCATGGATGAAGGCATTCGCATCATTGATGTGCGCCATGAACAGGCCGCCGTGCATGCCGCCGATTCATGGAGCAGGCTCAACCCTGGCAGTATTGGCTGCGCCGTATTGACCGCCGGACCTGGCGTCACCGATGGGGTGACAGGCGTCGCCAATGCCTGGCGCGCCAATTCTCCCATTCTGGTGATCGGCGGGCAAGGCCCGTTCAGCGCGGCGCGCAAGGGCTCGCTTCAGGAAATGGACTGTGTGAGCATGATGCGCCCCATCACCAAATGGTCCGACGCCTGCTATGACACCAAACGCATTCCCGATTATATCGAAATGGGGGTGCGCCACGCCACATCGGGCAATCCCGGGCCGTCCTTTTTGGAAATTCCCATGGATGTGCTGATGGGCACGGTGGCGAATTTTGAGGATGTGCGCTTCCCGACCTATCGCCCTACCCCGCAAATGCTGCCGGATGAAGATGATTGCCGCAAGGCGCTGGAGATTCTGTCCAAAGCCAAACGCCCGGTGCTGATGGCCGGCACCAGCGTGAAATGGTCGAACGCTTCGGGGCCCTTGAATGATTTTCTGGCCCGCACCAATATCCCGACCTATGTCAATGGCATGGGGCGCGGCACGGTGCCGCCGGGATCAAACTATCTGCTCAACCGTTCGCGCCGCGACGCCATGAAAAATTGCGACGTATTTATCTGCGCGGGCGTATTGCTGGATTTCCGCCTGTCTTTCGGCAATTCGATTCCGAAAAACGCCAAAATCATTCAGCTTGATATTGATAATACGCTGATCGGCACCAACCGCTCGGCGGATGTGGGCATTGTCGGCAATATCGGATCATCGTTCACTTCCATTGTCAAAATGATGGACCGCGAAAAGATCCACCTGAATTTCTCAGGCTGGCTCGACGAACTCAAGCCCATCGAGGCGAAGCTGGAAGCCGATAATGAGAAAAACCTTAATTCCGATGAAAGCCCGGTCGATCCGCTGCGCATGTGCCGCGAAGTGCGCGATTTCCTCGGCAGTTACGACAAGGAAGTGATCCTGATCGGCGATGGCGGCGATATTGTCGCGCAGGCCTCCAAGGTGCTGCCAATTCCCGGTGAAAATGGCTGGATGGACCCGGGGCCGCTCGGCACACTGGGCGTTGGCATGCCGTTCGCGCTGGCAGCCCAGGCCTCAAAACCCGACAAACGTGTACTGATCATTTATGGCGATGGCTCGTTCGGCCTTAACGGTTTTGAATATGACACCGCCGTGCGCTTTAATCTGCCCATCGTCGGGATTGTCGGCAATGACGCCGCCTGGGGCCAGATGGCGCGCCCGCAAGCCGCCAGTTACGGCGCCAACCGCATGATTGCGACAACGCTGAACTATACCCGCTATGACAAGGTCATTGAAGCGTTGGGCGGACATGGCGAATATTGTGAGCGCCCGGAAGAAATCCGCCCGGCACTGGAACGCGCCTTCGCGTCGGGCAAGCCCGCGCTGGTCAATGTGAAACTGCGCCAGGATCTGGACACCGGCATGAAGGGCAGTACGTACGTTTAACAAAGCTCAAGGCCGCGTCAGCTCCATGACGCGGCCTTGAGCATCCCCAATACGGCGAAAGCCAACTTTTTCATATAGGGTGTGCGCGTCTTGGGTGCGTAACGCCCAGCGGTTAACATGCTCAAATTCAGGGTACGTCATGACAGTTTTGAGTAACCAGACCCCAAGCCCCTGTCCCCGATATTTTCTATCCACAAAAATATCGCTGAGATAGGCATAACGCGCGCGGTCGCTTATCACCAACGCGCATCCTGCAGGATTGCCAATCGAATCGTACAGGCCAAATGCAATTGAATTACGGATCGATTTTTCGATAACCGTCCGATCCACCATATTAGCCCAATAGCTCTCATGCTGTAAAAAATCAGAAATCCATTTTATGTCAAGGCGAGACGCTTCCGTGCTGATCACAAAGCCATCCTCGCGCTCGCGTTCCCACACTTCAGTCATTTCAAAACTCTAGCTCCATGCCGTCATATCAGAGCACTACGCCTTCGGGCTGGTACAAGGCGGGCTGGATAATCAAATCCTGTTCGTCCCGCTAGCGCGGATGGGTCTTTAAAGATGAGATACCAGTTCTGCGAGTGATTGAATGGCGTTAGTCAGATATTCCTGTTTCACCTGAACGCGGTGACCGTTTATAGACTGTTTTCCGGTTAGCACTTTCGAGAACGGCTGGCCTACGGCGATAGCCAGATTTATGGCCATTAATCCGTAAACGGATCATGTACGAGGATTACGTCTTCGCGTTCCGGGCTGGTTGAGAGCATGGCCACCGGCGCTTCGATCAGTTCTTCGATGCGGCGGATATATTTGACTGCGGTGGCGGGCAATTGCGCCCAGCTTCTGGCGCCTTCAGTGCTCTGGCTCCAGCCTTCCATGGTTTCGTAAACCGGTTCAACGCGCGCCTGTGCGCCCTGTGTACCAGGAAGATAGTCGATCAGCTTTCCATCCAACCTATAGCCGGTGCACACTTTCAATTCGTCCATGCCGTCCAGCACATCCAGCTTGGT
>CAYGDL010000017.1:0-26395 GCA_964348545.1 uncultured Alphaproteobacteria bacterium | reverse complement strand
CGCATATCGCCCAGATGCGCCACCGGCACGCCCACCTTGCCCACCTCGCCGCGCGCCAGCACATGATCGGCGTCATAACCCGTTTGCGTCGGCAGATCGAACGCCACTGACAGGCCGGTCTGGCCCTTGCCCAGATTATTGCGGAACAGAATGTTCGACGCCTCGGCGGTGGAGTGCCCCGCATAGGTGCGCAAAATCCAGGGTGCGTCTTTTTTGGGGGCGTTTGCAGGCGTTTTTACGTTGGTCATGGGCAGGTTCCATTAATCTGGATAATTTCACGAAAATATCATATTCTTTGTTGCGGTGCAAAATTTCGCTTGAATCAGCATCGCCGTAAGCGTTTTATCAGGCATTATGACTTAATTTTAGGCAAACCCGCCCTCTGGAGCCCCCCCTATGTCGCAAGCAAAAGCCAAAGTACAGGAATTAAAAGATTTATACGAAGTCGGCGAAATTCCGCCACTTGGACATGTGCCAAAAAATATGTATGCCTGGGCCATCCGCCGTGACAGGCAAGGCCCGCCCGAACAGGCCATGCAGCTTGAGGTCGTGGAAACCCCCACTTTGGACAGCCAGGAAGTACTGGTGCTCGTGATGGCTTCGGGCGTCAACTATAATGGCGTGTGGGCGGCGCTGGGCACGCCGATGTCGGTGTTCGATGTTCACAAACAACCCTATCACATTGCTGGATCCGACGCCTCGGGCATTGTCTACGCAGTCGGCTCTAAAGTCACCCGCTGCAAGGTAGGTGACGAAGTGGTTGTGCACTGCAACCAAAGCGATGGCGACGATGAGGAATGCAATGGTGGCGACCCAATGTTCTCCAACAGCCAGCGCATCTGGGGCTATGAGACGCCGGACGGCTCCTTCGCGCAATTCTGCCGGGTGCAGGCGCAGCAGATCATGCCGCGCCCCAAACATCTGACCTGGGAGGAAAGCGCCTGCTACACGCTGACGCTCGCCACCGCCTACCGCATGCTGTTTGGCCACCGGCCGCATATTCTGCGCCCCGGCCATAATGTGCTGGTATGGGGCGCCAGCGGCGGGCTTGGCTCGTTCGCGGTGCAGCTCTGCGCCACCGCAGGCGCCAATGCCATCGGCGTGGTGTCGGATGAAAGCAAGCGCGACTTTGTGATGTCGCTGGGCGCCAAGGGCGTCATCATCCGCAATGATTTCAACTGCTGGGGCCAGTTGCCCCAGGTCAACGGTCCGGGCTTTGCCGAATACATGACCGAGGTGCGCAAATTCGGCAAAGCGATCTGGGACATTACCGGCAAGGGCGAGGATGTGGATTTCGTATTCGAGCACCCCGGCGAGGCGACCTTTCCCGTGTCCTGCATGGTGTGCAAGCGCGGCGGCATGGTGGTGTTTTGCGCCGGCACGACCGGCTATAACCTGACATTTGACGCGCGTTTTGTATGGATGCGGCAGAAACGCATTCAGGGCAGCCATTTCGCCAATCTGAAACAGGCCAGCCAGGCCAACCGCCTGGTAATCGACCGGCGCATTGATCCGTGCATGTCGGAAGTCTTCCCGTTTGCCGACATTCCCAGGGCGCACACCAAAATGTGGCAGAACAAACATGCCCCCGGCAATATGGCGGTGATGGTCAGCGCCAAGCGCCCCGGCCTGCGCACCGTCGAAGACGCCATCGAGGCCGGGCTGGAATAGGCCGGTTTACAGCGGCCATCCCACCCGCTAACATGCGCCTTCCAGGTTTCTGAAGAACGCACTTCTTGTCATTCTGGGCGACCCAAAGAATGGCAAAAAGTGGGGTTTCTCGAAATAGAGGAGCATGTGCCATGGCGGTAGAAGTGAAACCTCTGGATGCGCCGCTTGGCGCGATCGTGCAGGGCTGGAATCCAAAAACCGAATTATCCGGCGCCGATGAAGCTTCTATCCGGCAGGGATTGCAGCAGCATCAGGTGCTGGTGTTTCGCGGACATGCGACGCCTACGGATAAAGAGCTGGTCGGCTTCGCCACCCGTTTCGGCAATCTGATCAAGGGATCGGAATGGTTTGGCGATATTGATCCGGTCGCGGAGATTTTGCGCGTGAATAATCTGGTTGGCGCGGATGGCGTGGCCGAAGGCACCGGGGCTTCTTCCTCGCTGGGATGGCATGCCGATTATTCCTATGTGCCGCATGTCGGCAAGGAAAGCTTTCTGGAAGCCGTTGAAATACCCGTCAAACGCCCGCCGCAAACCTGTTTTACCAATCAGTATGCAGCCTTTGAAAGCCTGCCAAAGGCGATGGAGGAAATGCTGCGCCCGCTTTTTGCGCATCACAGCATTACTGGATACGCAAAAGACGGCGAACAGGAATTGCAGATTACCGGCGCGCCGCAAGGCACTGAGGATTTTCGCGAAAGTTTCAAGGCCAAGAAACTGCGCAACGAGCGCCTTGGCGTCGCGCGCCCGCCGATTCCGCAGGCTGTGCATCCCGTTATTTTGCGCCACCCGGATACGGGCCGCGAAATTCTCTATGTCAGCAAGGGCATCACCCGCAGCATCATCGGCATGCCGCAGGATGAAAGCAGCGCCCTGCTGAAAGAACTGGCGGCGCATTCCACCCGGCCCGATAATGTTTACGCGCATGACTGGCAGGTGGGCGATATGGTGATGTTCGACACACTCGGCACCCTGCACCGCCGCGACGCCTGGGACGCCTCCGAGCGCCGCGTCATGCGCCAGATGAGCACCCTCTGGACCCCGCCCGCGCATGCGCATTCGATGGCGGCGGCGTAGGCGCTTTCATAATGTCGATCCGGGGGTGAAGTGATCGAACCTGAAATCACCTGATTTCAGGGTGGCCTTTATTTTATTAACTTCGAAATATATATGCGCTATGTTGTGCATAAGTCACAAATTGCGCATCTTATGATGGCGTCGCCTGAATGGTGTCACCGACGCCACATGTGGAGGATCCTATGAAACGCTTTATTCACTATGATGAACTTGCCCGTGACAGCCGCTTTATCCGCCAGAACAGCGCCGCAAACAATCTGATGTCGATGCTGCCCGATGAGGTGGACGCCGTCGTTGACGTGTTCGAAAAATTTGATCCGCTGATTGAAGCCGCAACCCGTGGCACTGCCGCCGAGCCGCTCTATGATGAATATGGCCCGGCCTATCAATTGGTGATCCTGAATGAACCCATCCGTGTCGATGACCCCAAATTAATGGAACGGCTGCGGCTGCGTGTACATGGCATTCTGGTTGGCGAATTACAGGCGCTGGAAGGCGCTGCGCGCTCGCTGTGGGATTTCCCCGACGCCCCCTGGGAATTCAAAATGAACATGGCCCGCCAGGCCTGGGACGAAGCCCGCCATGTGCAGATCCAGGAAAAAATTCTGGCGCATGTCGGCGGCGAAATCGGCCAATATCCCGAAAGCACCTTTCTGTTCGAAGCCGCCTGTTCGGAAGACCCGGCCATGCGGGTGGCGGGCGTCAATCGCGGCCTGGAAGGGCTGGCCTGCGACGTGTTCCGCGACATGATCCGCTATGGCGAGGCGGCAGGCGACGAAACCATGAGTCAGGCGATGGATTTCGTGCTGGCCGATGAAATCACCCATGTGCGTTTTGGCAGTGAATGGGTGAAGGAATTCACCAGGGGCGACCCCGAATATCTCAAACGCACCCAGGATTTCCGCCGCGAAGTTGACAAGCGCTTCAGCTTTGGCGGCGCGCGCAGCGCGCGCTCGGACGCAGCCATCCGTATTGCCGAACGGGATCGTCTGGATGCCGGCTTCACCCAGGCCGAAATCGACGAGATCGCGACCTTAAGCGCGGGCGGCCCCAGCAAGGACACCCTGAACAAGGCCGTCGCCATCCTGAAGGAACGCCATAAAGCCCGCAAGGCGCAGGCATCCTCCGCCCAGAACGCCGCCGAATAGGGAGCAGTATAATGGCTGAAATACGTATGTATCCTGGTGACAGCCGGGATGAACGCACCACGTTCGCGCCCTATTCCGCGTTTGACATCCCCGCCGATCTGCGTCAACTGCATGGCCGCTTTGATGTGGAGGCGGTGGCGCTGCGGGTGCGCAACTGGCGTTATGCCGAAGAATGGACGATGATGACGCTGGGTGGCTGGGTTGCCACCGTGCCTGAATTGCCAATCAAGACCGGGCTGGGCAAGATCATCTGGGATGGCGCGCTGGCGGCGGACGAGCTGGGCAAGCGCCTGCCGGAACTGCGCTGCGGCACCAAGGTGGGACAGAAAGGCTCGCAAGTCGGCAATCAGGGATTTGCCAGTTTCATTCAGGAAATTGCCGCCCCCGAACGACCCGACCAAAGCATCGAAAAGCTGTCCGGGGTGTTTGACGTGCTGAAGCCGCATCTGGTCAAGGTCTATGAAAAATTCAATTCTGAAACCGATCAGATTTGCGATGCACCTACCATCGAACTGCTGGAAGACATTATTCGCAAAACCAACAAGCATATTGTCTGGGGTAATGCTATCCTGACCGAATTGTGCAAAACGGATGCGCTGAAGCAACGCCGTGCGGACCGAATTGCCTTCCTGACTGCACAGCTTTCCGCCTGTGGTGGTGTAACAGGCGAGGAAGCCATCGTTTCGCATTAGCCGGGCTTGGGTCTTCCCAAAACAGGATAAAGGCTGCGCCATGTCGGACAATCCGGGCGTAAAACTGGCGGCGAATTCCGCCATCAATGATCTTTCCGCCTACTGGATGCCGTTTACACCGAACCGCCAGTTCAAGCATGCGCCGCGCATGCTCAGTGGCGCATCGGGGATGTATTACAAAACACCAGAGGGGCGCGATATTCTGGACGCCACTGCTGGTCTGTGGTGCGTCAATGCCGGACACTGTCGGCCTTCCATTGTCGCGGCCATTCAGGCTCAGGCGACAGAACTGGATTATGCGCCGCCATTCCAGTTTGCGCATCCCAGGGCATTTTCGCTTGCCAGCCGGCTGGCGGCACTGGCGCCAGGCGATCTGGATCATGTGTTTTTTTGCAATTCCGGGTCAGAGGCGGTGGATACGGCGCTTAAAATCGCCATCGCGTTTCAACGCCTGCGCGGCGAGGGAACCCGCACCCGCCTGATCGGGCGCGAACGCGCCTATCACGGGGTGGGCTTTGGCGGCATTTCCGTTGGCGGCATGGTCAATAACCGCAAGCATTTTGGACCGATGCTGGCGGGCGTCGATCATTTGCCGCACACCTATTCGCGTGAACATCAGCCGTTCAGCAATGGGCAACCGGCCTGGGGCGCGCATCTGGCCGATGAACTGGAACGCCTGGTGGCTTTGCATGACGCCAGCACCATTGCCGCCGTCATTGTCGAACCCATGGCCGGGTCAACGGGCGTATTGCCACCGCCTGTTGGCTATCTGCAACGTCTGCGTCAAATCTGCGACCGGCATGGCATTTTACTTATTTTCGACGAAGTTATAACCGGCTTTGGCCGCCTGGGCGCGGCTTTTGCGGCGGAACGCTTTGGTGTGATCCCGGATCTGTTGTGCTTCGCCAAGGGGGTTAGCAATGCGGCGGCCCCGCTGGGCGGCGTACTTGCGCGCGCGCCGCTTTACGCCGCCTTCATGCAGGGGCCGGAACATGTCATCGAATTGATGCATGGCTATACTTATTCCGCGCATCCGATGGGGGTTGCCGCGGCCCACGCCACGCTTGATCTGTATACAGAAGAAATGCTGTTTTCCCGCGCCCTTGCCCTTGAGCCTGTCTGGGCCGACGCCATTCAGGCGCTGCGGGACGCGCCATTTGTCGAAGATATTCGCACCATCGGCCTGGCAGCGGGGATTGATCTTGCACCCCTTGCCGATGCGCCGGGCAAACGGGGATTTAGCGCAATGCTGAAGGCGTTTCATGAACAGGACATGATGGTGCGGGTGTCTGGCGACACTATCGCGCTTTCGCCGCCGCTTATCATAAGTCAAGACGAGATCACCAGTATTGCGCAACGCTTCCGGCTGGTTCTGAAATCTCTCACATAGAAAGGATGCGTGATGCTTTTAGGTGTACCAAAAGAAATCAAGGTGCATGAATATCGTGTCGGCATGACCCCATCGAGCGTGCGCGAGCTTACCTTTCATGGCCACAAGGTTCTGGTAGAGACCAATGCGGGTGCCGCCATCGGCCTGAGCGATGCAGACTATCACGCCACCGGGGCGGAAATTGCCGCATCGGCGGCAGAGGTTTTTGCCCGCGCCGATATGATTGTGAAGGTCAAGGAGCCGCAGACCTCTGAATGCGCCATGTTGCGCAAGGGGCAAATCCTGTTCACCTATCTGCATCTGGCCGCCGATCCGGCACAGGCCGCCGCCCTGATCGCATCCGGCTGCACGGCGATTGCCTATGAAACCGTAACGGATGCGAATGGCGGCCTGCCGCTATTGGCGCCGATGAGTGAAGTTGCGGGACGCATGGCGATCCAGGCTGGCGCCCACTGTCTGGAAATGGAACAGGGTGGGCGCGGCGCGCTGCTGGGCGGCGTGCCGGGTGTACCTGCGGGAAAGGTCGTCATCATTGGCGGCGGCGTCGTCGGCACCAACGCCGCGCGCATGGCCATGGGGCTGGAAGCCGCCGTCACCGTTCTGGATAAAAGCCTGCACCGCCTGCAACAGCTTGATATGCAGTTTGGCCCGACCCTGAATACGATTTTCGCGACCGTCGATGCGCTGGAAAACTATATCATGACGGCCGATCTGGTAGTGGGTGCTGTTCTGGTTCCGGGCGCCGCCACACCGCGCCTGATTACCGACCGCATGGTGCAGAGCATGCAGCGCGGTTCGGTACTTGTCGATGTGTCCATTGATCAGGGCGGCATATCGGAAACATCGCGTCCGACCACCCACGCGGCGCCGACCTATAAAACACATGATGTGGTGCATTATTGCGTGACCAATATGCCTGGCGCAGTGGCGCGAACCTCCACCTTTGCGCTCAATAACGCGACACTACCCTTCATATTGGCGCTGGCGGATCACGGGGTCGCGGAAGCCTTGCGGCGCGACCGGCATCTGTGCGCCGGATTAAATATTCTGGGGGGCCGCGTGACCTATCAGGCCGTGGCGGCCGCCCTCAATGTTGCCTTTGTTCGGGCGGAAGACATGTTGGAATAGGCTATACCGGGCAATCCGGATCAAATACGGGCTGGCGTTTTTCGCGGTGTGAGGCAACGCCTTCGCGGGCGTCGGGACCGGCAAAGCCCAGCATTTCATATGCGGTGGACGCATCGAACGAAGGCCCGGCCATGCGCAGCCAATTGTTCAGCGCAATCTTGGTAAAGCGGATGGCGCCCTGCGCGCCCTTGGCCAGATTGCTGGCGACGCGCAGCGCCTCGTCCTGCAATTCATCCTCGCCAACGCATTTCGACACCAGACCGATGCGTTCGGCTTCTTCGCCATCCAGCGATTCGCAGGTCAGCAGATAATATTTCGCCTTGGCCATGCCGCACAGCAACGGCCAGATGATGGCCGCATGGTCGCCGCCCGCGACGCCAAGGCGGGTGTGGCCATCGACGATCTTGGCTTTCTTGGTGGTGATGGAAATATCCGACAGCAGTGCGGCAACCAGCCCAGCGCCAACCGCCGGTCCGGTGATGGCTGAAACAATCGGTTTGTTGCAATTGATGATGTTGTAAACCAGATCGCGGGCTTCTTTCCACACGGTCAGCAGGGCCTTGTGATCATCAATCATGTCTTCGATCATCTCGAAATCGCCGCCTGCGGAAAACGCCTTGCCTTCGCCGGTCAGGATCACCGCATTGATGCGCGGATCGCTGTCAATCTCCGGCCAGATATAGGTGATTTCACGATGGCCGATCTTGTCCAGCGCGTTCAGGCGCTCGGGCCGTGAAATGGTGACGCGCAGCACGCGCTCGGCGGGCCAATCAAATTTCAGGCGTTGATATTTTTTTTCATCTAATGGCATCTTGCTCTCCCTCTGTCAGATCATAGTTTGTTCAGAAACTGCATGACCGCATCGGTGAAGGAGTCGTTCTTGTCGCCTGCCACCATGTGTCCGGCGCCGGTGACATCGACAAACTCCATATGCGGTATCAGGTCCAGAAACGCCTTAGCGCTTTCCGGTGTCACCAGGTCGCTGGCCTGGCCACGCACCAGCAGCGCCGGGCAGGTCAGCTTTTGCGCGGCGGCCTCCAGGCGCTCCGGGCGGCGCGGGTCGCGCGGGCCGTTCGGGCCGGAAAAGAAGCGCGGATCCCAATGCCAGTAATAGCGGCCATTCTCGCGCAGACGCAGATTTTTGGCCAGCCCTGTGGTGTCTTTTGGCTTGGGCCGGTGCGGCAGATATTTGGCGATGGATTCGGCGGCTTCGTCCAGGCTGGCGAAACCTTCCTTTATATTGGCGCTCATGAAGTTGCGGATGTTCTCAACCCCTGCCTCTGCAACGCGAGGGCTGATATCCACGAAAACCACGGCGGAAAAAATCGGGTCTTCATGTTCGCCTTCGGCCAGCAGCGAGGAAATGCCCCCCAGCGAGGCGCCGACCGAGACCGGACGTTTGGCGAATGTCCGCGATATGATGCGCAAATCCTCGGCATAGGCGTCGATGGCGTAATTGGCGTCCGGGCACCAGCCGCTATCGCCATGGCCGCGCAAATCCAGGCACACCGCATGCCAGCCGCGCTCAGCCAGTATTTTTGCCGTGCCGCCCCAGGCATGGCGGGTTTGCCCGCCGCCATGAGCGAACATCACCGGCGGGTTGCCGGGGGTTCCGTAGGAATCGGCGACCAGTTTCAGGCCGCCAAGCCCCTTGAATTCAATGAGGTCGGGTTTCATGCTCTGTCTCCACTAGGCGTTATGATTTAACGAATGGGCGCAGTCTAGCGCATATGGCGCAGATTATGATAGGCCCGTGCAAGGGCGCAAAACCCTTCAATATCGATTTCTTCCGCCCGGGCGGTTGGCGCAAGCCCGGAATTTTCCAGTAATTGAGCTGTATCCACGCCCAGCACCGTCAGGCTGCGGCGCAGCATTTTACGCCTCTGCCCGAATGCGGCCGCCGCCACGGTTTGCAGCACTTCCAGGCGCGCTTCAGCGCGCGGCGTGGCCAGCGGGGTAATCTGCACAACCGTCGATGTCACCTTGGGTGCAGGCGTAAAGGCGCGGGGATCAATGTCGAACAGCATCTCTGCGTCGCATCGCCATTGACTCAGCACCGCCAGGCGGCCATAGGCTTTGCCGCCAACAGGCGATGTAATGCGTTCAGCGACCTCTTTTTGAAACATCAATGTCAGGCTTTCCCATTGCGGCGGCCAGCGGTCAGGGGTCAGCCATTTGATCAGCAGAGGCGTTGCGACATTATAGGGCAGATTGGCGACCAGCTTGACCGGCCCCGCTATGATGGCGTCCAGTTCTGTCTCAAGCGCGTCCGCAGCAATGATCTGAAGCCTTCCTGGATAGGCCGCCGCAATTTCATCCAGCGCGGCAAGACATCGTTCATCCTTTTCGACCGCCACAATCTTTTTTGCGCCCGCTTGCAACAAAGCGCGGGTCAGGCCCCCGGGGCCGGGCCCAATTTCAACCACCGTGCACGCATTCAATGCCCCCGCCGCGCGTGCAATGCGGCCCGTCAGATTAAGATCAAGCAGGAAATTCTGTCCCAGCGATTTGCGGGCGCGCAATCCATAGCGCGCGATCACATCGCGCAACGGCGGCAGCCGATCAGGTTGCATGGCGGAAGCGCGCAATGTCGCGGGCCATCTGTAACGCAACCATCAGACTGGCTGGATTGGCCAGACCCTTGCCGGCAATATCCAGCGCCACACCATGGTCCGGCGACGTGCGGACAATGTCCAATCCCAAAGTCACATTCACCCCGCGCGCAAAATCTATGGTCTTGAGGGGGATCAATGCCTGATCATGATACATGCAGATGATACAGTCATATTTGCGGCGCGCCTCTGCATGAAACAGGGTGTCCGCTGGAAACGGGCCGTTCGCGTCTGTTCCCGCAGCGCGCAGGCGTTCAATAGCGGGCGCAATAATCTCGATTTCCTCGCGCCCAAGCGCCCCCTGTTCACCGCCATGCGGATTAAGCGCCGCCACCGCCAGACGCGGACGAGCGATGCCGAAGTCCCGCTTTAACGCCTGCGCCACCGCCTGGGCGGTTGCGATTATGCGTTCACTGCTCAAACTTGACGCAACAAGCGCCAATGGAACATGCACGCTCACCAGCGCCACCCGTAATCCGGGATCCGTTGCCGTTGGCGGGCAGGCCAGCATCATAACCGGCGCCCGCGTCGCACCCGTTAATTCCGCCAGAAATTCCGTGTGACCGGGATGATGGAAGCCCGCAGCATAAAGCACGGCTTTTTCTATCGGGTTCGTGACCAGTGCGCGAATGACGCCCTTCTGCGCAAGCTCTACCCCCAGGCGAATAGCATCCAGCACCGCTTGCGCATTACGCGGGTCAGGCTTGCCGGGGATGGCGACGGCGGCGAGGCGCAAGGGCAATATGGGAATGGCTTTGTTGAAATGCCAGGCGCATTCCTGGGGTTCACCAATTTCCGTGATCGCCACACTCGCATCAACACCCGCCAGCCAGTGCGGATCGCCGATCACAAAGAACGGCGGCAGTTTGTGCTTCTTACGATTTTTCCAGGCCCTGACTGCAATCTCGCCCCCGATGCCCGCCGGTTCTCCCATGGTCAGCGCAATGGGATTTGCCGGTTTGGTGGAGAGCGCGACGATTAGCGGAACTCCACAACAGCGTCTCTGCGCAAATCACGCAGATAGCGCCGGGCGCGCAACGCCAGCGCCTCCTGACTTAGCCGCGCCTCAACAACATCGCGGGGCGGCAGCTTTGACGTAAAATCTTTCCTGTTGCACACCATTACCCGGTGCACCCCCTGGGGGGAAAGTATCGGCTCGCTGACCATGCCAATGGCTATTTTCCCGGTGGTTTCACGAAACAGATGCGGCACATCGGCCAGCATCATTTTGCCCCCGTCGCCAAGCACGCTTTTACCCAAAGATTCGATCAGTTTTTGGAAGCCATCGCAATTCAGACCGGGCGGTATCGACCTGTTCGACCTGGCAATGGTGCTGGCGGCCAATGGAGCCGCCGGGGTCGGGTTGGGAATGGTTATTCTCTTATCTGGCTGTTGCTCGTCAATATAGGGAAACATCACCTGACGCACCTCGACTTCAACCCCGGACAGACCGCCACCCACAGCCGAACGTCTGTCGCGCACCAGCAATATGTAATAGCCCCCCCCGGCGCGTAAAGGCGCGGAAACATCACCCGGACGAATATCGTTCAGCGCTTTATCCAGTTCAGAGCTTAACTGCCCTTCCGCCACCCAACCCAGATCACCGCCGGTTGCCGCAGTGGCGGCCTGGCTGAACTGGCGCGCGACGGCGCTGAACGTGGCGCCCTGCTGCAACTGATCCACCAGGCGCAAGGCGCTGCGGCGCACTTCTTCGTCATCATCGGGCGATTCAACGCTGAGAAATATTTCCGCGACCAGAAATTCGGGGCGTCCCGCATTGGCTTCCATGCGCGCAAGCACTTCGTCCACCTGTTCGTCGCCGGGCGAGACGCGGGACATGAACTTTTTACGCACCAGATCGGACCAGGCGATTTCGGCCTGTATCTGGGTTAGTAGCGAATCAATGCTCACGCCGCTGCGCTCCAGTGTTTCGCGTAATTGATCGGTCGTCATACTATTCTGTTCGGCGATGCCGCTCAGCGTTTCATCCACTTCCTTGGGGTCCGCGACAACTTCAAGCCGCTTGGCCTCCTGCATCTGAAGCTTTTCATCAATCAGGGTGCGCAACACCTGTTCGCGCAGCCGCTTGCCGGCCTCGCCTGAACCGTCAACCCCGGTTGACGACACAATCAACGCCACCCGCTGCTCCAGATCGTAGGCCGAGACAACCTGATCATTTACAACAGCGGCAATCCCCACCGCCTCCTGAGTCAGCGCAGCACCTACAGGGACCGTTGCCGCCAGCAGTCCAATGCCGAACGCCACGCGCAACCGCAACGCGCGCCCGCATTTTTTAACGCGAACTTTAAGTAGCTTCATGATTTTTTTACTGACTGCTCCAATCGCTGCGACCTGTGGTTTATCTAACAGGGGCTAGATGCGCCACATGGAAATTGAACTTCGTTATAGCGCAAATTTCGGCCAGAATGAACAATCCTGTTTAATGTGGCAGACAGGCCTATCCCAGATTTAGCAGGCTGATTTTGAAATTAATCGAGCTGGACGGCTGCACATCGCGGTCGCGGGTATAGCGCCGGTCATAAATGACCCCGAAGATCACGCATTCGTCCTGATAAAACAGGCCGGCATTGGTTCCGACCGTTGAATTCTGTCCCAGTTCACGCCTTGAAGACCCCGATAATGACCAATTTTCATTTAATTGGGCCACCATGGTGCCTGCAATTTCTTCCCGGCTGGTCAGCGCCGCGTCACGCAATTCCCGGGCCAGGCGTATATATCCAATACCGATGCGAAGCTGGCTTGGTCCCGCATTCAGATCAACCTCACTGCGCTGGTAGCCCAGATCCTGGCGGTCAAGCCGGAAGCGGTGCAGCACTTCAAACCAGGGCGATGGGCTGATCGCGACACTGCCCACATAATCCGAGCGTTCATTATTCAGCCCGGTTTCAGCGGCAAAAGTCGAATCTTCTTTTATGCGCCAAACCTGTCCCAATAGCACACTTGCATAGCCGCCATCGTCACGATAGGCCCCCCACTTCACGCCGAGATTGGCCCGTGGTCCGCCTTCCCACCGGTCACGTCCGGGAAAGCGGGCGGGGCTGAACAGATTGGTGCTGTCAAATTCGAAGCTGCCACTATCCTCGTTGGGGATATCGTCCGGATTGCCGCCATAGGGGCTGACAATCATCTGGGCGATGGGTTCCACGACCTGAGTTAGCCTCTCTGTGCGATTGGCGAAGGGCAGCCGCCAGGTAACACCCGCCTGCGGCAAGAGGCGGCCGGTCAGATCGTTCCTGTCGTTGCGGATGGCGATGTCGTCGATGTAATAGGCATCGCCGCGCAGATTGGCAAAAATGGAATAGACCTCGCCCAGCCCGGAAACATAATTGCGCTGCCAGCCGCTATCCAGAGAGATGCGGTGCGAATCCTGGCCGTCGCGACGGCGCAGCACCAGCGCGTCAGCATCAAAGCCGAACCGCCCGCCAGCCGCATCCGGGTCGGTCTTTCCGCTATAATGCAGCAGCGGCAGGATCATTGGGGTCAATCCGGGATCATCATCCTGGTTCAGGCCCTGGAACATTAAAAAATCAACGGTGCCCATATCGCGGCCTGATTTATGCTCCGTAAACAGACGGCTGGTAAGCGTGTCCAGGCCGGTGAAACTATATCGCGACAGATAGGTGTCATCAGTCACACGCTCAATATCAAAACCCAGAATATCGTTGGAACTCAAGGCGTAACGCCCCCGGCTGAAGACATGACCGCGCGTCTGTTTCGCGCCGGTTTTATTACTGTTGATATCGCGTTCATCAACGCGGGTCAGGCTGCCTTCAAATTCAAATCGGCCGCGCTGGCTGCGTTCCTCGTAAAGCCCCTTCATTACGGTGCCTTCGCGGCTGGTGATTAACGGCGACAGGGTCAGATCGCGTGACGGCGAAAGGTTCCAGAAATAAGGGATTTCGAATTTGCGGCCCAGTTCCGATGAATTTCCGACACTTGGAGGCAAAAAACCGGACTCACGCTTGACCGAGGGATCGGCATGCGAAAAATAGGGCGTGTAGGCGATCGGCACACCGAATGCATCCAGAAACGCATGATTGTACACAATACGCTTGGCCTGTTTGTCGTGCGTCACCTTGCGGGCCCGTAGCTGCCATACCGGAATGGTCTTGCCCTTTTCCGGGCATAGTTTACACGGGCTATAAACCGCGTGGTCCAGTGTGGTGATGTTTTCACCCTTTCGGATTGCACTGCTGGCAGCCATAGCCGAATTATCCGCCATTCGCATCCCGATGCCCCGGACAATCCCGTCACGCAAATCATCGTTCAATTGCGCCTGATCCGCGAACAAGGTGGACCCGTCCGGATCGGTCAAAACCACATCGCCGACAGCCGTCACGATTCCAGTGGTCTGATTGTATTTAACGCGATTGGCGAACAGCAACCGCTTGCCATAGGCGGCTTCTACATGTCCCTCGGCGGTGATCGTGTCACTATTCTGGTCATAGCTCAGATTGTCAGCCTGGAAAAGAATGGCCTCCTGATTGTGTACAGATTGTTTTGCAGTCCCCTGCGCCAGCGACGGCAGGCCATGGACGCACCCCAGCAGCGCCAGCCCGCCAATCAGCCATGCGCGAAAGCTCCGAAGTTCCATATCGGATAGTGGCCCAAAAAACACCTAGCCGTCCTCAAGATGCAGCAACAAACTAACGCCTAGCAAAATACTGACACCCGCAGGTGTCCAGGCCGAAAGCAGCACAGGCAGGCTGCCCGTGCGCCCCAGCGCCAATGCAAGGTCCGTCAGAAAATATAACACAAAGCCAGTAACCAGCGCGCCAAGCACCACCATGGCAATGCCCGAACGCGTTGAGGCGCGCAATGAAAATGTGGCCGCAATCAGGATCATGGCGCATAGCATCAGCGGCATGGCCAACAGCGCATTCCAATGCAGGCGGTGGCGCACTGCGGAAAAACCGGCTTCCTCAAGCACATTGATGAAATTTGGCAAGTCCCAGAAAGACATGGTTTCCGGAGACGCAAAGCTGTCCTGAATGCGCTCCAGCGTCAGGCTTGTCACCAGCCGGTCAGAAGCAAGAAATTGCTGCTGCTGGTTTGGCCCGGTCCGGGTTACATCCGTCATCTCCCAGTATCCATCACGCAATTTGGCGCTGGCGGCGTCAATGCGCCCGGCGAATGTATCGCCGCCTTCATACAAAAAAATGATCACATCTTCCAGATCCGTTCCCTGATTGGAAGCGCGCAGCGCATGGATGACGGACTGGCCGCGCGGATCGGCCTGGCGAAGCCACAGCCCGGATGGTGAAACCGCCAACAGGCTGGCCTGGCCGCGCAGAAATTTCGCCTCCACCTGTTCGAACCGCAAGGTGAACGAGGCGGAAATCGGATTATAAACGCCAACGGCGGTAATGCCGATCAGCAGCGCGATGGCAACTCCCGGGACCAGAAATTGCCATACCGATACGCCAGAGGCGCGGATGACAACCAATTCATGGTTCCGCCCCAGCCGGATATAGCTCCATAATGCGCCAAACATAACGGCGAATGGCAAAGCGCGCTCGGTCAGCGCGGGCAGTTGAAGTCCCGCCATCATCATCAGTGTACTGAAGTTTACATCGGAATTGCCGGATGTCCGGCGCATTAATTCCGCCATGCTGCCCAGAAAGATCAGCCCCATGAACAGCACGAAAATGGCTGCAATTCCGCCAAGCAGTTGCAGGCCAAAATAACGTGACAATGTCCACGAAAGCCGCATCTATTCAACCCGGTTTCTGATTTGCGGCGGTTAATTGTCTGGAGCGAAACGTCCGCATCCTGCGTTGTCCATCATCGGACAGAAAAAACAACCCCCCACCCATGACAATCAGCGGCCATATATAGAGGCCCGGAACAAGCAGTGGATTTTTCTCAACCAGATTTTCCAGGCCAAGTCCCGCAAGACGAATGGTCACCGCAATGACAAGTGCGGCGCCCGGTCGCCAAAAAGCCGACCGGCGGCTAAACTGCCCGGATAACAGCACCACCACGGCAATGAGCGCGAACGCCAGGACATAAAGCGGCGCGGACAGGCGGCGATGCGCCTCAGCCAGAAATTCCCCGGTATGCGTCTGGTCGCCCAATGTTGCATCGGGAAAAAACAATTCACTCAGATAACGCTCTTCCGGTTCCTTCCAGCGCACCCCCTGACCCGTCATGAATTCCGACAGGTCATAGACATACCGGTCAAAATATAACAGGGAAAGGTTGCCGCCGCCATTTTGCACCGCGCGCCTCTGCACATTGCCATTTAGCATGATCAGGCGCGGCCCCGCCCCGGTTTTCACCAGCGCGCCGCGTTCCGCCATATAGGTGATGGGATTATTCAACTGGCGATTATCATGCACCAATATGCCACGCATGTCGCCATTCGATTCGCGTTCGCGGATATAGACGGTAAGACCCAGAATCGGATTCGAAAAGGCGCCTTCCTTCAACAGTGTCGCCGCCAGGTCCGCGCGTATCTCCATGACCTGGTCTTTCAGCCTGGTATTGGCCATCGGCATCAACCAAAGATTGATCAGATAGGCCACGGCCATGACTGCGCCCACCAGTGCCAGTAATGGCCGTAAAATACCCCACGCGCTCAGGCCGGTCGCCGATAGCACCACCAGTTCATGATCGCTGGACAGCCGATAGAGGGCATAGAGCACGGCGCAAAAGAAAGCGACGGGCAAGGTCAGCGACAGAACCGACGGAATCACCAGGCCAGTAAAGGCAATATAGGTCACCGCCGACTGCCCCTTGGTGATAATGACATCCAGCAGCCGCAGCGATTGCGTCAGCCAGATGACACCCGTCAGGCTGAAAGCGAAAAAGCCCAATGGTCCGGCTATCTGTGTAATGATATAACGGTTTAATGCAGGCATGCTTACTCTTGAATTAGGCCTGTGGTTGCTCGCCTGGCGCTATCTTCGGACAGAACCGCTGACCGCCACGGCAGATGCAGGTCCGGCAGACGAATAGCCATCCCATCACCGGGATAATTCAGAGATTAGATATATTTTGTGTCATTGGATATGGTAATCGAAGCGTAATCTCTTCATCTCAGGGGCCGGGATTCCGGCTGTAAGGGCAAACCCATCATGAATATCAGTTTTTCCGCGCTTTCCCTGCCACGTTCCGGCGCCCTGGTTGTCATGGCGACAGAGGGGGGCGCATTAAGTAAAACCGCACAGGACGTTGACAAGAGATGTGGCGGCGCCATTTCGCGCGCCATCAAGGCCGGACGCTTTGAAGGCAAATCCGATCAAAGCCTGGAATTATTATCACCCGCCGGTCTTGACGCCGGCCGGGTGCTGGTCGTGGGGCTTGGCAAACCCGCTGATATCAAGGCCGCGTCAGCGGAAAAAATCGGCGCGCTGATTGTTGAACGGCTGTCCATGAGCGGAGAGAAGCAGGTGTCGGTGGCGATAGACGACATAGCCAAAAGCGCCCTGAAGTCTGAGATGATTGCCGCCCATGTGGCGGCCGGCGCCCGGTCGCGGGCATACCGGTTCGATAAATATCGCACCAGACTGAAAGACGGCGACAAACCCAGCCTGACGAAAATCATTCTGATGTGCGCAAAAACCGCCGCGGCAAAAACCGCCTATGTGGTGCTGGATCATGTTTTGAACGGTGTCTTTGCTGCGCGCGATCTGGTCAACGAACCCGCCAACACGCTTTACCCGACGGAGTTTTCCAAACGCGCACGCGCGCTCGGCAAACTTGGCCTCAAGGTCGAGGTGCTGAACGAAGCGCAAATGGCGAAGCTTGGCATGGGATCATTGCTGGCGGTGGGCCAGGGCAGTTCGAAAGAAAGCCAGCTTATCGTGCTGCACTGGAAGGGCGCGCCCAAATCCAAAAAACCACCGGTCGCCCTTGTTGGCAAGGGCGTATGCTTCGACAGCGGTGGCATATCGCTGAAACCCGGCGCGGGCATGGGGGACATGAAAGGCGATATGGGCGGCGCCGCTGCGGTGTTCGGCGCCATGGCCGCACTGGCCGGACGCCGCGCCAAAGCCAATGTGATCGGCGTTCTGGCCTGTGTGGAAAATATGCCGGGGCCGGACGCGCAACGCCCGGGCGATATCATTACCTCCATGTCCGGGCAGACCATCGAGGTGCTGAACACTGATGCCGAAGGCCGCCTGGTGCTGGCTGACGCCATGACCTATGTGCAGCGCAAATATAAACCGCGCGTGGTGATTGATCTGGCGACACTGACCGGCGCCATCACCATTGCGCTGGGTGACGCCTATGCCGGCCTGTTCAGCAACAAGGATGATCTTAGCGCACAGATCGATGCGGCGGGCAAGGCCGTGGGTGAATTGGTGTGGCGCATGCCGATGGGCAGCCAGTATGACGCCAAGATAAAATCGAAATTCGCCGACATGCAGAATATCTCGAATGCTGCGGGTGCCGGGTCCATCACGGCGGCGCAATTCCTGTTGCGCTTTATCGAGAAGGATACGCCCTGGGCGCATCTGGATATTGCCGGCGTCGCCTGGACCAGTGACGCCAGGCCAAGCTGGGGCAGCGGCTATGGCGTGCGCCTGCTGGACCGTCTGATTGCGGATAATTACGAGGAGTGATTTTTCCGCCGTGACCGAAGTCTGGTTTTATCATCTGCAAAGTCGGCCATTGGAATCCGTATTGCCGGTGCTGCTGGAACGTTGCATGGCGCGTGGCTGGCGCAGCCTTATTCTTTCCGGATCAAAAGAACGCATGGAGTCGCTGAATGCGCATCTGTGGACCTATCGCGATGACAGTTTTTTGCCGCACGGCATTGCCGGCGAAGCCCAGGCGGAGCATCAGCCGATCCTGCTGAGCGTGGCGTTTGACGCTTCCGGTCCGCCCCACAACAAGGCGAATATTCTGTTTCTCGTGGACGGCGCGGCCAGCGCAAGACAGGCAGAGTTTGAACGCACCGTTGATCTGTTCGATGGCAATGATGCAGCCGCGACAGAGGCCGCGCGCAAACGCTATCGCCAGGCGCGCGATGCCGGGTTTGATGTCACCTACTGGCAACAGGACGCAAGCGGGGCATGGGAAAAGCGCGGCTGAATGATTGAGATAATTTCCCACATTGCAAAGTGGATGTGGTGAACGAATATGCGCTAACCCGATCACCCCTTCGCGGGCGCCAGCGGGCCGAAGCGGTCCTTGATTTTGGCCATCAGGCGGTCGCGCACCTGGCGATAAGCGTCCAGCATCTGGTCGCGGCTGCCGGTGGCGGCGGTGGGGTCGGGGGTTGGCCAATATTCGACATCAACAGACATGCTGCGCGTCATTTCCATGGCCTTGTGCTGCGCTTCCGGCGTAAGCGTCACCACCAGATCGAATGAGGTGTCTTCCAGATCGTCAAAGGTTTTTGGCTTGTGTTTAGCAATGTCGATGCCGATTTCATCCAGCACTTCGGCCACAAAGGGGTCAAGCGCCTGTGCGCGTACGCCGACCGAATCCACATAGACCATATGCCCGTACAGATATTTCATCAACGCTTCGGCCATGGGCGAGCGCACGGAATTAAAGTTGCACGAAAACAGCACCGCGGATGGCATCTGCGCGGATGCGAACGGGCCGGGCGCTGGATAGGAATGCGCGCCGTTCATGTTGCTCAGGCCCGGATATGCAGGACACAGATTAACGTAAACAACCGCCGCGAGGTATTATTGTCAATCTCTATTTTTCCGGCCAGGCGTTCGCGCAGCAGTTCCGCGCCGTCATTGTGCAGGCCGCGCCGTCCCATATCAATGGCCTCGATGTGCGAGGGCGGCGCATTTTTGATGGCGGCAAAATAGCTGTCACAGATTTCAAAATAATCTTTCACGATGCGCCGGAACGGCGATAGCGCCAGCATCACCTTGCCCAGCGCGCTATCGTCTTCGCGCCGCACATCAAACACCAGCCGGTTATCGGCGATCAGCAGATGCAGCCGGTAGGGGCCATAGGGGCTGCCGACCGGTTCAAAAAAATTATCTTCCAGCAGGTCAAAAATCGCCACCCGGCGTTCGTGATCTATATCCGCGTTAAGGCGCACAATATTGGCTTCATCCAGCACGATATCGATAACCTTGTGCGTGGGATTTACCGGTTCCTGTTGGGTCATGTCTTGCTGCGTGAATTAAGGCGGATCGTGATCGAGCGCCCATGCGCATGCAGCCCTTCGGCCTGGGCAAGCGTGGTCGCCGCTGGCGCCAATGCGGCCAGCGCATCCGGCGTGCAGCCGATAATCGTGGTGCGTTTCATAAAATCCAGCACCGACAGGCCAGAGGCATAACGCGCCGCGCGCGCCGTGGGCAGCACATGATTGGGACCGGCAATATAATCGCCGATGGCCTCTGGCGTATGGCGGCCCAGGAAAATCGCCCCGGCATTGCGCACCCTGGTCATGAATGTGTGCGGGTCATCCACCGCCAGTTGCAGATGTTCTGGCGCGATACGGTCAATCAGGGCAGGCGCATCATCCATATTCTGTACAAGGATGATTGCGCCGTTTGTTTCCCAGCTTTGCGCAGCCATGGCGGCGCGCGGCAGAGTTTGCAGATGCGCGGCGATGGCCGCCACCACCTCATCGGCAAAGGCGGCGTCATCAGTCAGCAATATGGATTGCGCGGATATGTCATGTTCGGCCTGCGACAGCAGGTCCGCCGCGATCCAGGCCGGATCATTGGCGCCGGAAGCCACCACCAGAATTTCCGATGGACCGGCAATCATGTCAATGCCGACGGCGCCAAATATCTGGCGCTTGGCGGCAGCAACCCAGGTATTGCCGGGGCCGGTGATTTTATCGACGGCTTTGATGCTTGCGGTGCCATAGGCCAGTGCCGCCACCGCCTGCGCGCCGCCAATGCGATAAATTTCATGCACCCCCGCCAGGCGCGCCGCCGCCAGGGTCAGCGGGTTATAATTGCCATCCGGTGTTGGCATCACCATCACGCGGCGCGGCACCCCTGCAACGCGCGCGGGTATGGCATTCATCAACACTGAACTTGGATAGGACGCGGTGCCGCCGGGCACATACATGCCAACCGCCCCAATGGGCGTCCAGCGATGGCCAAGCTGCACGCCGATAGCATCCGTATACAAATCGTCTTGGGGCATCTGGCGGCGGTGATAGGCCTCGATGCGCGCCGCCGCCAGTT
Organism: uncultured Alphaproteobacteria bacterium; assembly: GCA_964348545.1. Taxonomy (GTDB): domain Bacteria; phylum Pseudomonadota; class Alphaproteobacteria; order UBA11222; family UBA11222; genus UBA11222. The sequence goes on along the minus strand of CAYGDL010000017.1, from coordinate 5,534 downwards.
CCAGCGCATCCAGCGCGGCGCGGTCACACGCGGCAATGGCCGCGTCAATTTCCGCCGCGCCGAACGCAAGCCCGGACGGCGACAGCGTGAGACGGTCAAAACGCGCCGTATAGTCCAGCAACGCCGCATCGCCCAGCAAAGCCACATCCGCAAGGATGGCGGCGACGGTGTGATTAACATCCAGCGATGTTTCGCGCTTGGCGGCAAGCAGCGCCAGAAACGCTTTCTCAAAGCCTGCGGCGCTGCTATTCAGCCTTACTGGCATGACATGGTCCGATCACTCTTCTGTGGAATGCTCCGGCCGCCCGGATGCCGGCCATGGCTGGCTGAGATCTTCCAGATAGCCGTCCACACATTCCGCTTCCAGCAGCATTTCAGGCCCCCCGGCGAATAATAGCTGAATGCGCACCGTGCCGTCGCGCTGTTCTTGTGCCTGAATGGCCAGCAGGTCGAGCAGCTGTTCCGGGTTGGCCTGATTGATGTTGCGGCGGCGCACGGATGTGACCCCATCAAAATGCACCGCACAGCGCACCCGTTCCGGCGTGTGCAAGCCCAGAAACCCGCCCAGACTGGGTGTGGCTTCATTTTCCCAGCGGAAGCGGTTGAGCATAATGGCAAAGCGCCGCCGCTTCGGTTCATAGGCCGTATCGGCAACGCTCCCGATTGCATCCTGCAGGCAAGCGGAAATCACCGCCAGATCTTCGACGTCCAGCGCAGTAAGTTTCAGAGGTTTGCGCACTTTATCTCCCAACACGCTAATCGCGAATGCGGCGTATATCGGCGCCACAGGCGCTGAGCTTGGCCTCAATGCGTTCATAACCGCGATCCAGATGATATACTTTGCTGACCGTGGTTTCACCCTGCGCCGACAGGCCCGCAATGATCAGGCTGACAGAGGCCCGCACATCTGTCGCCATGACCGGCGCGCCTTTCAGCACATCCACGCCGCGCACCAGCGCCGTGCCGCCGTGCAAATTGATATTGGCCCCCATGCGCATCAGTTCCGGCACATGCATAAAACGGTTCTCGAAAATGGTTTCACTTATCATGGATGCGCCGCTGGCGGTGGTCATGCAGGCCATGAACTGCGCCTGCAAATCGGTGGCGAAGCCGGGAAAGGGCGCGGTCATCGCGTCAACGCCTTTGAGGCGACGGGCTGGATCGCGGCGGATACGCAGACTATCTGGCGTGCGCGTAATCTCCGCGCCCGCCTGGATGAGCAGTTCAAGCAGCGCCTCGATGGCTTCGGGACTGGTATGGCTCAGCATGACATCGCCACCCGCCGCCGCTGCCGCCAGGGCATAGGTTCCCGCTTCGATGCGATCCGGCAACACTTCATGCTCGGCGCCATGCAGTTTGGCGACGCCTTTGATGCGGATCGTGTCCGTGCCAGCGCCTTCAATATTGGCCCCCATGGCGATCAGGCAGCGCGCCAGATCGCCGATTTCGGGTTCGCGCGCCGCATTTTCCAGCACGGTTTCGCCATCCGCCAGACTTGCCGCCATCATCAGATTCTCGGTCGCCCCAACAGATACCGTTGGAAACCGGATTTCAGCGCCTTTAAGGCCATGCGCGGCCTTGGCGTTGATATAGCCCTGATCCAGATAGATTGACGCCCCCATCGCCTCAAACCCCTTCAGGTGCAGATCGACGGGCCGGTGGCCAATGGCGTCGCCACCAGGCAGGGAGACGCGCGCCTCGCCATGGCGCGCCAGCAACGGCCCCAGCACCAGAAAGCTGGCCCGCATTCTGGCGACCAGCTCATAGGGGGCGACGGAACTGGTAATTTCAGGCGTGGTCAGGCGCAGAATGCGCATCCCTTCCTGTTTGCGCAGCGTGATCTCGGTGCCGTGCTCGCTCAATAATTCGCCCAGAATGGTGATATCGGCTAGGTCGGGGGTGTTGCGCAAGCTTAGCGGATCGGCGGTCAACAGGCTGGCCGCCATCAGCGGCAAAGCCGCATTTTTGGCGCCGCTGATAGGAATCGTCCCGGATAGTGGTTTTTCACCGCGCACCACCAGCCTATCCATTCGGTTTCTCCGGCGGCGGCTGCTTCCCGGTTTCGGGTGATTCGGCGGCTTTACCGGCAAACGCTTTGCGGCGGCGCAGATTGGCGCGCAAAGCCTCCGCCTGGCGGGCTTCGCGGTCATTCCGGCTGGTAACGGTGCGGCTGGTATTATCTGGGTTTTTCATGCTTACAATTTAGTCGAGGGGGGGACAATCGCCCAAGTGCAGCATATAGCATGCCGCGAAGGTTACGGCACCCCCCTGTTACAATTTTCACGGCGCTTATATTCGCCCTGGCCCGCTGGCTGAATGCCTATTAAGTCGCCGATGCGGGCAATATTGCAATAAATAAGGGCAGCTACCAAGTAACGGGTGAGCAAAAGCCGCCAGAGCACACCCAAAGCCGCTGACTTGCGGACGCATCACCTATAATGGCGCGGATTTTGCTTCATTCGTCATAATCTGTGGGGGCGCTATTACCAGGAGGTGGCATGTTGTCCGATCAAACGCCTGTCAGCTTTGATGAAATGGGGCCGGCGCAAATGTGCCGCAGACAATATCGGCTGATCCGGGACTGGCTTGAAAACGCGCCGGAAGGAATGCTGGAGATAAAGCGCCGCGAGGCTGAATTCATCTTTCGCCGCACTGGCATTACCTTCGCCGTTTATACAGAAGGCGGTAATCCGGAACGATTGATCCCGTTTGATATTATTCCACGCGTACTTGACTATCGCGAATGGGATTATCTGTCGCGTGGCCTCAAGCAGCGCGTGCGGGCGCTTAACGCCTTTGTAGGAGACATGTACGCCAGGCAGGACTTCATCCGCGCCGGAAAAATTCCCGCTGAACTTGTGTTGCTTAATCCGGGTTTTGTTTCCGAAATGGTCGGCCTGACCGTTGCGGCGGGGGCCTATATGCATGTTTGCGGGATCGATATTGTGCGTGTTGGACCAGGGGAATTTTATGTTCTGGAAGATAATTGCCGCACGCCGTCCGGTGTTTCCTACATGCTGGAAAACCGTGAGGTAATGTCGCGGCTGTTTCCCGATCTTGTCAAAAAGGCCCGCATAAAACCGGTGTCGCATTACCCAGAAGATCTGCTTGAAACCCTGCGCTCTGTGACGCCTCCCAATTGCCGGGGCGAACCGGAAGTGGTTTTGCTGACACCTGGAATTTACAACAGCGCCTATTATGAACATTCGTTTCTGGCCGATGAGATGGGCATAGAACTGGTTGAAGGCGTCGATCTGGTGGTTCAAAATCTGATCGTCTATATGCGAACCACGTGCGGCCTTAAACGGGTGGATGTGATATACCGCCGCATTGATGATCCGTTTCTTGATCCGCTGATGTTTTTACCCAATTCAACACTGGGTGTGCCGGGATTGATGGCGGCATATCACGCCGGCAACATCACGATTGCCAACGCGCCGGGTGCGGGCATCGCTGATGACAAGGCGGTTTACACCTATGTCCCTGACATGATCCGCTTCTATCTGGGCGAGGAGCCCCTTTTACACAATGTGCCCACCTGGAAATGCGGTACGCCCGGGGATTTGCGCTATGTGCTGGAGCATCTGCACGAGCTGGTAGTCAAGGACGTGCATGGCTCAGGCGGATATGGCATGCTGGTTGGGCCGCATGCAAGCAAAGCGGAAATCGCTGAATTTGCAGTCAAGTTACGCGCTTCGCCGCAAACCTATATTGCGCAGCCAACACTTGCGCTATCCACCTGTCCAACCTTTGTGAATAATGGCGTGGCGCCGCGCCATGTTGACCTGCGGCCATTTGTGTTGATGGGGCGCGAAATTCGGCTGGTTCCCGGCGGGTTAACCCGTGTTGCCATGCGCGAAGGATCGCTGGTGGTGAATTCCAGTCAAGGCGGCGGCACCAAGGACACCTGGATTCTGGAGGGTACGGGGGAATGCTGAGCCGCACTGCGGAAAATATCTACTGGATGGCGCGGTATGTGGAGCGTGCAGAAAATATTGCGCGCCTGCTGGATGTCGCACTGCGGATGTCCGCCGTTCCACAGGAAAGTTCTGATGTCGCCAATGAGTGGCGCTCGGCCATTATCGCATCTGGATGCCATGATCATTTTTTCACGGCACATGACCATGCGAGCCCGGAAAATGTGATCAACTATCTTACCAGAGACCGGAATAATCCCTCGTCCATTTTTTCCTGCTTCGCCGCCGCCAGAAGCAATGCGCGTACCGTACGCACAGCGCTGAGCATCAGCGCATGGGAAGCCATCAACGCAACCTGGCTGGATATTACCGAGCTTGACGAAAGTGATTTTTCACCGGAAAATCTGCACAAGTTTCTCGACTGGATTAAAGAACGCTCTTTGCTGTTCGGCGGCGCCGTCGACAGCACCATGATGCACAATGACGGTTACTGGTTTAACCGTGTCGGCGCATTGATTGAACGCGCCGACAACACCGCGCGTATTCTGGATGTCAAATATCATGTACTGCTGCCAGAATATGAAACCATTGGCGGCACCATGGATTTTTACCAGTGGGCGACGATTTTGCGGTCTGTATCAGCACTTCGCGCCTATCACTGGGTTTACCGGGACCGCGTCAAGCCGTGGCTGGTGGCGGAATTATTGATCCTGAAACCGGAAATGCCCCGTTCGCTCGCTTATTGTTACCATGCGCTTATGCAAAATCTGGATCAGATCGCCAATGCCTATGGCGGTGTGCGTGGCGAAAGCCACCGGCAGGCCGGTAAAATAGACGCCTATCTGCGTTACGGAACAATCGACCAGATTTTGCACCAGGGCCTGCATGAATTTCTGACCGGCTTCATTGAAGACACCGACAGGCTGGGCCAGGAAATCACCCGTCAATATCTGACTTAACCGGAACCCGTCGCCACCATGCGTATTCGTATAAAGCATACAACCAGTTACCAGTACGATCAGCATGTTCCGTATACGGCGCAACTGATCCGGTCCCAACCGAACCATCATCTTGGGCAGCGGGTCATGTCCTGGCGCGTGGTCAGTGAGGATGGCGCCGCCCTACCCTCTACCGTCGATGGATATGGCAATATATTACACATGCTGACGCGTGACACGATGCATGATGCAGCCGCCATCATTGCCGAAGGTGAAGTGGAAACCACAGATACGTCCGGTATAATTCAGGAGGCAGTGGAAACATTGCCGCCACTGTTTTTTTTGCGCCGCACGCCCGCCACTGCCCCGGACGAGGCGATTGAAGCACTGGCGAAGGCATCATTATCCATCAGCGATCCGGTTGCGCGCATCCATGATCTGATGGCCCGAATTCGCGCGCGCGTTGAATATGATCTTGATGCAACAGTAAGCGCGACCACGGCGGCGCAGGCGCTGGCGCAGGGGCGCGGCGTGTGTCAGGACCATACGCAAATCCTGCTTTCCGCCACACGTATTCTGGGATTTCCGGCGCGCTATGTTTCGGGTTATCTGTGGGATGCCAGCCAGACAGCGCCGGGCGATGCCGGACATGCCTGGGCAGAAGTGCATATTGAAGGGC
>CAYGDL010000016.1:0-26427 GCA_964348545.1 uncultured Alphaproteobacteria bacterium | reverse complement strand
GCTCTGATTCGCCGCACCAGTGCCAGGTATCCTCAAAAGCTTCAATCTGCGCCTCGGCGGATTTTCCGGCCGGTGATTTGAACAGGACATTATAGCTGGCCTGTGAATTGAAAGGCGGGTCGAGGTAAATGAGATCGACCGATTCGCTGGCGATGCTGTCGCGCAGCACACGCAGATTATCGCCGTAATATAGCGCGTTGGTCACCTCTTACCCTCATGCTGCGCGAAAAGTGCGAATCGGCCTGTATAATGCCGAAATCCGCCCCGCATAACCATAGTCTATATGGAACCCCGAACAGCCTGGTCACAAAAAAGGGCGCTCCGGAGAGCGCCCCATAATTTCTTGAAATATAGCTGTTTTATTGCGCGGCGACAAGCCGGGAGCGGCCCTCAGTCAGACCGTGGCGCAGCAGTTTGCCGGGGATCGCGCCGGTGCAGACATCATTGGTGAAGGTCTCTGTCCCGTTGATCAGGATGTGACGATAGCCCTCGGCCTTTTCCACCCGGCGCCATTCATTGCCTGGCAGATCATGGATGACTTCAGACGGCAGAACTTTCAGCGTGTCATGATCATAGATCACGATGTCCGCCGGTGCGCCTTCAACCAGGGTGCCGCGATCCACAAAGCCCGCACAAATTGCCGGCATGGCCGACAGACGGTAATGCGCTTCTTCCAGGCTGATCATGCCCTTGCGCACTTCATCGCTCAGCAGTTCAGTCGGATAGCGGCCAAAGCTGAGGAATTTGGTATGCGCGCCGCCATCGGAAACGCCCGGAATGACATAGGGCGAATCCAGCAGTTCCTGCATATAGTCCACATCTTTGTTGAACGGCGGGATAAAGATCACGGTTGCCAGATTTTCATCGGTTACCAGTTCCATCAGCGCATCAATCGGATGTTTGCCGCGCATGATGCCCAGTTCGGCCACGGTCACGCCTTCATACTTTTTGTTCTCGGTCTTGACGGTGCTTTCGATAACCAGACCAGAGATGGGACCGGACACCAGTGGCGCACTGCCATGGTCATAGGTATAGCGCAGGGCTGCGAGATAGTCCGGATTGCGCATTTTTTGCGCGCGTTCAGCGACAGTGCCAAGCGTGACTTCGCGCCATGCCGGATCGCCGTCGAACAGATTGAAATCTTCGAACGTAAAACGCATATCGTTCGCAGTGGTAATGCCCTGTAGCCAGATTTGCAGTCCCTTTTCATGCATGCGCTTGCCCCAGTCGAGCAGGCGGCGATGCTGATGCGGGTGGCGGTTATTGATCTGTACCGCATTAAACAGAATCGGGCGCTGCGCCACTTCCGCCAGCTTTTCGGTAAAGGTCAGATCGGCCTTGAAGTCGGCCTTGGCCTGGGTGAGTTGAATAAAGCCCTCGCCACGACGGCGCAGAACCTCCGCAAATGCAAAGGTAGTTTTGTCCGACATCAGATCGGTTGCCATCGGCGTGCCGTCATAATCGCGCTGCACCGAAGTGTAGCCATCGCCCAGACGCTGCGCCGACCAGCCGCAGCCGCCCGCTTCCAGCGACAGTTCCAGCAGGCGGCACATTTCAGACAGTTCCGCCCTGGTCGGCTCGCGCAATTTGCTGTCTTCCTGGCCCATCACATAGACCATCAGCGGCCCGATCGGCACGAAGCTGAGCACATTGATGCCTTTGGGGCTGCGCTCCAGATTGTCGAGCCATTCCGGGAAGGTTTCCCAACTCCACGTAATCCCCGCCTTCATGGTAGCCAGCGGAATGGCCTCCACCCGTTCCATGGTCAGCATGGCGCGTTCGCGTTCGGCCGGTTTCACGGGGGCAAAGCCGAAACCGCAATTGCCGATGGCGACCGATGTCACCCCGTGCCAGCTTGAGGTGGTGAGATAGGGATCCCACATCAGCTGCGCATCATAGTGCGTATGCAGATCAACGAAGCCCGGCGCGACATTGAGGCCCTTGGCGTCAATGATCTTGGCGGCGCGGTTGGGGCTGATGGCGCCGCTCCGGTCGATCTTTGCAATAATGCCGTCCTTGATGGCGATGTCGCCTACAAAGCGTGGCGCGCGCGTACCATCAAATATTGTGCCGCCCTTGATCAGAGTGTCAAATTCAGACATGTGATGTTTTCTCCCTATAGGCGTGCCGTCCTGTGGCCGCTCCGGTGGACTTCTTCTTATGGCCGCAACTGCCGGTTAGCAGTGTGCTGCCAATCCAAATACGCATTTGATCAATTAGATAACCATTGCCCCTGTCAGGCAAGTAAATAAAACCAAATTCACAAAAAATGACGTATATGTCACATTTTCAACCTTGACATAAACAATATTGTAAGTTAAAAGGCATCCCAATCATCCAAAACAGGGCGCTTATTCCAAATCGCGCCATAAACCCTATCTGGAGAATCGGTATGACTAGCAGGGACGAAACCTTTCAAACCGTAAGCGCAGATGATTTTCCAGCAATGCTGGACCCCGACCGCTATGGCAGGCGCTCACCCGCATTCGACAAAATCATTGCCGCCACGCATGACCATTTCTGGGATCCGCTGGATAAACGCTATATTGATTTCAGTACGCCGTTTGATCTGAAAAGCCAGTATCTGGTGAACCCGAAACTTTCGGCGGAACTACAGACCAGCGCTGTCGACAAGCTAACTGAAAGCCAGAAAATTTATCTGTCCAACCGCTTGCAGCATTATCAGATTTCGGTGATTTTGCATGGCGAACAGGGCGCGCTGAACATGTCGGCCAGCCTGTGCCACATCATGCTGGATCCCGGCGCGCAGGAATATGCCGCCAATCAGTGCCGCGAAGAAGCCCGCCACGTCACCGGCTTTACGCAATATATCAAATCGCGTTTCGGCAAGCCTGAGCCGGTTGGCGGATTCCTGCGCAACCTGCTGGTTGAACTTGTCGGAAGCCCGCTTGTATGGAAAAAAATCGTCGGTCTACAGATGGTTCTGGAAGGTCTGGCGATGGGCGTGTTTGCATCCTATTTCCAATATGCCAATGATCCGGTGCTGGTGCGCCTGATGCAACTGACCATGACGGACGAAGCCTTCCATCATAAATTCGGCAAAATCTGGGCCGACAAAACAATTCCTTTCGTCAGCCCGCAAGAACGCGACGCGATTGAGGACTGGGCGAAGGAAGTATTTAACGCCCTGCTGTTGAACCTCAGCGATCCGGAACAGAAACAGCATATTTACGCCGAGGTTGGCCTGGACTGGAAATATGTGCAGGGCGCCATGATCGAAGCCTTCACCAACGATTTCCGCCGCGCGCAAATGCAGGAAAGCACCAACATTTTCCGTGTGCTGATCAAGACCCTGGTCAAGGCCGGCATCATCACCGACCGCACCGCGCCCTATTACGCCGCCTATGTGGACATGAAAGAACTGCATGCCGAGGGCGACAAGATGGTTGGCGATGAGATCGCCGAAGAGGGCATCAAGCTGCTGAAAGAAATCAACATGTTCAGCAAGCCATCCACAATCGCCGCCGAATAAATTACCGGCGTCTTCGAAGACCGGGGGAGACGGTCGTCTCCATTTCAATAAATCGCATCCAGAGAAATCCGGGTGCGATTTTTTTTGTGAAGGTGGGATTATGCCGATGGTCCTATCCTGATACCGGGCATTCCGCCTGAAGATGCGGGCAGGATGCCAATGACCAGATTTTTGAGCGGCCCGCAAAAAAAGCGGCCCCGTCATTCATACGGGGCCGCCAAAAATTTATTTAACGCCAGACGTTAGAAGGCAGGGAAATTATCCCCGGCCCTGGCGGAGCAATTTGCCCGGCGTTGCGCCCGTGCATTCGCCATTGGCGAAGGTGGTTTCGCCATTGACGATAATGGCGTGATAGCCCTTGGCGTGCTGAACCCGGCGCCATTCATTGCCGGGGAAGTCATGCACGATTTCGCCGATCCATTCCGGCTCCATCGCCAGCTCGTTCAACCCATAGACCACCACGTCGGCGGCAAGGCCCACTTTCAGCTCGCCCCGATCCATAAAGCCCGCAGCCTTTGCGGGCAGCGCGGACAGGCGGTAATGCGCCTCTTCCAGCGTGATCTTGCTTTCATCGCGCACCAGCCAACTGATAAAATCGGTGGTGAAGGCGCCGCCGGTAAAGAATTTGGTATGCGCCCCGCCATCCGAAACACCGGGGAACGTATATTCGGAATCCAGGATCATCTCGGCCATAAAGTCGGCGTTGAAGCCGCGATTGGGGCCAAGGAATTCGACCTTCAGATCGCCCTGCACCGACATGTCCAGCATCACGTCAATAGGATGCTTGCCTTCTTCTTCGGCTATGTCACCGAGCGACTTGCCGACATATTTTTCCAGTTCGGCAACGCCATTGACCCCCGACACGATCAGGGTGCGCACCGGGCCGCCGACGCCAGCCTGAATAATCTCAAGCTTGCGATTGGCGCTTTCATATTCGCCTTTCAGGTTCTTGCGAAGCGTCGGGTCCTTCATCTTGTCCAGCTTTTCTTCAAACGTGCCGGTGGTGACGGCGCGCCATGCGGGGCTGGCGTCATACAGGTTCCAGTTTTCCAGCGTATAGGCAAAGCCCGAACGCACCGTACCGGTCTGGCCATACATGGGCAGGCCCTTGTCACGCATCCGCGCCAGCCAGTCGAGGCTGCGCTTGTGCACCTTGGGGTCTTTGCGCGACGGCACGATCACATTATGCAGCACGGGGCGCTGCGCGGTTTCGGCAAGTTTTTCCAGGAAGTTGAGATCGCCCTTGATATTGCCGGTGGATTGCGTGATCTGGATAAAGCCTTCGCCGCGTTCACGCAGCACTTCGGCCAGATTGAGAATATCCGCATCGCACATGGTGTCGGTGACCATCGGGCCGCCGTCATAATCCGCCTGCACCGAATCTTTGCCCAGCCGTTGCAGCGAGAAACCGCACAGGCCCGCATCCATGCCTTCATGCAGCAGACGTTTCATCTCGGCCTTTTCGGCATCCGTCGCCGGGCGGGTTTTCGCCGCCTCCAGCCCCATCACATAGACCATCAGCGATGTGGTTGGCAGATATTGAATGCAGTTCACACCCTTTGGCGCGCGTTCCAGCGAATCCATATATTCAGGAATGGTTTCCCAATCCCATTGCATGCCCGCTTTCATCGATTCAAACGGGATGGCTTCGGTGCGGGTCATCATCAGCATGGAGCGTTCGCGTTCCGCCGGTTTCACTGGGACAAAGCCGAAGCCGCAATTACCCAGCACCACCGAGGTCACGCCGTGCCAGCCGGAAATCGAGCAATACGGGTCCCAGCGGATTTGCGCATCATAATGCGTATGCAGATCAACGAAGCCCGGCGCGACGATCAGTCCGTCAGCGTCAATGGTTTGTTTCGCGGTGCCGGGGGATGTCCCGCCGATTTGCAAAATCTTGCCATCCTTGATCCAGACATCGGCCTTGTAACGCGGGGTGCGCGCGCCATCGACAATGGTGCCGCCTTTAATATGAATATCAATATTCGTCACGGGGTGGTCCCTCCTCACGGGGTTCGGCAAGAGTCCAACCGGGGTAAAACCCACCCCGCGCCCTTGCGCTAATTTGGCGTTGTGCAAATGCTAATCATAGATTCCGGCAAAAGCAAATTATTCGCAATGCGTAATGAGGCCTTACCTATTTGAGGCGGGCGGCTGTCCGGGGGCGGCAACATCACCGGGATGACCAGATAATTTTTTGAAGTTTCAATCGCTTACAACGCCATTGGCGGATTATTGTTTGAACCCTCCCGGATAATATTGCGGTGCGTCAAAAGGCGGAAACTGTCAACGGGGAAAAAACTTCACAGATCGGGCAAAAAAAACGGCGGCCCGAAAGCCGCCGCTGGATTTTAGCCGGATAGACTATCCGCGCCCCTGGCGCAGCAATTTGCCCGGTGTGGCGCCTGTGCATTCGCCATCGACGAAAGTGGTTTCGCCATTGACGATTATCGCATGATAGCCCTTGGCGCGTTTTATCCGGCGCCATTCATTGGCGGGAAAGTCATGCACGATTTCGCCGACCCATTCCGGCTCCGCCGCCAGTTCATTTAATCCGTACACCACCACATCGGCGGCAAGTCCGACTTTCAGTTCACCGCGATCCACAAAGCCCGCAGCTTTTGCAGGCAGCGAGGACAGGCGGTAATGCGCTTCTTCCAGCGTGATCTTGCTTTCGTCGCGCACCAGCCAACTGATAAAGTCGGTGGTGAATGCGCCGCCGGTGAAGAATTTGGTATGCGCGCCGCCATCCGAAACGCCGGGGAAGGTATATTCCGAACCGGTTGTCATTTCGGCCATGAAGTCTGCATTGAAGCCGCGATTGGGGCCGAGAAACTCGACCTTAAGATCGCCCATGATGGAAAAATCCAGCATGATGTCGATGGGATGTTTGTTTTCTTCTGCGCCGATCTGGCTCAGCGATTTGCCGAGATATTTTTCCAGTTCCGCGACGCCATTCACGTCCGACACAATCAGGTTGCGAATCGGGCCGCCAATGCCGGCCTGAATGATCTCCAGCTTGCGATTGGCGCTGTCAAATTCCGCCTTTAACGCATCGCGCAGGGAAAGGTCTTTCATCTTTTCAAGCTTTTCCTCACGGGTGCCCGTGGTGAGCTTGCGCCAGGCGCGGCTTGAATCATACAGGTTCCAGTTTTCCAGAGTATAGGCAAAACCGGTGCGCACGGTCGCGGTCTGGCCATAGATCGGCAGGCCCTTGGCGCGCACTTTTTCCAGCCAGGCCAGACTGCGCTGATGCACTTTCGGGTCGTTGCGCGATGGCGCGATGGCGTTATGCAATACCGGACGCCCTGCTGTCTCTGCCAGTCTCTCCAGGAAGGCGAGATCGTCCTTGATCTTGCCGGTGGATTGCGTGATCTGGATAAAGCCTTCGCCGCGTTCGCGCAGCACTTCAGCCAGATTGAGAATATCCGCATCGCACATGGTGTCGGTGACCATCGGGCCGCCGTCATAATCCGCCTGCACCGAATCTTTGCCCAGCCGTTGCAGCGAGAAACCGCACAGGCCCGCATCCATGCCTTCATGCAGCAGACGTTTCATCTCGGCCTTTTCGGCATCCGTCGCCGGGCGGGTTTTCGCCGCCTCCAGCCCCATCACATAGACCATCAGCGATGTGGTTGGCAGATATTGAATGCAGTTCACACCCTTTGGCGCGCGTTCCAGCGAATCCATATATTCAGGAATGGTTTCCCAATCCCATTGCATGCCCGCTTTCATCGATTCAAACGGGATGGCTTCGGTGCGGGTCATCATCAGCATGGAGCGTTCGCGTTCCGCCGGTTTCACTGGGACAAAGCCGAAGCCGCAATTACCCAGCACCACCGAGGTCACGCCGTGCCAGCCGGAAATCGAGCAATACGGGTCCCAGCGGATTTGCGCATCATAATGCGTATGCAGATCAACAAAGCCCGGCGCGACAATCAGCCCGGCGGCGTCAATGGTTTTTTTAGCCGCACCGGGAGACGCGCCGCCTATCTGTAAGATTTTACCGTCCTTGATCCAGACATCGGCCTTGAAACGCGGGGTGCGCGCACCATCAACAACGGTGCCGCCTTTAATATGAATATCAACATTCGTCACAGGGTGGTCCCTCCTCACAGGGTTCGGCAAGAGTCTAACCGGGGTAAAACCCACCCAGCGCCCTTGCGCTATTTGGCGTTGTGCAAATGCTAATCATAGATTTCAGGCGGTGCAATGGGTTAATATTGCCCCGGTCTAGGCCCCGGATTTCATTGGTGTAATGGGAATGAGACAGGTGACGAAAATAGCCGGCGTTATACTGGCAGGGGGAAAATCCACCCGTATGGGGGGTGGCGATAAATGCCTGCGTCTTCTGGCTGGACGAACATTGCTCGACCGGGCCATCACCCGCGCGCGTCTGCAGGTGGATGAGCTTCTCTTAAACGCCAATGGCGATGCGGCCCGTTTTACGGGGACAGGTTTGACAATAATTTCAGACACGATCGAAAATTATGCCGGGCCGCTGGCGGGCATTCTAACTGCGCTGGAATGGGCGCGGGATGCGCGCCCGTCCTGTACCCATGTCGTCAGCTTTGCCTCTGACACGCCGTTTTTTCCAACGGATCTTGTGGCGCATCTGATCCGCGCCGCGAAGGAAAAACAATTGCCACTGGCCTGTGCGGCGTCTGGCGGGCGGGCGCATCCGGTATTTGGCCTGTGGCCTGTGGCGCTGGCGGATGATCTGCGCCATGCCATGATGCGGGAAAACATGCGCAAGGTGGATGCCTGGACCGCGCGCCATGGGGTGGCCCTTGCGGAATACCCGGCGCTGCCTTTTGACCCGTTCTTCAATATTAACCAACCCGAAGACTTAGCCCTGGCGGTGCAACTGGCCTCTATTCCTGATAAGGAATTTGAGGTATAATCTTCCCAACTAAAAAAGGCCAATCAGGGAAGAATCTCGATGCAATATCATTACGCCACAGTTCTGGAAACCATTGCCGACGCCATACCAAAGCGCCCCGCGCTGGTGCATGGTGACAATCGCCGGACCTGGGCCGAGTTTGATATGCGGGCCGCCAGACTGGCGGGGGCGTTTGCCAAAGCGGGCCTGAAGGCGGATTCGAAAATCGGCCATTATCTGTATAATTCCAACGAATATATGGAGGCTCATTTTGCCTCGTTCAAAATGCGCGCGTCGCCCATCAATGTGAATTATCGCTATCTGGAAGAAGAGCTGATTTACCTGTTGGAGAATGCGGACGCCGAGGCTGTGCTGTTCCATGGCCGTCTGGCGGAACGTATCGCCAATGTCGCCAAAAAACTGCCGAAATTGAAACTTCTGATTCAGGTCGATGACGGACAATCACCCATTATCGATGGCGCGGTGGAATATGAAAAATTTCTCGCCAGCAGTGATCCGATGCCGCGTATCGAGCGCTCGGAAGATGATATCTACATGCTCTATACCGGCGGCACGACCGGCATGCCCAAGGGCGTGATGTACCGTCAGGGCGATCATTGTTTCGGGCTGATGATGGGCTATGATTTTCGCGGCCTGCCGCGCCCGGCCAGCAAAGAAGAAATGATTGCCGCAATCCGCAAACTGGAAGCGGCCAACGCGCTGCCGGTTTCTATCCCGGCCTGTCCGCTGATGCATGGCACCGGCATCTGGGTGGGCGCATTTGCGCCGCTGATGATCGGCGGTTGTGTGGTCACCATTCCCAATATTAATTTTGATCCTGATTTTCTGTGGCGGCAGGTGGTGCAGCATAAGGTTACGGACCTGATCATCGTTGGTGACGCTTTCGCCAAGCCGCTGTCCAATGCGCTGGATGCTGCTGCGGCCGCCGGCAAGCCCTACGATATTGCATCGCTAAGCCTGGTGATTTCATCGGGCGTGATGTGGACGACGGAAGTGAAGCAGCAAATGCTGAAACACAAGGACATGTCCCTGATCGACGCCATGGGTTCAACCGAAGGCTCCATGGGCCGGTCGCTGACCACGCGCGCCAGCACAAGCGACACTGCCAAATTCCAGATGGGCGAATTCACCAAAGTGTTCAATGACAAAGACGAAGAGGTAAAACCCGGCTCCGGCGAAAGCGGCATGATCGCGGCGGGCGGCATGGTTCCTGTTGGCTATTTCAAGGATCCGGAAAAAACCGCAAAAACGTTCCGCACCATCAACGGCGTGCGCTACAGCTTCCCCGGCGATTTCGCCACGGTCGAGGACGATGGCGCTATCAAACTGCAGGGACGCGGTTCCGCCTGCATCAATAGCGGCGGCGAAAAAATCTTCCCCGAAGAAGTCGAGGAAGCCGTCAAGCGCCATGCGTCCGTTTATGATTGTCTGGTCGTGGGCATCAAAGATGATCGCTTTGGCGAAAAAGTCACCGCCGTCGCCAGCACCAAGGCAGGCGCCAGCTTTGACGAACGCGCTATCATTGAGGAAGCCCGCCAGCATATTGCGGGCTACAAACTGCCCAAACATGTCATTCTGGTCCCCGAGGTCAAACGCGCCCCCAACGGCAAGGCCGACTATAAATGGGCCAAGACGGCGGCGGCGGAAGCGCTGGGGGTTATTGGTTAACGCAAACCGTACTGGATTTTATTTCGGTTTTCAGGATATAACGCGACTTGCGCGGCCCGTGCGCCGTACTTACATGTGCGCTGACTGCACTCGTTTTCAAACTGTTAGAGCAGCTTTCTGCGATTACCTTGCGCACAGGGTGACCCCGGTTAATCGCAGGCTGCTCTAGGAATACAGGGTTTTCATCATGCGCTGGCTGATGCGTTCCAAAATTCACAACGCCACGGTGACCGAGGCCAATCTGGCCTATGTCGGCAGCATCACGATTGACGAAGACCTGCTGGACCTTGTTGGCCTGTGGGTGGGCGAACGGGTTCTGATTGTCAGCAATACCAGCGGCGCACGGCTGGAAACCTATATCATTGCTGGTGAACGCGGATCGGGCGCCATGTGCATGAACGGCGCGGCGGCGCATCTGATCGGCCAAGGCGAACAGATCATCATCATGGGCTTTGAACTCTGCGCCCAGCCCATCGCGCCCAAAGTCATTCTCGTGGACGGACATAACCGCTTCGTGCGTTTTCTGGCCGAGGCGCCCGCGACAACGGTCGTGGTAAGTTAGGGCCGTTGGACGGATTAAAGCGCGCCCTCGCCCAACAGCCTGTCCACCAGTGATTCACAGCGACCACGTTCGGGTGCGCCAAATTGCTGGATGCGCACCGCATAGGGATCGCCGCTGAAAAATATTTCGTAATGTTCCTGGCGGCTGCCAAATTCGGTGGCGACCGCATCCCAGGCCAGCTTTTGCAATTGCACTTTTTTGCGGGCTTCCATTTCGGGGCCGGCCAGCACGGCATTCAATGAAGCAGCAATTTCCGCATTGTCGAAATCGCCTTCGGTTGGCGTCATTACAAACCCGCTGGATCCCACCCGCCGGATCACATCGCACACCAGCGTATTGACCATCGGGAAAAACTGCCGCATCGCCGCGCCACCGACAAAGCTGTGGAACGGATGCACGCCGCGCGCGACTTCGAACGTCTCGCTGTAATCCGCCTTGCCGCCCAGCAATTCCTTGGTGGCTTCAATCCGGCGCAGGGTTTCGTTGGCGGCGGCGGTGATCATCCCTTCGGCAATCTGCACATAGCCGACCAGTTCCCCCAGCATTTCCTGATAGCGCGGCATATGCTGACGCCCGCTGACCGTGGCCAGCTTGCAGGCAAGGCCCGTCATAAAGCGAAGTTTCTCCGTGCCGCGAATAACCGCCTGCAATCCGACATGGCCGGGAAAGGCGACAATCAGCGAATTATAGGCGCGGATATCGCCCGCCACAAACACCCGCTCCCACGGGATCAGCACATTATCGAAAAACGCAATCGCATCGCCTTCGTCAAAGCGCCCGGACAGCGGCCGGTCAAACCGGCTGCGCCCCTGATCATAGGTTTCGCGCGCCACAAAGCGCAGGCCTTCCGTGGCCACTGGCACGGCGAAGGCGGCGCAATAGGCCTCTTCGCCCGGCTTGCGCGGCATGAACGGGCCGACCAGCAATTCATCGCTGACCGGCGCCAATGTGGAAAGCATGCGCGCGCCATTGACGATAATCCCCGCACTGGTTTCCCTGACGATGCGCATGGAATGCTGCGCATCCGGGCCTTTGGTGCGGTCGATCTGCGGATCGACCAGCGTATGGGTCATGGCGACGTCATTGTCGCGGCAATGGGCGTAATAGGCGCTGGCGTTATCGGCGAATTTCTTGTCCTTCGCGCCCAGCACATGCGGCACCATCGCCATATCGGTGACCCAGGCGTTCATGAAATCCGGCAGCCGCCCCATCAGCCCATAGGTATATTGCGAACGCGCCCGGTCGCCCGCGACACGCGCTTCCATCAATGCCCGGTCCGTTCCCGCCAGAAACGAATTGCTGACCCGCAAACCATCCTTGGGCGAGGCAAAGGTCAGCAAATCACGTGATTCAGCCTCATGATGCCGGTCATAATGCCGCGCCAGCTCGGCCACCACGCCGCGAAAGCCATGATATTGCGTCACATCGCGCACCAGTTCGCCATTCACATGAATGCGTCGGCCATCCTGCAACCCCTTAATATATTCCGCCCCTGTGCGCGCGCCCATGCTGTTGCCCTCCCGGTTTAGTTTTGATCAGGCCTTCGCTGGCTGGTGGCGACCAATGCGGCCTGGGTGCGATTTTCCAGTTCCAGGGTTTTCAATATGGCTGAAACATGAATGGCGATGGTGTGTTCCGAAATGCCCAAAAGTTTCGCGATTGCGGCATTGGAATTGCCTTGGCTCAATAATTGAAACACCTGCTTCTGACGTCGGGTCAGGTTTGGAACGCGCGCCGCCGCCGCAAGGGTTGCAGCCGATGTTTTGAGGTGGGCAAGGGGGGGATGGGCGCGGCGGGGGGAACTTTTTTGATTGCTGCCGGCCACCCCAAAAATTTGCGGCGGGATATATAATTCGCCCCGCAAGACCATCTCTATGGCGTATAGCAGTGTGTCGCCGGGGGCGGATTTGGGTACAAAGCCCATCGCGCCCGCATCAAGAGAACGCATCACATCCTGGCGGTCTTCGGCCATCGATACGACAATAATCGGCACCGCAGGCGCCAGCCTGGAAATAGCCGTAATCTCCTCGAATCCGGAACCATCCGGCATCAATAAATCCAGTATGATCAGATCCATATCCGGATTTTGGCTGGCAATTTGACGCGCTTCGGTAAAGCTGCTGGCCTCCAGAAAAGTGTTTATCGGCTGAGCCAGACGCGACAGGGAATGACGAAGCCCGGTGCGGGAAACCCAATGATCGTCTGCGGCGAGAATTTTCATGAATATATCACTCAAAGTGGCAGTGCGACTTCTTACCACCACTTCCAGATAGTTAATACTATATAGTTATCACTGTTAAGAAAATACTATGCGCAGTTCCATCGGCTCTCCAGCAACATAGTGTGCGAGGTTTCTTAAAAATACTTCATCTCCTCTCGGCTCCATCAAGGGGCTGGAGGCGGCGCAATGCGCGGTAACCCGAACCCGGGGATGATCCCAGAGCGGGCTTTCAATCGGCAATGGCTCGGTTTCAAACACATCCAGAATGGCGCATTCGGGTATGGCGCGCGCGAGACTATGCAAAAGTGCTGCTTCGTCAATCAATGCGCCCCGGGCGATATTGACCAGCACGGAGCCCGGCTTCATCGCCGCCAGAAACGGACCATTGACCATATGCCGGTTGCTGTCATTTGAATCAGCGGTCAGGACTACAACATCCATTCGGGGCAGCGCCCCTATGATGTCGGGCGGGCGCAGCATGGCGTTGGCGGGCTCTGTGCCGGTGGGATACCGGCGAACCCCTGTGACATGCGCCTCAAACGCCATGGCGCGTTTGCCTGTTTCCTGGCCAATATTGCCATAGCCGATCACCAGCCAGTTGGTAGCAGCAATGTCGCGAAACCCCAGGCGTTTCCACTCATGCGCGGCCTGTGTCGCGCGCCGCGCGGCGTTGGGATGAAAATAGTCGATCACATTCGCGAAGATGAATTCCGCAATGCCCTTTGCCGCCCCATTGCTGTTGGTATAGATTTCCGCCTTTTTGGCCAGGGTCTGGAAAATCGGATTGTCAAAGCCCGCAGCGGCCGATTGCAGCCATTTTACCGGCGGGCCTTTCACCAGTTGCAGCAGAAATTCCCTAACGGCGGGGCTGAAAAACACATCGGTGCTTATCCAGGCGGCATCGGGGCGGATGTCTTCGGGCTTCATGGCCTTGCCATCCTGCATAATAATGCCATCGCGCGTCATTAGCAGGGGGCGAACTTGCGGGCAAATTGCGTGGATTCGCTCCTGAATCCGCCGATAAGCCGGTTCATAGATAAAAAGCTGCATGACTATCCCCTGATACTTGACATCATTATCGCCTGAGTCTAGGTTCCGCCCCTTATCAGGAGCGGGCAACCGCAAAATTACAGGTTCAGCTCGATGAAAGTCAGAAGTTCTTTGCGGTCTCTCAAGGCTCGTCACAAAGATTGCCGTATTGTCCGCCGCAAAGGCAAGGTCTATGTGATTAACAAGACCAATCCCCGCTTCAAGGCGCGTCAGGGTTAATATCCGGCGGTCCTCCGCGCTATGGGCTAGCGCACCAATCCAGGCATATGGCGCAGCATGGCGTTTTCCATCTCCATGTCTGTGCGCTGCATCAGATCCCGCGCCAGCGCCGAGACCTGCTCGTCAATCTGGTTCAGGGTGGCGTCTTCCGGCACTGTGAAAAATCCGCTCGCCTGGGCCTCGGCATTTGAAGCATAGCCTCCGGCAACAGAGGATTGATATTCCACCCGCACATGAATGCGGCCATCATAACGATATTTCTGATCATCCGAAAACCAGCCTTTCAGGCCACGCTTTACTTTCAATTCCTGGCGTCGCATCTGCCCATCAAGCAAAATCACCCGCACAATACCGGGGGTGCCGTCCACTTTCAGACGGGTTTTCACCCATTCCCGCACGGCGCTGGCGGGTGTGACATTATAGCCTTCTTCGGCATAGGGTTCGACAAAGCGTTCTTCCAGAATGATCTGCTCCGCTGCAAGAAGCAAAGGCGGACGGTCGAGCGCGCCGTCCTGCGCAGTGCTGACGCCCACGCAAAACAGAAATGTAAATGTGGCAAGCGTAATATTGCGTACACGCCGCAAGCGTTCAGGGTTCAGCAACATGGCCCGGTTTTAACTCCGCCAGAGTAAAGCGATAGGTTTCATTGCAGAATTCGCAACTGCCTGAGATATGCCCATCCTGCAACAATTCTTCCAGTACCGGTTGTGAATATTGCAGCAGCACACCCGCCAGCCGGTCGCGTGAGCAACGGCAGCCAAACGCCACCGGGCGGCCTGGAAAAACGCGCACACCATCTTCATGAAACAGACGGTATAGCAGCCGCTCATTCGCAAGCTCCGGATCAACCAGTTCGGCATCGGCTGCACTTTGCATCAGAATACGGCATCGACGCCAGTCTTCATGTTCTTCGGCGGGATCTTCCGGGGCCCGTGACGCCAGGCGGTTTTTGGGAAGATACTGGATCATCAGGCCGCCGGAGAGCCAGTTTCCCTTGCTGTTATCGGGCGCCTGGCGGGCCTCGGGGCGGCTGTAGGCGCGCGCAACGGACAGGCGAATGGCCGTCGGAATTTGCTCGGATGTCAGGAAATAATTCTCCGCGCATTGCGCCAGACTGTTGCCCTCAAGCGCGACGATACCCTGATAACGCTCGGCGCCTTCGCCCGCGCCCGGATCAACGGTCAGCGCAAAATAGCCCTTGCCGACAAGACTGGCAAAATCATCGCCATAGCCGGCTAAATCCGCCTTCCGGTCATACACGGCATAGCCGCGCACCTGACCGGGCTGGTCATTGCCGCTGGCCAGATAATCCGCAATCAGCAAAGGCACCGGGCCATCGCCTTTTGTCTGTAGACTGAAGGATCCCCTGAATTTCAGACTGTCGCCAAGCAGCACCACAAGGGTCAGGGCTTCGCCCAGCAACCGCGAGACCGTTTCGGGATAATCATGCCGACGCAGCACCAGATCAACGAGTGGTCCCAAACGCAGGATGCGCCCACGCACATCCGCCCCTTCCACTGCAAATGGAAGCACAAAATCATGCCTTCCCTGCGCAGCGACATCCACCATCAGGCGAAGCACCAGGATAGAATGCCTTTTTGGGCATGCAGACGGTTTTCCGCTTCGTCAATGACCACCGATTGCGGCCCATCAATGACATCTTGCGTCACTTCTTCACCACGATGCGCGGGCAGGCAATGCATGAAGATCGCATCCTTGCGCGCCTTCATCATCAGCTTTGCATCCACCCGGTACGGCGCCAGAAGATTGTGCCGGTTAGCCGCATCGGTGTCGCCCATCGACACCCAGGTGTCGGTGACAACGCAATCGGCACCATCCACTGCGGCGCCTGCATCATGCAGGACATGCACTTTCGCGCCTTGGGCGCGCGCCCAGGCCAGCGCATTTGCATCCGGCGCCAGCTCTTTCGGGCAGGCCAGGCGCAGCTCGAACTCAAACAGCGCGCTGGCGTGAATCCAGCTTGCGGCGACATTATTGCCGTCGCCGCACCAGGCGATGGTGCGGCCTTTTATCGGCCCGCGCTTTTCTTCGAATGTCATCAGATCGGCCATCAACTGGCAGGGATGCGTGGCGTCGGTCAGTCCATTAATGACCGGCACCGTCGCATTGGCGGCCAGTTCATGCAATTTGTCATGACTGGTGGTGCGGATCATAATGGCGTCCACATAGCGCGACAAAACCCGCGCCGTATCGGCTACGGTTTCGCCGTGACCAAGCTGAATGTCGCCGCCGCCCAGATGAATGGTTTGGCCGCCCAGTTGCCGCATGGCGATGTCAAACGACACCCGCGTACGGGTGGATGGTTTTTCAAAGATCATCGCCAGCACTTCGCCATTCAGCGGCGCGGAGGCATCCCGCGCCGCTTTGCCAAGATTGATGCGCCCCGTTTTCATTACATGGGCATGCGCAAGAATGGCGCGCAATTCATCGGCGGGCAGGACATGCAGATCGAGAAAATGCCGGGGCGCTTTTGTGCGGGTCATTTCTTTGCGTCCAGCTTTGCGCAGGCCGCATCGAGGGCGGCTATCGCCTCGCTGATCTGCGCGTCTTCGATATTCAGCGGTGGCAGCAGCCTTATCTGATTATCCCCGGCGCCAACGCTCAGTAATTTCTCATTTAGCAATGCGCCAACCAAATCCGTATTGAGGCCACGACATTTGATGCCGATCATCAGCCCTTCGCCATGAATTTCCTCAATCACGCCGGGGTGCCGGTCACGCAACATGACCAATTGCTGTTTCAACCGGTTGGCGCGCTGAATGACCTGTTCCAGAAAACCTTCTTTCAGTATGACATCCAGCACGGCATTTCCCACCGCACAGGCCAGCGGATTGCCGCCAAAGGTTGAGCCATGCGTACCTGCTGTCATGCCCTTTGCCGCATTTTCAGTGGCAAGGCACACACCCAGCGGAAAGCCGCCGCCAATGGCTTTGGCAATCGCCATAATGTCGGGCGTTATGTCGGCCCATTCATGGGCCCACAGTTTGCCGGTGCGCCCCATGCCGCATTGCACTTCGTCCAGCACCAGCAGGATGCCCCTGGCGTCACACAGAGCGCGCAGTTCCTTCATAAATGCCGTTGGCAGCACGCGGATGCCGCCTTCGCCGCGTATCGGTTCCAGCAGGACGCCTGCCGTTTGCGGGCCGATGGCGGCCCTGATCGCCGCAATATCGCCAAACGGGACGTGATCAAAGCCATCCACCGCGGGACCAAAACCCTTCAGATGTTTTTCATTGCCGCCCGCGGAAATGGTCGCCAGGGTGCGGCCATGAAACGCGCCTTCCTGGGTGATCAGCCGATAGCGTTCCGGGCTGCCATTGGCGTAATGATAGATGCGCGCCATTTTGATCGCGCATTCCAGCGCCTCGGCCCCTGAATTGCAAAAGAACGCGGTATCGGCAAAGCTGGCGGCAACCAGCCGTTCCGCCAGCCGCTCCTGTTCTGGAATATGATACAGATTGGAGGTGTGCCACAGCCTGTCCGCCTGCGCCTTCAATGCGGCGACCAGCACCGGATGCACATGGCCAAGCCCATTGACCGCAATGCCGCCGCCCATGTCCAGATATCGCTCACCGGCAGTTGTGAACAGATATGCGCCCTCGCCCCGCTCGAATGCGAGATCGGTTCTGGCATAGCTGGGAAGTACCGGAGTAATCATGATGCGCTCTCCTGAACGACGCGACGGCCCCGAACTGTGGGACCGTCAGCAGTAAACCTTACGGAAAGCGACAGATTATCGCGGTGCAGCGGGGCTGTGTCAATATCCATGCGAAGGCCCGCAAACCATGCAAGCTGGTGCATTAGACTTATGACGGGCCACTGGCCTGGTCTGGCCCGCTTATGCGGTCAAGCTAAAGAAGGTGACGCCGATAGGGAAAATCTGACACGCAACGTCCTGACCTTCTTGTGTTTAACCGCAATCCATCTCATGTTCATAAGGATCAGCAAAACTACCTGAACGGGTTCTCATTCACAGAAGGCGGATTGTAGCGTGGACGGAACACAGGATTTATCCCTGGCTAACAGAAGGGCGGTCTCGAAGGCGTTCGATTTCATTGATCATATTCGCAATATGGAGGATGTAAAAGGATTAAGGACCGCGTTTGCGATCGAGGCGCGCCATTTTGGGTTTGATTATTATATGGTTGCCACGGTGGAGCCTGGGGAAAGCCGGACTTTAAGAAACACCGTTCTGGATTCATGGCCTCAAGACTGGTTTAATCGTTATATAGAGCGGGGCTATGCCGCCTTTGATCCGATAATTCTTGAACTTACCTCTAATTTTCTTCCCTTTACATGGCAAAGGCTGGCGGAACAGGGAAAAATTTTTGACACAGGCAAAGCTATTTTTGATGAGGCCAAGGCCTGGCAGATGCATCGGGGGCTTTGTATTCCACTGCGCAGCCTGGAGGGCCTGAATGGGGCCATCTCGCTTGCCGGGCTGGAACCGGATCTCTCCACCCCTGCGCAAGGCGCGGTTCATCTGATGGCAATTTATTTTCATGCGAAGCTCGTTGAGCTATCCGGGCCGACGCAGGTGAATTTTAGTTTTTCCAGCCTGTTAACGCCGCGTGAACGCGAATGCGTCAAATGGATCGCAATGGGCAAAACCAGTTGGGAGATTGGCGAAATTCTCGGCCTCAGGGAGCT
The DNA here is from genome assembly GCA_964348545.1 of uncultured Alphaproteobacteria bacterium. GTDB lineage: Bacteria > Pseudomonadota > Alphaproteobacteria > UBA11222 > UBA11222 > UBA11222. The sequence continues at coordinate 7,640 of CAYGDL010000016.1, read as the reverse complement.
GACCATTGCCGCTTACATCAAAACCGCCATGCAAAAACTGAATGTTGTGTCCCGCGCCCAGCTAGTCGCAATGTCTATAAAATTGGGTGAAATCACTTTGTAAATACCCCTGAATGGGGGGGTGTGGCGCACACAGGTGTACGGGATAATCCGGGCCAGATAACTTCCGGATAATTTCTGTAAGGGCCAGGCCATGATCCATCTTGTTACGTATGAAAACATTGCCGACTATGCCGCGCTCATTGAAGAAATGTTTCTCTGGCGGCACCGTATTTATGTTGAACAACGCGGGTGGAAAGAAATCGCCCGGCCGGATTGCCGTGAAATCGATCAATTCGACACCAGGGATGCGGTCTATCTCATTGCTGTTGATGATTCTGGCGGATTTACGGGAAGTGTACGATTAAATCCCTCCAGCAAACCAACGCTGCTTTCTGAAGTCTTTCCGCATCTGATTTTGCGCGGGGAACTTCTGAATTCGCCCAAAGTCTGGGATTGGACACGGTTGTTCGTAATTCCGGACAAGCGGCGCGCGGATGCCCGCAATCCTGTGCTGGAAGATCTGTTCATTGGCAGCATGGAGTGGGCGGTTGGAGAAGAGCTTGAAGCCATTGTTGGCCTGGCGGAGATTTTTTGGCTTCCCAAACTGCTAAAGATGGGGTGGGTTGTCGATCCTTTGGGGCTGCCGAGCCTGATTGAGGGGGAACAGTGGGTGCCATTCCGCTGCGAGGTAAGCCCCGAGATACTCGCCGCCACACAGCGGTCATTTCAGCGTACTGACGCATCCGTCTTTGCAAACGGGTCAGGTTTGAAGATTGCGTCCTGAGGGCTGTCGCACGGAATTAATGGGGAGATTGGCGCCCGGGTAGAAGGCCCGGCACGACCGCATGACACGATAGAAATTCCAGGGTGATGCACTGAACGGGGCGATGTAGCTTCGATAGCGCTCAACAAAAATAATAATAACTCATAATCTAGTTCTCAGCCCAATATCAAGATCGGGGGGATATAGTGCCCATAGCCGCCACTTCATTGATAGAGCGTCTTGCAGAGTTAGGCGGTCAATTACAAAAACTGCGGTGGGAAGCCCTTGATGGCGGTCTCTCTGACACCGCCCGCGATATCGCCCATGCTATTGAAGCGGTTGCCTGGGCGGCGGGAATTTACTCCGCCGGGGCCAATATAGTTGACCGGCCGGGGATGCCGCCACACAGCGGTCATTTCAGCGTACTGACGCATCCGTCTTTGCAAACGGGTCAGGTTTGAAGATTGCGTCCTGAGGGCTGTCGCACGGAATTAATGGGGAGATTGGCGCCCGGGTAGAAGGCCCGGCACGACCGCATGACACGATAGAAATTCCAGGGTGATGCACTGAACGGGGCGATGTAGCTTCGATAGCGCTCAACAAAAATAATAATAATATAGGGTGGTGTGATGAAACCGTGGCGGGCGGGCATTCTGTGGCCATTTAGTGCTGACAGCTATTTGGATAGTGAAGCGCACCGTGTTTTTACGATTGCGGATGACCCCCTCATACGCGCTGAAAACGCCGCCTGGCGGCTGGCCTGGGAACAGCAGCAATTCAGCGCCCATACGGGGATCAGCACCGCGCAGCGCATATGGCTGTTTGCATTCATGCTGTGTTCATGCGTGATGGTTCTGGTCGCGCCGGATTTTTCCGTGCTGGCGCTGGGCTGGGTGCTGGCCGCATTCTTTGCATTTACGGCGCTGTTTCGATGTCAATTGCTGGTGGCGGGGCTTTTTGCCGCATGGCGGCTCCGTGCGATAAAGCCCGATGACGCCGCACTCAGTGATCAGGATTTGCCAGTCTATTCCGTGCTTGTACCCCTGTTCCATGAACCCGGCAGTGCACAACAATTGATCGCTGCGTTAATGCGTCTGGATTATCCGGTGGACCGGTTGGATATCAAACTTGTGCTTGAAGCCGATGATGCGGAAACCCTGATTGCTATCCAAAAGCTGCATCCCCCGGCGCATTTTCAGATCCTGCGTGTGCCGCCGCTGGCCCCGCGCACCAAACCCAAGGCGTGTAATTATGCGCTGGCTTTGGCGCGAGGCGCGCATGTCGTTATCTATGACGCGGAAGATATTCCTGATACGGATCAATTGCGCAAGGCGGCGGCGGCGTTTCATGCCCACGGTCCACGACTGGCGTGTCTACAGGCGCGGCTGAACTATTATAATCCGCGCGAGAACTGGCTGACCCGGCAGTTCACGCTTGAATACAGCATGTGGTTTGACTGGCTGCTGCCAGGCTTGCAGGCGATGGGTCTGCCCATCCCGCTTGGGGGCACGTCAAACCATTTCCGCACGGCAATTTTGCGCGCGCTGGGTGGATGGGATCCCTATAATGTGACCGAGGACGCCGATCTTGGGCTTCGCCTGGCGCGGCGGGGATATCGTTGCGCGGTGCTGGACTCGACCACGCTGGAAGAAGCCAATTGCCGTCATCTCAACTGGCTGCGCCAGCGCACCCGCTGGCAAAAAGGTTATATGATGACATGGCTGGTGCATATGCGGCGGCCCTTGCTGCTGTGGCGGCAATTAGGGACCAGAGGCTTTTTTGGGTTTCAGTTATTCGTCGGCGGCACTGTCATCCTGGCGCTGTTCATGCCGGCTGCGGCTTTGATATTTGTGGTGGGGCTTTGCGCCTGCGGGCCACAGGCGCTGGAACATCTGAAATATTTAAACAGCGTGATCTTTATGCTTGGACTGGGGGTCAGTGCGCTAAGCGCCGCAATCGGGGCGGTGGGCCGCCGACATTATGATCTGCTGATCGATATTATATTTACGCCGCTATATTGGGGGCTGATCACGCTGGCCTCCATTCGGGCCGTGTGGCAATTGGTCAAAAGCCCATTTCACTGGGAAAAAACCCGGCATGCGATCAGCCGGATATCCCCTGTTCTGTCCGGGAAATAGCTATGCGCTCGATATCCTTCCAGGAAGTTTCCCCCAAAAGGGTCATCGGGATTTCAGCGGAACCCGAAAGAAATGCGTCAGGTTGCAAAAAAAGCTATACGCGGCCTAAAAAATTCTACTACTGTATGAGACAGTGACCCTTTTTGCTTGGATCTTGTGCACATGACGAATGCTACTGTTAAATGGTTCAACCCCGCCAAGGGGTTCGGTTTTGTTACTTTCGACGATGGCACGCCCGACGCCTTTCTTCATATATCCGTTGTTGAGCGGGCGGGATATGCCAGCCTGGGTGAAGGAACAATGATCGAATGCGAGGTTGGCCAGGGACGCAAAGGCCCGCAAATTGAAAATATCTTCTCCGTTAAAGATGTTCCCAGATCGGCGGCTTCCTCTTCCGGCTCCGGCCCGCGTGGCGGTGGTGGCGGCAGCGGCGGTGGTGGTGGTGGCGGCGGTGGGGTTGCGACCGGCTCCGCTGAAGGCATCGTCAAATGGTTCAATCCGGCTAAAGGGTTTGGCTTTGTGCAGCCTGATAGTGGCGGCAAGGACATCTTCCTGCATATTTCTGTCGTTGAACGCGCGGGCGTAAACTCCCTCATGGAAGGGCAGCGGGTGCGTGTCTCCACCAGCCAGGGGCAGAAGGGTCCGCAGGCCGAAAGCTTAGAGCTACTCTAAATTTTGGCCGCTAACACCACTGTCTCAATAACCACTTTCTCAATAGAAGTGCGTTCAGGCAGAATCTCCCTGTGCAGACGCACCCCGGAATTATTGCGGGAGCGGGTTCGCTGCCGGGGTGTGATGTGTTGAAATGCAACATGGCGCGGTTTTCTCTCTCGCAGGTTTCTACCTGATAGAGGCTGTCGCCGCCATTGCGCTGTCAGCGTCCTGGACGCATTTCCTGATATTAAAAATCGCTGATAATGCCTTTGCGTTCCCAATCGCCGTAACGGGTGGGTTCAGGGCCCTGGGGGCCGTTGATTTCTTTAGGGTCGGGGGATGCGATGACGGCCGCCTGACGGCGTTCGGCGGCTTCAGCAAGTGCGCGCTGTGCGGCGGGGCTCAGCTTCCTGGCCGGGATTTCAACAGCCAGACGCAGTCCGGCCTGTGCCGGTGGGTTGGCCGGTGGCGCTTGGGTGTCAATCTCATCGGCCATTGGCCCTGCTCCGGATATGATTGCCAGCCTCACCTTGATATGTGATGAGGGACACTTAAATTCAATCTAACGACAGTTTCTGTACAGTCTTCTACAACAATTGGACACTGGGATGAATTATTTCCGCACTTCGCTTTTGCTGGCCGCCATGACATCGCTGTTCCTGGGCGTTGGCTTTTTGCTGGGCGGCTCGGGGGGCATGATGATCGCGCTGTTGCTGGCGCTGGCCATGAACGCCTTCGCCTATTGGAATTCGGACAAAATGGTGCTGGGGATGTATGGCGCCCGCGAGGTGGACGAAGCCAGTGCGCCGGAATATGTGCGCATGGTGCGTCTGCTGGCGGAAAATGCCGGGATGCCGATGCCCAAAATTTATATTATCGACAGCGGACAGCCCAATGCCTTTGCAACGGGCCGCAACCCGGAACATGCCAGCGTTGCGGCAACGGCGGGTCTGTTGCGTATGCTTGGCCCACAGGAATTGGCGGCTGTGATGGCGCATGAACTGGCGCATATACGCAACCGTGACACTTTGATCATGACAATCACGGCCACCATTGCGGGTGCGATTTCCATGCTGGCGAATTTCGCCCTGATTTCTGGTGACAATCGCAACAACCCGCTCGGCATTGTCGGCGTATTGCTGTTGATGGTGGTCGGGCCGATGGCGGCCGCCCTGGTTCAGATGGCGATTTCGCGCGGCCGGGAATATGAGGCGGATCGGTTGGGGGCGGAGATCTGCGGCCGCCCGCTCTGGCTGGCGTCGGCGCTGGAAAAAATGTCAATCGCCGCGGAACAGATCGACAATGCGCCTGCTGAGCGCAACCCTGCGACGGCGCATATGTTCATTATAAATCCGTTGCATGCGGGACGTATGGATTCGCTGTTTTCGACGCATCCGTCCACCGCCAACCGTATTGCGCGCTTGCAGGAGATTGCAGAGGGCGCGAAAAATCTCTAAAAGCCGGGGATGAAAGATCAACAAGGCCTGATGGCCCGTCAAGCCGGGGTATGGTTGCTGCAAGCTGTACTGCGCCGCAATCTTGGACTGGACGAGGCGCTGGCCGCCGCATTCAGCACAGCTCCATTTTCTGCACTCAGTCCGCGTGACCGCGCCTTTGCGCGCTCCATTGCCGCAACCAGTCTGCGCCGCATGGGCCAGATCGACGCGGTCTTGCGCACCTATCAAACCCGCCGCTTGCCGCCCCGTGCGGGGCCGACGCAAAATATTCTGCGCATAGCGGCGGCGCAGATATTGTTTCTGGGCACAGCCGCCCATGCGGCCGTCAGCAATGCAGTGGAACAGGCGGACAAGGATTCCGATGCCCGCCACTATAAGGGCATGATCAATGCCGTGCTGCGCAAGGTCGTGTCGGGCGGGCAGGCGTTACTGGACGCCCAGGACGCCGCAAGGCTGAACACCCCGGAATGGCTTTGGGAAAGCTGGCGCATTGCCTATGACGAAGCTACGGCGCGCGCCATCGCTACCGCACACCAGAATGAACCGCCGCTGGACATAAGCGTGCGGCGCGATGCGGCCCAATGGGCGCAACGTCTGGAGGCGCAACTGTTGCCCACGGGCAGTCTGCGCCGCGCAACGGGTGGACGGATTGAAGAACTGCCAGGTTTCGATGAAGGTGAATGGTGGGTTCAGGATATTGCCGCCAGCCTGCCGGTGCGCCTGTTCGGGGATGTGTCGGGAAAGCAGGTGATTGATCTATGCGCCGCCCCCGGTGGCAAGACATTACAGCTTGCAGCGGCGGGGGCCAGCGTCACCTGCATTGACCGTTCGGAAAGGCGGATGCGCCGGGTGCAGGAAAATCTCACACGCATGAAACTGACCGCCACATGCGTTACGGCGGACGCCACCCAGTGGCAACCGGCCAGCCCGGCGCTTTATGTGCTGCTTGACGCCCCATGTTCCGCCACCGGAACGATACGGCGTCATCCCGATATTTCCTGGCGTAAAACCCAGGAACAAATTGATGGCTTGATGGCTTTGCAGGACCGCCTGCTCACGGCTGCCGCCGACATGCTGGCGCCGGGCGGCATTCTGGTTTTTTGCACCTGTTCCCTGCAACCCGAAGAAGGCGCCGAACGCATCGAAGCCTTTCTGGCGAAAGGCGCGCCATTCACGCGGGCGCCGATACGCCCTGAAGAAGTGGAAGGCATGGCCGAATGGATCACCGCGCGGGGAGAATTGCGCACGCTGCCCAGCCATCTGTCCGAACATGGCGGCATGGATGGTTTTTACGCCGCCAGACTGCAAAAAATATAAGCCTCGGCACCCCCATGCCAGCGGCCTTAAAGTCGCCCGCGATCAAGCGGTGTCACTTCGTGACCCCACTTGATCGCGGAAAGATTTTCAGCAGCCTGCCAGGCGTGTTTTATTTGAACCCGCCGCCTTTCGCCGCCAGTTCTTCGAGCAGCGGTGCAGGCTGCCAGAAGGCTGCGTCGTCTTTGGCGAAATCACGCATGCGCGCCACGATCCTGTCCAGGCCGAAGCCGTTCGCCCAATGCATCGGCCCGCCGCGATAGACCGGCCAGCCATAGCCATGCACCCAGACAGTGTCGATATCGCTGGCTCGGATGGCGATGCCTTCGCTGAGGATTTTTGCGCCTTCATTGACCATCGGGATCAGGCAACGTTCGAGAATTTCCTCGTCGGAAACATCGCGCTGCCGGATCTGTTTTGACGCCGCGAATTCGCGGATCATTTTCACCACATCGTCATTGGCGATGGGGGTGCGGTCGCCGGGTTTGTAATCATAATAGCCGGCATTGGTTTTCTGCCCGCGCCGTCCCGCTTCACAAAGCCGGTCGCGCAAGGTTTCCCCCTTGGAGGTTTTTGGATTCCAGCCCACATCGACGCCCGCCAGATCGCTCATGGCGAATGGACCCATGGGGAAACCAAAATCGGTCAGCACCTTGTCTACGCGCGCGGGCGCGGCGCCCTCCAGAATGATACGGCTGGATTGCGTGGTGCGCGCGAACAGCATGCGGTTGCCGATAAAGCCGTGACACACGCCCGCCAGCACCGCGATCTTGTTGATGCGCTTGCCCAGCGCCATGGATGTGGCGATGACGTTTTTCGCAGTCTTTGCGCCGCGCACCACTTCAACCAGCTTCATCACATTGGCGGGGCTGAAAAAATGCGTGCCGATAACATATTCGGGGCGTTTGGTCATGGCCGCGATGGCGTTTATATCCAGTGCCGATGTGTTGGTGGCAAGGATCGCGCCGGGCTTGCAGATGGCGTCGAGCTTCTGAAAAATATCCTTTTTGATGTCCATATTTTCGAACACCGCCTCGATCACGATATCGGCGCTCGCCAGATCGGACAGATTGAGGCTGGGGGTGATCAGCGCCATGCGCGCCTCGACATCGGCTTGCGTCAGCTTGCCCTTGCGCGCGGTGTTTTCATAATTACCGCGCACCACTTTCAGGCCGCGATCCAGCGCTTCCTGTGTGGTCTCAACGATAGTCACCGGGATGCCCACATTCACCAGATTCATGGTGATGCCGCCGCCCATGGTGCCCGCGCCGA
>CAYGDL010000015.1:0-26926 GCA_964348545.1 uncultured Alphaproteobacteria bacterium | reverse complement strand
GGGAGAGGATTGAACTCTCGGCCTCTCCCTTACCAAGGGCGCATTTGACGAGCTGGTCGGCTCTAAAACATCAATAAATGCAATCACTTGTAAGTGCTCTTTGTTTTTGCCCCGCGCGGCTTCCCGGATATTTCCCGCTTTTGCGCCCATGGCAGGGCTTCGACCAGCCCGTGCAAGTGATCCGGATTGACGTGCGTATAGCGCACCACCATTGACTCCGACGCCCACCCGCCCAGTTCCATGAGCGCCCTTAAATCGCGTGTGGCGGCGTAGAACCATGTCGCCCAGGTGTGGCGGCAGCCGTGCGGGGTGAAGCCCGTTATCCCGGCGCGGCGGCATGCCGCAGTGAAGCCGGTTTTGATCTGCCCACCGCCCCCTGGGCGCGCGCTGTAGGGCCGCCCCGCCTGTGTGCGGAACACTTCCCCCTCCCGATGCGCAATGCCCGCCAGCGCAGCAACCACACGGCTGTTGAGCGGCACACCGCGCGCCTTGCCGGTTTTCGTCTGCGGGAACCATACCCGGCGCGCACCCAGGTCAACTTCCCTCCAATCCAGATAGAGCGCCTCTGATAGCCGCGCGCCGGTGCCCAGCAGAAAAATCACCAGCGGTTGCAGATGCGGGGCGCATGCTTCGATTAGCGCCTCGGCCTCATCCGGGCGCATCCAGCGCACCGGCTTCATGGTTTCACGAGGGCGGCGCAGGCGCAACGGCGCGCACATGTTGCGCCCGGCGCCATAGGCGATAATTGCGCTCATGGGTGTATAAAGCTGGCGGTTGATGGTGGCTGGGGCGCGCCCCGGGTAAAGCGCGATGGCCGCGCGTTCGATGGCCTGCTGATCAATATCCGAGAGACGCGTGGCGCCGAAATGATCCAGCAGTGGGATCATAAACCGGCGCTCGCCGCCATTCTCAAGATAGCCTACAGCGGCTTCGAGGAATCCCGTTTGCGATGCTGCGCCATGGATACTACGGTTGAGGATCCCCGCTTCCCTCTTGATGCGGATCGCATCGGCGGCGGGCTTGCTGTCAGTGCCCGTGCTTTCGTCCACAGCGACGCCTCGGATGGTCCCGCGCAGATAGTAGTGCGGCGACCCTTTTCGTTTGCGGAGTCTGAGGGGCATCGGCTGGCCTCCAATACGGCGTCAATGTCGGATTGTGTCAGCCGCACATGCCGGCCGATCTTGCGGCAAAGTTTATGTTCATCCAGAACCTTGCGCAAGGTGCGCGCGGGAACCTGCAAAAGGCTGGCGGCTTCTTCAAGGGTGTAGGTGTGAGCGGTCATTTATTTAACCTTAAGAGTGATTATTCTTTCATCTCGGTCATTTCCTCAACTCCCAGTTGATAAGCCAGCCGTTAAAAGGCAGGCCATGCACATTCTGAAACCAATCAACCATTTCCTGCGCTGATCGAAATCCATCGCGCCGCGCAAAGTCATCCATATGCGAAAATGTCAGCGGCAAAGACCCTATCAGCATGTATGGCCTAGATTCACGGTCACGCCGGAGGTGAAACCAGTGAACGCCAGTGACCACGCCCTCGCCCAGTTTCCGGCATCGCTTTGTGCGCTGGCCGGTGTACAGATAAACCGTGTCGCCGATTTTCGCGCGGCATGTTTTGCGGATTGTCTGCGTCTTAGCGCCGGACTCCACAAGATCGGCGAAGCGCGGCTGGAAGTTGAACGCTGGCATTATTTCGCCCCCAGCGCTTCGCGCGCCTGCTGGACTGCCTGAACGATCAGATTGAACTGCGCCGGATCACCGCCTTTATCCGGATGGCATTCCTTGACTTTGACGCGATAGGTGGCGTCAACCTGGGGCAGCGTGGCGTCTTGTGGCAAGCCCAATGTCTGCCACCATGGAGCCGCCAACTGCCCGCTGGCGTCCTTTGGCGGGGGCAATGCCGCATAACCCCGGAAACTGGCCCGCACGATGTTCAGCCCGCCGTGGCGCATCTTGGTGCGGTCTGCTTCGATCACTTTGGAGATGGCCTGTAGATTATCCTCAATCCAGATATATTTATCCACTGCGATACAGGCGTCGATATTGTCCCAGCGGAAATAAACCGCAACGCCTGTATCTACCGGCCGGGAATCTGATAGTGAAAAGTTGGAGCTGATTGTCACATGCTCAACCTTGCGCCCGGTATCCGCACCAAAGCGCCGCAACTCATCCAGCACATTGTTCACCGCGCCAGTGATGCTGGTTTTGAAGCGGGATTTTTCGCGTATCTTTGTGCGCGGATAACCAACAGGCCAGTGCAGCGGCCAGGCTTGCGTCATTGACCCCCCTCCCCCAATTCGCCTTCATAAGACGGCGTGTGAAATTCGTGCGCCTTGTCTGCGATGGCGCTCAGGATTTCGGCGTGGCGCTCAGGCATAGTGGCCTGCATTCGTTCAATGTCGGCTGCGTTGCTGGCGCAAAGCCGGTCAATCACCGCCTGGTTCGGCGCGGAGTTTATTTTTCCGATCAGCCATGCCGCCGCTTTTTCCAGCCGCACACCGTCCGTATTGGGGAATTCTTGCGCGCCGGATTGTGCCGCTGGATCATCCGCCTTTGCAGCCACACCGCCGCGCGCCCAGGCCGCAAGGCGCTGGCCGCAATTTTCATCAATCAATTGGCCTGCCGGGAATAAAGATTTGTGCTGTTCCTGCAATTTGATGGGCAGTGGCATGCCGGGGCGCGACGCCGTCAGCAAAAACGAAACCGTCAATTCAAACGGCAGGCTTTTTTCGCATACCGGAACCCAGCCGTCCAGGCCGGTCAGCGTTTGCTTCGCCACGATCTGCATCTTGCCTTTATCGTCGCGGACCATTTCAACTTTTTCCTCGGCGCGGAAACACAAAATCACATGCGCGCGCACTTGAAGAAGTCTCTGCACCATTTGCTTATGCTGCATTTTTGGCTTGATCCAGGCCGCCATTTTGCAGGATTCGCGTTTCTGCCAATTATCGCCAGCCATGCGGTTTAATTCGGCCTCCTGCATATCCAGAACGCCGCCGTCGCCCGCCCATTCATGCGTCATGCTGTCAACAACGATAACCGGATAACCGGCCTTGTCGGCTGCCGTGATGGCCTCGGCATAGGATCCGGGGGAGAATGGCGGATTCAATTCCGCATGATCGAATTTGAACCTGTCCGCATAATGCAGCGCGCGCCGGGCTTCGGTGTCGATCAGCGCGAATGGCTTGCCGCCTGCAAGGCCTGTCGCGAGCCGCAATGCGGTAAACGTCTTGCCGGAGCCGGTGCCGCCCGCCAATCCAATCAGCAGGCCGACATTTTCCCGCAACGCCGGTTTGAACGCGATGGTCATTTCACACCCCGTCCTTTATTGGCGCGTACCATTTGAACAGCCGGTCTCGGATGGCCTGGGTGTCGCGCGCATCGCGGTAGCCAAGGCTCTGCTTGACATGCTCGAAGCGCGTCTGTTCCCAAACCGGCGTTTCCAGAACCGCCGTCACGGGCGGATAGCCGGGCCATTGGCCGGATTGCATGCATTCGCGCCAGATGGCGAGCGCCAGCTCCACATCCTGATCGGCAATCATTTCGCCCGCCTCATCCGGCGCGATGATCGACAGGCCGTAGGGCGGATAATCCTCCTGGACGATCCAGCGCCATTGCGGCGTGGGCCTGTCCGGGAAGCAGGCGGCATAGCCGCGCCGGTAGAACTGCATCTGAAAGCGGTACTGCATGCTGGTGGCGACGCGCCCAAAGCCGTCCGGGTGCGCGCTGGCTTTGGTGGTCTTATAATCGAAGATGATAGAATGATCCGCCGCCAGACGATCAATGCGCGCCCTGCACATGGCGCCACGATCCAGCCAGCCAAGCGTGACCTCGCTCAGCGCGGCGCTATCCAGAAACGCGCGTCCATCCGCGCTCTGCACAAGCTGTTCACGTCCGGCCTGCACCATGGCCATGACACGCTCATATTGCTCCAGCAGCATTGGCAATTGACCGTTGGCGATAGCTTCATCCCGCGCGGCCTGGGCGGCGTTCTTGCGGTAATCGTCGAAGTCAATCACGGCAATGCGCTCGGGCCGGTCGTTCAGCATGAGCGCATGTGCGGCCTTGGCCAGATCAAACTTACGCGGATCGGACGGCTCCCATGCCGGGTTAAGGCGCGGATGCCCGGTCCATGCGTGCAGCGGCGATTGGGCGAGCAGGGTTTTCCCCACGCTTGACGAAAGGCTGATATGTTCGAATGGATCTGAATGATACACATTCTCGGACAGATCGAAGTAGACGCCGGGAGCGAGTGGCAATTGATCATCTTTCATTGCGGCATCTCCCTGATCATTAAATCGTCCGGCACCGGAATTTTCATCGCGCTCAAAATAATGCCGGCGCGCTTGATCAGCGCCTCTGCCTCGTTGCGATCCGGCCCGTTGACAGGCGCTAAATCATCAAGCACATTGCACAGTTCACGGATAATACCGGCGCAGGATTTTACGCGCTTTTGGCCCTCATCAAACCCGGCGCGCCATAAGTCGCGGTGCACATTGGCGGCGGCAAAAAGTTCCTGTGCCGGATCACTCATTTGTTGACCTCACTGTTAGACGTTTCTGGATAATCGCGAACAGCGCGTTGCGATGCGCGTCACTGGCGTGAATGAAGAATTTCACCGGATCTTTGTAGAAATCGCGCCATGCCGCCATCAATGCCGCATCCTCCCAAAAGACGCCCTCAAACAATTCATCTGAAAATTCATCTGCGTCGATGCATTGCAAAAGCAGTATCGCGTTGCGGAGTTCGAGCGCGGTCATGGCGTTATCCCCCAGCCCCACCAGCACAGGCCAATGATGATCAGCAGGCAGATTGTATCGGCGATCAGGCGGGCGAGCGTGTCGCCGGTCGAGAAGTTGAAGGGGCTATTCACGGCGACACCTGCCGGGCTTGCGGGTGATCTGGGCCGTAAATAGCGGCTGTTCCTAGAAAAGGGTGATTAAGCTTCGTCTCAATCAGCGCGTTCAGCTTTTTAATAAACGCGCCGGGGTCTCTGCTTTGCCTGTAGTAGTCCAGCGCGCCAATGGCGTCAAAATTAAACGGTGCGTCTGATAGGCGCCGCCTTAATGTTTTAGGCAGAAGATCGAAAGCCCCAAAGCTCTCTGTGCATGATACTTTTACGCCCATGGGTGTATTCCCCTTCATTCCCGCCTCCTGTTTTTCAATGCGGGGGACACAGTGAACAGCCTGCCGGCCACATAGCCGGTGGCCTGGCCCGCGCTGGGTGCGTCCACCAGCGCGGGCAGCCCGATCTGCAATGTATCGATGAGCGGCTTGACGATGTAAATGCGCGTTTTCATGCCGGGGTCCTTTCTATTTTCGCTTTTCGCAAAGTGTTGTGCGTGTTAGCCTTGCCTGTCTATCTAACCGATGGGGAGATCAGCATGTCCAAGGTCACGCCAATCCACTCGAAGAAGCCCGGCGCCCGGATCGTCTATCACGATGATAATCAGTGCACAGAGCGCAACAATATCGAGAAAGAGAATATCGTGCAGGGAACCGGCGGCAGGCCTAAGTGCGATCATTGCAAGCGCCTTTCCGGATAGATTGATCCTGGTCCGCAGCAATGCCGGACCAGCGGTTGTTCCGGCCCTCGATGGCGAGTTCAATATTCTCGACGCGCCGCAGCGTGTTCATGACCGTGGCAGTCACAGAAATGACCGGCCCGGACATAAACGCCCCCTCACAGGTAAGGCCCGCATCAAACAGGCGCTTGCAGATGCAGCTTGGGCAAAGCAATCCGCCATCATCGCCGGATGGTGAAATCCGCCGCCATGCGTCATAGGGAATGATGAGGTCCGGGAACCCGTGTTCATCGCCATAAGGGCGCTCACAATCTTGACAACCCATTTCCCTCTCCATTGACCCGATCCGCGCGGGGTGCGTTCGTCTGTTGGGGAGAATATTCAGTCACACTAAAAATTAAGTCAAGCATAAAGTTAAGTGTGACTAAAATTTTATTTGCGCCGGTAGAAATAACCGGCTATTGATGGCCCGCCTTCGCGAAGACGCCATGGCGTGGCGAGAGAACGGATGACATCCCCCTTCGCTGGGCTTCGGGGGACAAAGGGAGGGTACGGGAATGGCAGAGTTGGATACGGACAAGGGAAAGGCCGAACTATGCAAACCCGAAGAATGGCGAAAGGCGATCTTCCGCCATTGCCTGACGGCGGCGCAAATGCGCCGCATGGAGGGCCGCGCCGAGGATGCTATGCCCTTGGCGCAGCCTTCGAAAAGAAAGTCGAAATAGAGCGGCGCATCTCCATTGCCGAAAGGCGGCTTTCTTCTTCGATAGGCCGCTGATCAAGGCGCGCGCTCACCTTTTCGAACAGGCCCGCCAGATATGCGTGCGGATCGGGCTGTGTTTTTGCTATTTCCCGGACAACTTCCAATAGAATAAATTGAGTGCCCAGGGCAATGGCCTGGGTGATTCCTATCGCATCCCCCATTTCCCTGAACAATGCAGCCATCGGGTCATCATCCATTTTAGCCCCGCCTTTTTATTGCGCCGCAATCCCAGCATATCCGGGCTGGTGGAGCAAGGGGGAAGGGCTAATCGAACAGCGCGGCCACGGAATAATAAACGCCGCCGACCCCGGCGATCATCAAATATGGGGTGGTTTCGCCAAGCATCTCCAGAATGGCCGGATCCACCACGCCCCACAGAACCGTCAGGGATGCGGCCATGGCGGCCCCTTCAAAAACATGGACAATCCAGCCCTTGGCGCGCCTTTCGTGGCGGCCATAGATCCGGCCGTCATCCCGAAAAAATCTTATCAGGAAGGCTGCGCCGAGGTAGACGAGCAACATCACAAGCGTCCACCGGTTCAACCCATGCGAGTCAACCGGATAGGCGAACAGATGTGCCGGCATTCACGAATAGATAGCCAGCAGGGCGCCGATGCCGCCGCCGAGCGCCGCAGCAACGTACTGCCCGGCGGCCGTCAGCTCCAGCCCAAGATAAGGCGCCGCCGCGCCGTACAGGACGAGGGCCGCGAAGCTGAGGCCAATCATAGCCTTGAAAATATAGCGGGTGTCCACGCCGTCATGTTTTTCAGATATATCCATCGCCCTGCTCTCCCTTGTGCGCCTTTGCGGCGCTTGTTCAGCCTATACTGGCGGCGTTAACAAATTATCAACACCTGCCGGTCTGCCCCTATATGGGCATTGAATCGAAGCGGGCCATCCCTGTCAACCGGATTGATCGCATCGCCCCCCCCTGATCGCTCCCCAAAACTATTGCGCCAGGCCGCCAGCCCGCGCATGATGGGACGCAACCGGCAGAGGGAGGGAGAGATGAATTTTGCTGTTAAGATGGTGCTTGCGCCGATTTTGTTGGTTGTTGGCGTGATCCTGGTGTTTTTTTTGCTGACGCTCAGCAGCGAGATGGTCGCCTATAACGAGCCGACCGAAAGCGAGATTGCGGCGCGGGTGATGGTGCAGATTCGCAGGGATTGGCGCAGCGGCGCGCCGGATTTTGGGCTTCCGATTGTAAGGGGCACTGGCGAGCGGCAATATGTGGTAGGCGTGGTGGTAAGGAACGGTCCCCGCGGCGAGCGGGTTTATTATCAGGCCGAGGTTGATATGCCGTGCCATCGCAGGGATGCTCCCGAGTGCTACCGGATTAGTGATTTAATTGCGGTATCGCAAGGCGTGTTTGATTCGCTGTTTGCCCGGTAAAGGGGGCCGTGACGCTGTCTAAAGCCGCCGCCCAACCCATATCACCCGGCCCTGATTTTACTACAATAGCGCCGCGTCAGGCTTCCCATTCGACATTGAAAAGAGCATAGAGCGAGTCAAGTATTTTCTGTTCACTTTTATGTACAACGCCATCCGTTTCAGCCAATACTTTAGCGGACATAATAAATAATTTGGCCTCGTCTTCGTTCATGTCGCGTATTGTGACAAGCGCGTCGCGTATATCTGCGGCGGTGGGCTTTTGTTTAGATAGATATTTGAATATCCACTGCCAGTCCGGCTCATCCATATTGCCGGATGTTACAATATAGGCGCCGGCAATGCTTTGTTCTGCCCTGGTGAATTCGCCGTCGCCGCGCCCAAGCGCCACCAGAAGCGTCACGCCCGCCGCGCACTTTTCCACGGCGCTCACTAAGCCCTCCGCACCAAAATAGAGCGGCGTCAGGAAGTCCATCGCGTCGTCAAATATCTCACCGGTTTCCGTGTCCACCAACTCTGTTATCCGGTCGCTGCGAAAGCTTCTCAGCGCCTCCCGCTCGTGGCAGTGCGCCTGGATATAGGCCCCGTAATCCGTGCGCGCCACCTTGCGTATGGAAATCCGCCGCGCGCTTTCATTGCCTGAGGCGTCTTCATAGCGGATGAACGCCTGCACCGCGCCACCCGCCGACCTCCCCGGTAGCTGCGTCTCGGCATCGGCCTTAGGCAGAAACGGCGGCGCATGGGGTTTTGGCACAGGCCGAGCTTTTTTCGCCCACAACTCATCCGCAGCATTTCTATTTCGGAAGCTGACAATCAAAGCCGTCAGCAGCGCGGCAATGACGACGATAAGAATCACATATCCCATGGCTTGCTCCCCCAAAATTATCCGTCTGTGCCGGTGCCTTTATTGTCGGATTCCTCTGCCATGGCCTGCATCAATGTCACGGCTATGCGTTTTTGCTCAGGCTTTAAAGTTTCCCAAATCGACCAGGGCGCTTCGGGCGTGAGGGGGTTTCGGGTCAGCAGGTCGCCGGGGGCGCACATAAGAGCGTCAGCTATCAGCGCAAGCGTTCTGTCCGTCCACCCCTGCTTGTAATTTTCGACCTGCGAAATTGACCCTGTAGACATCCCGATCCGCCCACCAAGGGATTCTTGTGTCAGCCCCCGGTGTTTTCGCCACTCTTTGATGAAGTGGAGCGGCGGCTGCCTGAGCCGTTTAGCTGCCTTAGTTTTCATGCTCTTTTTAGCCATGCATCAATTAATTGGAACCTGCGGCAGCCGTCCATACCGCCAGGCTAAAAAATTCAGCTTGACTAAAATTAAGTCCCACTGAATAATTGCAAAATGAACCTTGCAGATTACCTCGAAGCGCGCTGTATCAAGCGCACCACATTCGCCTCGCAGATCGGCGTGTCGCAAAGCTATGTCACGATGCTTTGCCAACAAACTGTATGGCCAAGTCATGATGTGATGGTCCGCATCATGCATGAAAGCGGCGGCGCGGTTACGCCGAATGACTTCATCAAAACCATGCCTGCCGACGCATTGGACTCCACCACCACATCTCTCGAATCTGTTGAAGAGGGCGAGCCTCATGCCGGCTGCCATCCCCTTTTTTTGCGCCGGAAGGCAGCCCGTGAACACACCCGCCGGTTAGGCCAAAATTTTTTGGCCCGGATCGACGATACAAAACGAGACAAATAAATTGACTGGACTTGCGCCGTTACAACTGAACCTGAAATTCCGGCGCGAAATGCAGCCGGTGGATGCGCGCGCGGTCGCGGCGCAGGGGTCCATGACCGACGCGATCCGGCTGTGCCAGCAGCTTTCGGGGTTGAGCGACAAGGAACTGGTTGGCGAAGACGGCATCGTCAAGGATCTGGGCCAATGGTCGCGGATCAAGGGCGGCCAGCATTTTTTCCCGCAGGACCGGCTGAATGACCTGATGGACGTTTGCGGCAATGAGGCCCCGCTCATCTGGCTGGCGCAGTCGCGCGGCTATGAGCTGGTGCTGCTGGAAAGCGAGGCCGAGCGCCGTTTCCGGGCTGAACGCGAAAAGGCCGAGGCGCTGCAACGCGAAAACGCGCTTCTCAAAAATCTTCTGGTGGGGAAAACGGCATGACACAAAACGGTTGTTCCATTCAGGCGCAGATATCGGAAGTCGAGCGCGAAATCGCGATGCGGCTGCGGGTTTATCCGGGGCTGGTTTTCCGGCGCAAGATGAAGCAGGGGGAGGCCGATATGCATTTAGCTATTATGCGCGCGGCATTGGAAACGCTGATCGCCGTGCGGGACGGGGTGCGGCCATGATGGGGTTGACGCGCCGGATGCGCGACTGCCACCTCATCATTCAGGATCTGGTGGACGCGGGCGCATCGCCGACGCTCAAAGCCCTCATGCATGAGGGGGGCTGGTGCGTTTCTGACGCCTCGCGGCTGGTGAACGCGCTGATCGAGCGTGGCTGGCTGCGGCGGGACGGCCAGCATCAAAATTCACCGCTGCAAATTCTGATACGCCTGCAACCGCCGCCGGATTTCCGGTTCACGGTCACGCCCGAAGGCGTCAAGGCGGTGGCGCATGAATAGCCCCGTGCGTGTTGGCGGGCATACCGCGGAAGCGGGCCGCATCGCGGCGCTGGTGCTGGCCAACCAGAAACAGTTTACGCCCGCCGACGCGCGGCTGGCATGGCGCATTAGCTTCTGGCTGAACCATGATCCGAAAGTGATCCGGCGCGATGCGGAAATTGGCGAAGGGCTGGACCGGCTGCATGACGGGCTTGTCGAAGCGGGGCTGTTATGATCGTCACGCAAAAATCAATTCACATTCCGCCTGCTGGTCATCACAGCGGCGCGCGGCTGGGTGGCGATCCTGTCTTCGGGCGCCACCCAGCCAGATTTTCACGGTGCGCTCATGATTGAACTAAACAAGAGGCCGTTGTCTGAAATTGAAAAGCCAATCGGCGGCTGGACGCAGGAAATAATTGACTGCGCGAAGCAAGCCAAATCCAACGGCTTGAGCGCCAGCCAAATAGCAAACCGAATCGAGAGGCGTTTCGGCGTGATATTCACAAGAAATTCAATTATTGGCATGTTGCGCCGCTTGCAAAAAAATCCGAACCAGAAGCCAAACCGCACCGCGCGCAGGGTTCCTGCACGGTCTGCGCCTGTTGCGCCACCGCCTGGCCATCCGCTGCACGGCTTGCCGCTTATTGTTGTAAAAAAAACAGCGCCGCAGACGCCATCTGGGCCACGGACGCCAGAACCCGCGCCCATTCTGCGCGCAGACGGGCAGCCGCACATACTGCCGAGCCTGCCGCGCGGGGCCTGCAAATGGCCGGTGGCTGGCGAGGGCAAGCTAACGCAATTCTGCGCCGCGCCCCAGCGGGAAGAGGGTGCGCCATATTGTGAATTTCACATGCGCCTGGCAACGCAGCGCCCGGTCGCGAAGGAGGCGGCGCAATGAATAGTCCGCAGCCTGGCAAAATTTACGATGGCTATGACGCCGCTGCAGACGGGCGTCCAGCCTCGGCCAACCCGCATGTGCCGGAAACCTCAGATTATTATTTCTGGCATGCCGCATGGTGCCGGGCAATGCGCGCGGCGGCGGTAAAGGCGCGCGATCATCGATCGGCGCAGCAATATGAAAAGCTTGCCGAAAATTATTTCCGCATGGCGAAAGATGCGGGAGCCTTGTGATGGACGGCTGCGATTTCATCCGTGAATATGATGGCCTGATGGCCCGGCTGAAAATCATGCCGGCCACGCACAGCCTCAATCTCGCGCGCCGCCGGGTGAATGATGGCGTCACCATCACCTGCCGCGCAAGCCGCGACGATCTGGAAAGAGTGTTGTCGGCCGTCGAGAGGCTGCGCGAAAAAACCATGCTGCTGATGGCCGAGATTCAGGTGTTCGGCCATGAGGAAGGTTATGTTTTTGAAGAAATGAGCGATGCCGCAGACGCCATGGATGCGGCGCTGGGGGACGGGTTTCATCCCGCCATCCGCCGGCTTGAGAACGCACTATCGGAACCCTGCGTGAAGGAGAGAGACGATTGATCCGTAATCTGATGGCCGCACTGCGTAACCTGTTCAAAAAATCGCCGCCCACGACCGCCAACCGCGCTGTCGCCGCGCATATTCTGAAGGCCAGCAGAAACGGCTGGCGCAAACCATGAACGCGGGCATTGCGCTGTTGCTGTTTGTGGCCGGCGTCCTGATCTGGGCTGCGGCGATGGCCATAACGAAAAGGTGCATGTGATGGCCGCAAAATTAGGCGAAGCGGCATGGACGCCTGAGATTTTAAAAACTCTCGCTGAGTGCGCGCGCGCCGGACACTCATTTAAGGCTATCGCGGAAATTGTTTTTGAGCGGCACGGCCTCAAAGTGTCAGACCGGACGATTGGAGTCCGGCTGCACAAATTCTCGCTGATCGCGCCAGCCATAAAAGCCGATCAGCCGCGCCGGTATAATAAAAAAAACCCGCCAGCTGCCGCGCCGCAGCCAGTTAAAACGCCGCGGCGAAACGGCTGCCGCTTCGAGATTGGCGCCGGATATTGCGGCAAGCCCCGCAAAAGCGATTACGAGGCCGCATCATGAAACGCCCCGGCTTTGCATTCGGCGCCAAGATCGGCGGAAAGGCCAAGCGGGTCTGGATATGCGACGCATGCGCAACATGGCACGACACCATGCCCGGCAAAAAGAACGGCCCGCGCGCATGCAAGCAATGCGGCGGGTTTTGCAGGCATTTTCCGAGCCAGGCCGAGGCGCGCAAATACATGGAATTGCGTATGTTGCAGCAGCATGGCGCCATCAGCGATCTGAAATGCCAGCCAGTGTTTCATATCGAGGTGAACGGGGTGCGGCTGGGAAAATATATCGCCGACTTTCAGTACACGGATTTACGCGAGATCCCGCCCGTCATCAAAACCATCGATGTCAAGGGTGGCGCGATGACAGAATTGAGCGACTGGAAGCGCCGACACGCACAGGCGCAATACGGCGTGAGTATTACACTTGTAAAACCTTAACCATGACCACCCACACCGAAAGGACACCAGCACCATGAGCATCGCTGAAATTGAAGAAGTCAAAGCACCCCACGAAATCAAAGTAACCGCAGGGCGTAAGGGCCGGGCGAAACCGCGCAAAGGGGGCGGAGCAAGCGACCCGAACCTGGCGGTTGAATTTGTCGCCCGCATCGAAAATCTGCATGAGGAAATAGCCAAGGAAAAATCCGCCTTCATGCTTATCTGCAAGGGTCTGCAAGAAAGCATCCGCGATGTCCTCGAAGAGGCTCAAACGAAAGGCCTGCCAAAGAAACCACTCAGGGCCATCGTCAAACAGCGCGCGCTCGAAAAGAAGGCCAGGGGCTGCCGCGATGACCTCGACGATATCGACCATCTGAGCGCGTTCGACATCATGAAAAACGCTCTGGGCGATCTGGCTGATTTGCCGCTGGGCGCGCATGTGCTCGGACCGGCGCACTGAGGGGGCGACGTAAAATAAAATGTTGACGACGCAGCCGACTTGGTTAACGGTAGGGACGGAACTTAGAAATTCCTCCCGTGGCGGATTCCGCCCCCGACAGCCTGGCGGCATTTTTATGCCTATGGTCCAGGGGCGGCATGCGGATGTCCAGCGCGAAAGCGTAAAGGTATGCCGGTCCCTCCACGGTGGGATTTCTAACCCCTGGGCTATTGCTTGCGTAGAAACAGACGTGGCCCCGGCAATCGCTAACCGTGGAGCCAACCCCATGCCCGAGTCAACCGAATTCCTGGAATCCTTCGCGCGAAATCTTGAACTGGAAGCGCATCTGCGCGAGCTGCATCTGCTGCTCGAGCTGCTTGCCATTATCATCGAATTGCGCCTGTGCGGCCAGAAAGAGCCGCTGTCCGAAACCGCGTCCTGGCTGATCTATGAAGCCAGCCAGCGGGCCAAAAAGGCCAACGCCATTTATCACGATCGTGAGGGGGATGATGATGAAGAGTGATTTTGATTGGTCGGAAAATGGAGTGGTGGTCTTGCAAGAGCAGGCGCGTACCGCCGTTTACGAAAACGGCAACGGCGATATTGTCATTCGTCAAGACGGGGGAATGGAAGACGATTCCGTCATCATCGTCAACAGAATGTTCGTCGGTTTATTGATAACCGCTCTAATTGCGTTAAGCGGGGAGGCGGCGAATGGACAACCAGGATAATGACCCGCCACACCCGCTACTGCCCAGTTATATCAATCTGCGCAGTTTCCCATTTATGCCATTAGATGTTGCAAGGTTAAGCAACAGCGATCTGGCCACGATGGAATCGCCGGAGGCCTGCTGGGCGGCGGTGCTTTTATGGTGCGCCTCATGGCACCAGATACCCGCCGCATCATTGCCGGACGACGACCGTATCCTCGCAAATCTGGCGGGGTATGGCCGGGTAGTGAAAGAGTGGCTACGCATCAAAGATGGCGCGTTGCGCGGCTGGCAAAAATGCTCAGACGGCAGACTGTATCACGCCGTTGTCGCTGAGAAGGCGTTAGAGGCGTGGCAAAGCAAGCTCGCGCGTATGTGGCGGACAGAATGCGCGCGGATAAAAAAAGCGAACGACCGTGACAAGACAAATGTAAAAATCCCAACGTTTGATGAATTTGCAGCGTCCATTGTCCCTGATCTGTCCCTAGGGACAAGGCGGAATGTCCCTAGGGACATACCACTAATGTCTTTAGGGACAGATGTACGCGATAAGCATCGTGTCCCCGATCAGTCCCTAAGGACAAGGCCTCCAACAGACACAGACACAGACACAGACACAGACACGGACACAGACACGGACACAGACACGGACACAGACACGGACACAGATATTAAAAACAAAATATCTAACGATATTTCGTTTGGTGCGGCTTCGCCGCACTGCACCCAGCAATTTTTTAAAAACGGGTTTCTGCCGGAACCTGAACCCCCCCCTGAAAAGCCCATGAAACCGCCAAAAAACAGCGTTAGACGGAGCAGGATTCCGGAAAACTGGGAGATCGTCGAGGGCGATCAAAATCACGAATATGCCAGCAAAACCGGCATGACATGGCAAGATTTGGTGGCCGAGGAGGCCAAATTCAAAAACTACCACACCGGCAAAGGCAACATCATGGCCGACTGGGATGCTGCATGGCGGACATGGTGCGGAAACTGGCGGACTTTCAGTGAAAATGCGCGGGGTTAAGCGATGGCTAAACGCAAAAATGGCGACGAAATTTCAGACGCGAACGATCATCGGGCGGGAGCCGATCCGGCCGATCCGGACTTCGAGTGGAAACGGATTTACGGCGATCTGAAAACCGCCATCGGGCCGTGGGCGGCGTTCAACTGGTTTGGCGGCTGCCGGTTTCTGTCGGTGGATCGGGGTGTGGTGCGGCTGGCGCACTGGGGCGCGTTTGCGGCGCACGAATGTTTGCGGCGGCACGGCAGGGATTTGTGCCTGGCAGCCGGTGCGGCCAGCGCACAGGTCGCCTATAGCGGCGGGTTTCGTCCTGCATTGCTGCACACGCCCGCGCGCCCGGAAGCGCATGGAACGGCGCATTTCAGCCTTCCCCGGGCATCAAACGAGTCCTCGCCTTTCCGGCGCAATGTGGTGGCGGACGCCATGCGCGCGCTGCAGCCCCCGCGTCAGCGCCAGCAGACGAAGCAGCAGCGGGTTTTTGAAAGGGAGGGCATGCCATGACAATCGATAGCGACAGCGGAAATGCGGCCGTCCGCATCGCGCGAAAAAACGCGGTGCGCAAGTCTGAAAAAGCCTCGCGCTGTCCGAATTGTGCGGAGGCGCCGCTGTGGCGGAAAATTGCATCGCTGTGGAAATCTGCTTATGTGATGCGTGATGATGTTTTGGCGGATATAGCGTGGGACGAGGAACAAAAGATTGTGAGTATGGCTGCGCGCTGGGATGACGAGGCTGGGGCAAGGCCTGCGAACCGGGCGAAAGGTTGATCTGATTGAAAAAGCGCCCAGCCTCTCGCGCCGCATCGGCCAGCCGCGCGGAAATGGTCACGCGCGAATTTTTGCAGCACCATGAGATCGAAACGACAGATGTGGTTTATTTCGGCGACGGCAGGGAAATCAAGCCGCACCGAGCGCTGGTGAAGCGCAATATCACGCAGCGGATGGTCGACCGGTATCTGCATGGCCACAACATCACAGACGCCCAGCATACGGCGGCCACACGCTTCTACACTGACTGGCGCCTGGCCGGAATTGAGCCGCGCGTCACCGTGAATTTGATGGGCGTTGGCGGCGGCGGCAAGGGCGATGGCGCCGACCACCAGATGGACGCCCGCGCGCGCCACCGCAAGGCGCTGGCGGCCATAGACATGTATGATCAGGGGTTCGTGATTGACGTGGTGTGTTTTGATATTCCGGTTGGCGGTGAGACGATGAAAAATCGCACCACAATCCGCACCAGGTTTGATAGGCTTCGCACTGCGCTTGACCGGCTCGTCCGGCATTATGGGATATCATGAATAAGAACCCGTTTTCAGAATCCTTTCTCGCCAAGATGCGCGCTGTTGCATCGGCACACCTAAAGCCCCAGACGCCGATTGACTGCACCAAACGCTGTTCATTCCTGACCACCATCATGGCCAATGGCTGGAAGACGACCGAGTGCCTTACTTGCGGAGTGAAGGGCGACTGGTCCTGCCACGACTAGCGCCACAAATCGCGGGCGCGCGGTGTGAATAATATACTCGAGCTTCCCGCCAGGGGTGGTTAGATCTTTAGGTTGCGCCGGGCTGGCGGCAACCGGAACGGAAAATTAAACCGTTCTGTCAGCCGGCGGGGATTGAGGCGCTTTTGACCGGCGTTAAAGACGGTTTAATGCGCGTTCAGAGGACCGGACTGCAGGGCCGCCAGCGCCGCGCGGTGGCCGGGTGAATCCGGGCGGCCCGCGAGCCATGCCCGCGCGGCGGGGCTGTCCATATAAACAATCGAGACGCGCGCGCCGTGCGCGGTGAGGGCGCGGCGGGTGCGGGCGAGCAGGGCCGCATGGGCGGCTGCGGGCAGCCCGGCCATATCAGGCCTGTAACGCCACAGATCGGCGTCACTGGAATAGCGAAGAAGCGTGACCTTTGGCGGCGCCCCGGATTTTATGTAAATCTCAAGCGCGAGCGCAACCGCGCGCTCAAATTTATCGTCGATTTCTGTCAGAATTGCGCAGACATCAGCGGGAATTCGGGCGCGCCGTCCGGCCTCCCAATACTGGACGGTGCGCAGCGCGACGCCCGCGCGATCTGCAAGCCACTGGGCCGAGAGGCCCAGGGATTCGCGTAAGGTTTTAAATTCGGCCGGCGTCATCAGCGGACCACGAGCCGCCGTTCGCCCAAATCCAGAACAGCCATGCTAAACACGCGGGGCTGCCCCTTGAGCATCTGAAAATCCTCAAACAGCAGGGCGGGCAGTCCTGCACATTCAATTCTGGTCATCTTGCCCCGCTCGCGCCAGCCGGTTCTGGAGCCTATCCAGTCTTCGAGGGTTTCGCTTGTCGGGACAAGCGCGCCAGGCGCATCATCGCCAAGACCAATTTCGTCAGAGGCGCGCAAAACCGCGTCAAATTCGGCGTCGGACAATCCGGCAATTATTTCGATCTGAGTCTTGTCCGAAATATATTGTGCGTTTTCAGCAAGGTATTCCGTGGCTTTAGTCATTGTTCTGTCTCCTAAAGACCGGATCGCGCCAACCGCGTTCCATGGATTTAATATATATATTCATAATTTACGCACATTCAAGAAATAATTTAGTCATAAAGCGAATTATTTTTGCGCGAATCAAAAATAAATATAACAACAACCTCAATAGCTTAACGCCAACATGCACTGACCGCGCAATAATATTGCGCAACAAACTGCAGAAATGCTTGACGGCGACACCGTAACGTGTGAAATGTGATAAACACAGCCAGACACACAAGCCCAAAGAGCCATTAACAGCCAGACACCCGCCCAAACCGGCGAGTTCTTTCGTGGCGGTCACCAACAACGGAAGACTCACATGCAGACCCATCGCGATGGCGTCATAGAAATTTGCGACGGCTCAATAGATTTTGAGAAGACATACACGTTTGAAGAGACCGGACCTGACTGCGCGGTTGTCAAATGGCCCGGCGTGCGGCCGGAGCGCGGAGCTGAGGGGCAGGCTATATTCCGATTGAAGCCCAGCCCTGTAGAGATCGAAGGCATTCTCTAGCCCGCCCAATCGGCGGGTTTTTTCGTGGGTAAATTAACGTGGGGTGGAGCAGCCCGGTAGCTCGCCAGGCTCATAACCTGGAGGCCGTTGGTTCAAATCCAACCCCCGCAACCAAATCCAAGGCGACCATGGAAAGCAGGCCGAGTGCGTCAAGGCGAGGGTACGACGCCAGATGGCGGTCCTTGCGGGTCGAATTCTTGCGGCGCCATCCGCTCTGCAGATCATGTGAAATTAAAGGCCGCGTCAAACCCGCAAACGAAGTTGACCACATCAAGCCGCTGGCGCTCGGCGGATCAAACGCGGTGGACAATCTCCAACCACTCTGCGCACCATGCCATTCCCGAAAGACGGCGCAGACCAGGCACGGCACCGACCAGCGGGGCTTTGACCAGGATGGTAATCCTATAGGCGCAGACCATCACTGGGGTAGGGGCGGGTAAAATCTCTGCAGGTTTTGAGAACTAGACCGTATGCCCCAAAGTTCCTTTCATAAATCGCGAAATTGGCCTTTGAGGAAATTAATTGCATGGACCCCAACCGGCTGAAGGGCCGCAAGCCTAAGCCAACGCACTTGAAATTGGTTGAGGGCCGGGCGGGGCACCGTCCGATCAATGAGAATGAGCCGGTTTTCACCGGCGATGTGGTGAAGCCAAAATATCTTAAGGGCCGGGCGTCGAAAGTTTGGGATCAATACGCGCCGCAACTCATCGCGGTTGGTTTGATCAAGTCCGCGGATGATTCATCGTTTGCGGTGCTGTGCTGCCTGATGGCGGAATTTGAGAAAGACCCGGTTGCGATGCCTGCCGGTCGAATCGGGCAAATGCGCGCGATGTGGACAGAGTTCGGAATGACGCCGAGCTCGCGCTCTCGGTTCATTACGCCCCCGGCGCCGAGAAAAAATGAAAAAGAAGCCAACAGCTACTTCGACTGATCCGGTCACGGATTATGCGAAGAGGGTTTGCAATGGAAAAATCATCGCTGGGCCTTATGTCCGGCTCGCCTGCAAGCGGCATCTGGATGATTTTGTGCACGGCCCCGCACGCGGGCTTAAGTGGGATCTGTCAAAAGCTTTAAGGGTCATAGGTTTTTTCCATGATGTGCTGACGCTGGCGGAGGGCGAGCACGCCGGCCAGCCGTTCATTCTGCAGCCCTGGCAGCAGTTTATCGTGGGATCGGTTTTTGGCTGGCTAGGCGCGGACGGCTTCCGGCGATTCCGGCACGTCTATTGCGAGATTGGAAAGGGCAACGGCAAAACGCCGCTGGCGGCGGGCATAGGGCTTTACATGCTCTGTGCCGATAAAGAGCCTGGCGCCCAGGTGTTCGCGGCGGCAACCACTCAGGACCAGGCGGGCATTCTTTTTAGCGATGCAGCATTGATGGTCGCGGCGTCACCGGAATTGTCGAGACGTCTGCAGCCCACAGGGCAGCGCAAGGTCACCAATCTTGCGCACCTGCAGTCGAACAGCTTCTTCCGGCCGATTTCGTCGGAGCGGCGCGGGCTGGACGGCAAGCGTGTGCACTGCGGGCTGATCGATGAAGTGCATGAGCATTCATCGCCGGTAGTTATCGACAAGCTGGTGGCTGGGACGAAGGGCCGCGATCAGCCTTTGATTTTTGAAATTACAAATTCCGGCTATGACCGGGAGACAATCTGTTACCGGCACCATGAATATACTATTCGCATTCTGGCTGGCGCGGACGTAAACGATACGTGGTTCGGGTTTATAACCTGTCTGGATGATGGGGATGATTGGAGAGACGAAAAAGTCTGGATCAAGGCCAACCCGAACCTTGGAGTAAGTCTGCCTATAAAGTATTTGCGCGAGCAGGTGCGCGAGGCAATAGGGATGCCCGCCAAACAGAATATCGTCCGTAGGCTGAATTTTTGTGCGTGGACGGAAAGCGATTCCGCATGGATTACCAAGGCGGCATGGGACGCTATTCTGGTGGACGTGGTGGACATTGAACAGTTTCGCGGACGCAAATGTTTCGCCGGGCTTGATCTGTCCAGCAAGAATGACCTGACCGCGCTGGCGATGGTGTTTCCCAGTGCGGACGGCAAGAGCTTTGACGCCACGGTGCGGTACTTCACGCCGAAAGCAACGCTGGCGCAGCGTGAAGACCGCGACCGCGCGCCGTATGGCCTGTGGTGCGAACAGGGGCACATGATGGCGCTGCCTGGCGCGTCACTGGACTATGATGCTATCGCCGTGGAATTTGAGGAAATCGCAAGCTGTGTGGACTTTGAAGCGATTGCGTTTGACCGCTGGCGCATTGCCGATTTTCTGCGCTCGCTGGATCGCATCGGCGTGAACGCGGTGGAGGATAAAATGCAGGAAGGCGTTTATCTTCCGGCGGGCGCTATCCGCTTTGTCGCGCACGGGCAGGGCTACAAGGACATGACGCTGGCGGTTGACGCGCTGGAGGAATCAATTTTCAATGGCACGCTGCGGCTGGCGAAAAACCCGGTGACGACAATGTGCGCGGCCAACGCCACTTTGACGCAAGACCCGGCGGGCAATCGAAAATTCGACAAGCAGCGCGCGTCAGGCAGGATTGACGGCGTGGTGGCGCTGGCGATGGCAATGCGCATGGCGGCGAGTCGGACCGAGCGGAAGCCGGTCGTCGCCGGGATAGCCGTGTTTTGATGGCACGGTGGAATCCCTTCCGTAAAAGCGAAAAAAAGGCCGCATCAACCTCGCTGGATATTCTGCGCGAGATATTTGGCGGGTCTGCCGTCAAGTCCGGCGTGGCTGTCAATTGGCAGACCGCGCTGCAGGTAACCGCAGTTCTGGCGTGCACACGCGTGATAGCTGAGGGCATCGCACAGATGCCTCTAAAATTGTATCGTGAAAAAAAAGACGGCGGGCGCGAGGTCGCCACAGGTCACCGCATCCATAAAATTATCCATCGCAAGCCGAACGATTCTCAGACATCGTTTCAGTGGCGAGAAACAATGCTGCTTCACGCGGCGTTAACCGGAAATGCGTTTTGTTATAAAAACCGGGTACGCGGAGAGGTTGTCGAGCTTCTGCCGCTTCTGCCGAGTCAGATTACAGTCAAGAGACTGCCCAACTGGGATGTTGAATATGAGTATCGCCATGAAAACGGCGGGAAAAATATTTTCAAAAAGAGGGATGTTTTTACGCTTGCAGGGCCGAGCTGGGACACTGTTGCGGGGCTTGACATGGTGCGTCAGGCCCGCGAGGCGGTAGGGCTTTCGATTGCGACAGAAGAGCACGGCGCTACTTTTTTCGGTAACGGCGCCAGCCCCGCGTCAGTGATAACATCACCAGGTGGGCAGCCTACAGACGAACAGTTAAAGGCCATGCGCGCCGCGTTCGATTCTGTGCATAGCGGGGCCGGGAACCATAATAAGAATTTGTTCCTGTTCGGCGGCGCAAAATGGGAGAGCATGGCGTCGGAGAACGACAAGGCTCAATTTATCGAAACGCGCAGATTCCAGATTGAAGAAGTCTGCCGTGCATTTCGGGTTTTCCCGATCATGGTGATGCAGGCCGACAAAGCGTCAACGTTCGCATCGGCAGAGCAGTTCTTCCTGGCTCATGCGATTCACACGCTAGGGCCGTGGGCCGAGCGCCTGGAGCAGTCAATCCAGCGCGATCTTCTGGATGAACTTGATGAGCCTGACCTGTTTGCAAAACTTAGCATGCAGGGGTTGTTGAGGGCCGACGCAAAAACGCGCGCCGAGTTTTACAAAAGCGGGATCACGGACGGGTGGATGACACGCAACGAAGCCCGCGTGCTGGAAGATTTTAACCCGCTTGATGGGCTGGACGAACCGCTGCTGCCGCTAAATATGGGAAGCGGCGCAGGCACACTAGAGGACGCCACACCATGACATCTGCACGGGTCAACTGCGGATTTGAAGTTAAATTCTCTGACGATGCGCCTGCTGGAACATTCTCGGGGTACGGAGCTGTGTTTGATAAAATCGATGATGGCGGCGACGTGATCGCGAAAGGCGCGTTTCGCGACACCTTGCGCGATTGGAAGGCAAAAAAGAAACTGCCGCCGATGCTGTTGCAGCACGGCGGAGGCGTGTTCGGAGGCGGCGCCGACGATATGGTGCCGATTGGCAAATGGACTTCAATGTCGGAGGACGCCAACGGCCTGTTTGTCGAGGGCAAGCTGTTCGTGATTGAAACTGATCGCGGAAAGGCGTTGTATGAAGCCGTCAAAGAAATGGCGCTTGACGGCCTGTCGATTGGCTATCGGGTTAAAGAGTTCACCTACGGCACAAAGCCGGATGAGCCGTCGCGCACGCTAAAAAAAATAGACCTCTGGGAAGTCTCGCTCGTGACGTTCCCGATGAATGACTCCGCGCGGATATCCAGCGTCAAGTCCGCAGATCAGCGCACAATTAGAGAATTCGAGGACTTCCTACGGGATGTGGGGGGTTACTCGCACGCAGCCGCAAAGGCGATTGCCCGCGATGGCTACAAAGGCAGGCCGGACCCTCGGGATGAGGACGGGAAGCTGTTTAACGCCGCGCTGGCGAACCTTCTACGCGCCGGCGCCGCCCTTTCCAACAAAACCTAACGAGGAATTTTTCACATGACTGAAATGCAGAGCCTCAGCGAGGCTACCGAAAAGCTTGCCCGGACGTTTGAGGATTTCAAAAAATCCAACGACGATCGTCTGGCGCAGATCGAAAAGAAAGGGAGCGCCGATGCTCTGACCTCTGAACAAGTTGACCGGATTAATGGCGAAATTACCCGGCTTGAAAAAGAATGGAAATCGCGCGCTGACGATCTGGAAAAAAAGGCCAACCGCCCATCAGGTTCCGGCGCTATGCTCAGCCAGGATCAGATTGAGCATAAACAAAAATTCGGCGCGTTCCTGCGCCGAGGTCACGACGCCGGGTTGCGTGAGATTGAGAAAAAGGCAGTTACCGCCGGATCAGACCCGGAAGGCGGCTATTTCGTGCCCGAAGAGCTGGAGGCAAACATTGATCGTGTGCTGACCAAGACCGTGGCGATGCGGCGGCTGGCGACCACCCGCACGATTGGAACGTCGCGCTATGTGAAGCCGGTTGTTACAAGCGGGGCGGCCTCCGGTGGTTGGGGCGGCGAAACTGCCGCGCCAAGTGAAACTGGAACGCCAGGCATTGCGGAACTTGCTTTTGTGCCGGGGAAACTTTGGGCTGAGCCGCGCGCAACTTCCGATGTACTGGAAGACGCATACTTCGATCTTGAGGGATGGCTAGGCGACGAGGTTAATCTGATTTTTGAAGAAAAAGAAGATGATGCCTATATCAACGGTTCCGGGATTAATCAGCCGAAAGGCTTTTTGTCCGAAACGATGATCGCCAACGCCTCTTATGCGTGGGGTAAAATCGGCCATATCGTATCTGGTGCGGCTGCGGATTTCGCGGCGGCCAACCCATCGGACGCATTGATCGACACGATCCACGCTCTCAAGTCGGGTTATCGCGGCAATGCGACATGGCTGCTTAATGATGCGACGCTGGCAAAAATCCGCAAATTCAAAAGCGGTCAGGGTGATTATCTTTGGGTGCCAGGATTACAGCAGGGGGCCGTCGGCGTACTGATGGGGTATCCTGTAGAGACGTCCGATCATATGCCGGATGTCGGCGCCGGCGCCTTCCCCGTCGCCTTTGGCGATTTCAAGCGCGGCTACCTTATCGTTGACCGGCGCGGCATCGCGCTGTTGCGTGATCCGTACACTGCAAAACCGTACATCAAATTCTATATCTCGAAGCGGGTAGGCGGCGGGGTACAGAATTTCGAAGCGATCAAGCTTCTCAAGATCAGCACGTAATCAGGAGATCACGAAATGAAAGACTTATTTAACAACATCCACGTCCTGCGCTGCATCAGTCCATTCAGCGAGGCTGGAAATACTGCTTTGGTTGGTCAGATTATTGACAGGCAGGGCTATGAGTCCCTGACCTATATAATCGCAACCGGCTCGCTGGCGGATGTTGATGCAACATTTGCCGTGCTTTTGGAAGAGGGTGACAATTCCTCTTTGACTGACGCGGCGGCGGTGGCCGACGCCGACCTGATCGGCACCGAAGCCCTGGCCGGTTTCATATTCAGTGATGATAATGAAACTCGAAAACTCGGGTACAGGGGCAACAAACGTTATACCCGGCTGACGATCACGCCTGCGGCAAATGCTTCGGCGGCAGTAATTGCGGCGGTTGCGGTTCTCGGTCATCCGGCGCTTGCGCCGACGGCGAATCCGCCGGTCTAGGCAACCCATAAAACCATTCGCGGGCGGCGATCATGCCGCCCGCCCTTTTATTGGAGATACTCGATGACACAGATGGGTCTTAATTATTTCCGCCAAGGCGACCAGGCTCTCGTAATTGGGGGCACCCTGGATATTAAAAACGGCGCGACCGTTTTAACGGATGGGACGCAGGGCGCGGCGCTGACTGCGCAGCTTACCAGCATCACACATACCGCTCCGGGTACGCCGGATTATGCAGTCCAGAACCTCACGCAGACGACGCCATTTGGGTTCGTCACGGCGGATGAAGGGAATACCGTTCTTTCGGTAATCCTGAATTTGCAGGTGCGCATGGCGGAATTGGAGGCGCGGCTGGAAGCGCTTGGCCTTGTGGTAGCGAATTAGCCATGACCGGATTTGCCCTTGTGACCGGCCCTGTGGTCGAGCCTTTATCCATCATCGAGGTGAAGGACCATCTGCGCGTGACCGATGGGGCCGAGGATGCGCTGATCACGGCGCTGATCACGGTGGCGCGGCAAAGCATTGAGGGCCGGTTCGGATCGCTGCAACGGGCGCTGATGACGCAGACCTGGGACTGGTTTCTGGATGCGTTTCCGGCTTCCGGCGCGCCTATGGAAGTTCCGTTGCCGCCGCTGCAAAGTGTGACATCGATCACGTACACGGACGATGCCGGGGCGCTGCAGACGTGGGCCAGTTCAAAATATTCCGTCAACACGAAATCTCTGATCGGGCTGATTGCGCCCGCATATGGTGAATCCTATCCTTCGACGCGGGCCATGATGAACGCGGTCACCGTGCGGTTTGTGGCTGGCTTCGGAAATACTGCGGCGGATGTGCCCATGCCGATCCGGCAGGCCATGCTGCTGCAGATAGGCCATATGTTCGAGCAGCGTGAAACGCATATTTTCGGCGCGACGGTGGAAATGTTGCCCACGGTTAAAAATCTGCTGGCTCCCTATGGGATTGTGAATTTCTGATGACCCGCGCGGGCGAGCTGCGCACGCTGGTTTCGCTTCAATCAAAAACGCAGACCCCCGCAGGCGGGGCAACGGGAACGGGCCTCACCGACACCTACACCACGGTTGCGGAAGTCTGGGCGCGCATCGATGGCCTGCAGGGCGGGCGGTATGTGGCGGGGCAGCAGGTTGAGGAAGTGGCGACGCACAAGATCACCATCCGCTACCGCGCCGATTATACGGGAGCCTGGCGCTTCATCCGGGACGGGGCGCGGCTGTTCGAAATGAAAACCGTGCGCGATCCTGACGGTTTACGAAAATTTCTGGAAATCTGGGCGCAGGAGCTGAAGCCGAATGTTTAAGGTGGAAGTGACCAAGCCGGGCGATATGTTCCGCCAGATGGCGCAAAGCCAGACGTTCCAGAAGGAAATCAAGCTGGCATTATTGGCCACCGCGCGGGACGCCATGGGCGATGTGCGGGCGGCGCTGACTTCTGGCGGGCGATCCGGGCGGGAATATAGCGGGCGTCAGCAGCGGTACCGCGCCCGCAAAATGTCAAAGCTGCTGACCGCCACGCTGGGCGTGAAGCAATCTTTTCAATTGGGGAAATATCGCGCGTCGGCGCCCGGTGAAGCGCCCGCCAATGTCACCGGCACGCTGGCGGCGGCGCTGAAAGCAGGCGTTGGCAAAAAATCAGATGGCACGCGGGCCTATGTGATTGTGCGTTCGCGCAGCGGGTTTTATGGCCGGTTCCTGGAAAAGGGATCAAAGAATATTTCAAAACGGCCATTCTTGTTGCCGGTCGAAAACAAATACGAAGCGGTGCTGGAAGCGCGGATCATCGCCGTGACAGAAGCGCTAAAAAATCGGATTAACGGGTGAATAACGAATGCTGACGCAATCACGGCTGAAAGAACTTCTGCATTACGACCCTGAGACCGGCGGGTTTACATGGCTTTTGAGAACGTCCAACCGCATCCGTGTTGGGGGCATCGCCGGGTGCGCGCGCCGTGACGGCTACCGGATAATCAGGATCGACGGCAAGAACCATATGGCGCACAGGCTGGCGTGGCTGTATGTGCATGGCGACCAGCCGCCCGCCGAAACCGATCACATCAACGGCCTTCGTGCTGATAACCGGATCGCCAATTTACGCGAAGCGACCAAATTTGAAAACCAGCAGAACCGCGCAATTCACCGCAGAAACACCAGCGGCTTTCCCGGCGTTTCGTGGAATAAGGAAGTGGGTAAATGGCAGGCTCACATCAGATTGGAAAGCAGAAGTAAATACCTTGGCCTGTTCGAGATGCCCGAAGATGCGCACTCCGCATACCTCAAGGCCAAAGCCGAACTTCACACATTCTGCCCGACAGTGAGGGCGGCGTGAAACCAAGTTTGATTATTCCCCGCATCCGTTTGCTGGTGCCGGAATTTGCCAACCGGGTAGCTTCGACGGCTGAGTTTGCAGCCGCGCAATCGGCTATTGAAGACGTGGCCGTGCCAGCGGCGTTTGTGGTGCCGCTCGCGGAAAGCGTGACGGATAATCAAAGCGTGCCGAAGGTGACACAATATTTCGATGATCAATTCGGCGTGATCATCGTGGTTGACAACAGCGCGGACAATCGCGGCCAGGCGGGGGCCGAGCAATTATCCGATCTGCGCGACAGTCTTTTGACGGCGCTTGTGGGCTGGCGCCCAACCGCGATCTACATGCCGATCACCTACCAGGGATCGGAGCACCTGGCCATGGACGCGGCGCGGCTCTGGTATCAGACCAATTTCGGCGCAAAGCGCATCATCCAGCAAGCCTGAACCTCTCTCTCACATCATAGGAGCACC
>CAYGDL010000014.1:0-27308 GCA_964348545.1 uncultured Alphaproteobacteria bacterium | reverse complement strand
ATTGCGCCGATGCCGACATAAAAACCCTGCCTTTGCGGGACTGCATCTCCTATTACAATGCTGAAGGGGGCGCAGAGCCGGGCAGCCTTGCTTATTATGGCGGCGGCCAATGGCGTAAACTCTGCGTCGAAGCCCAGGCCACGCTGGAGCCCTATATTTTTGAAGCTGCGGCGAAATAGCGCGCCTCTTCCGGGTTAAGGATGCCGGGAACGAACCGAATGCATGATGCTTTCGGTTTGTTCCCGGCAAATCCTGCTGCATGTGGTCGCCGGACATTTTGCTGTTGGCGCTGCCGAAAAAGGCAAAGCCGTCAGTATTTGTAGCGGGCGTCACAATTGCATTGATTAATCAGAATTAACCATAGTCAAAGCTTGATCCCGTGCGGCGTTAAACTATCATAAGGATTATTATAAACTCTGAATTGATCATCGGGATATGACATTGGCAATTACTTCTGCGGCTGTAAATTCTGCAGTGCCCCAAAGGGTCTTTTCGCCAAAATTTCGCGAGAAAGATGCCGTATGCATTGAGGCGTGCGCGTTACAAACCACGACCAGGGTTAAACCGGAACGGCCTGCTTCGTTCCTCTATACGTTGGCGACGATGCAGATCGCGGCGCAACAATTGCGCGAACAATCCGTTGCCCCCATGGCCAGCGCCCATAAAGTGGCCTTTCAGTATCAACGGCACAATATAACGGTGCGCTCCGGCGCCTATGAAGCGCGCGTTTAAGCAGCCCGCTGAAAAAATCAAAAAAGTCGTTCGTGTCCCCGCGAAGGCAGGGGATCAGCTTTTGGCGGCTTGTTTTGGCTTCAGGGTTACGATGCTTGCCGTTGCGCTTGCTTTTGCAAGCAATTCGCCGTCCGGAGAGCGCAATTCTGCTTCGGCGAAGCTGATCGACTTGCCGCGGCGAATGATAGTGGCTTGCGCTAGTAACCGGCCAGGACGCGCCGCCTGCAAAAAGGTGGTTTTCAACTCCAGCGTCGGCGTGATCTGGCCCCAGTCAATGGTCAGGCCAAAGGCCAGGGCAAGAATATCATCCATAATGGCAGACACCATGCCGCCATGGATGCCGCCCCATAGATTGCATAATTGGTCGCTGGCCTGATAGGCCATTTTGACATGGCCCTTTTTGGCGTCGCATTCCAGAAACTCCTGGCCAAGAAATTTGCTGGCTGGTGAGGGGCGGCGCAAAATTGCCTGAATATTGGGTGGAAAATCGGCTGGATCGACACTGTTAGTCACTTAGATACCCCTGTTTTCTTATTCCTCGATCCCGGCCGCGCGCAGTTTCGCCCGCGCCCCGGTCAGATCAAGGGTTGTTGTTTCAAGCCGTTTAACCAGAATCCGCATCAATTCGATAGCAATTTTCGGGCTGTCCTCAATCAGTTGAAAGAAGCTTTCCTTTGACACTTTGAGCGTTTCAAGCGCTGTCACGGCGGTAACCGTAGCCGTGCGCGGCTGATCGCGCAAGATGGCCATTTCACCTACAAAACTGTTGCGTCCAACCTGCGCCACTTTAACGGGCCCATCACCGGCATCAACCTGGATATCGGCTTCGCCGCTCAGAATTAGATAGGCGGTGTCGCCCATCTCTCCCTGGCGCATCAGACTCTGGCCGGGGGCAAACTGGATGCGCTCGCTGGTGAAGGCAAGCAGCTTCAGTTTGGCAGGCTCAACACCAGCGAACAGCGCCACTTTGCGTAATATTTCTACTTCGTCATTCAGCTGCATAATCTGCTCTCTTTGTGGCCATCCATACGATGCTAGCCGGTGGCGAGCAATTGCGGAAGACGCCTGCCGTTTGACGCCAAATGTTCGAAACTTCCCTGCTCGACAATTTTTCCGTCTTCCATCACCAAAATCTGATCAAAATTTCCGCTCAGATCCAACTGTCCCCCAATCCAGATCAGGCCCCGGCCTTCGGAATGCGTTTTAACATTGTGAAAAATCTGCTGCTGGCTGCGCGCATCCAGCAGGGAAATCGCCTCGCTGACCACCAAAAGATCCGGGCGCTTCAGGATCGCTTTGGCGAGCGCAAGTTTTTGACGCTGCGGACCGCTCAATAACCGACCGCGCGCGCCAACATTGAAATTCAGCCCGATCCGGAAAATTTCCCAGCGCAGATTTAGCTGGCTGACAACATCATTTACCAGGGCGCCAATGCGCGATTGGGCCTCCGCCTGCCCATAAATCACGCGGCCAAACAGAATATTATCCAGCAATGTCGCTGCGGAATTATATTTTTTCGGATCGTAAAATTCGATGGCATGCCGGTATTTTTCCGGCAGTCCCATAGAAAATTTATGGCGCACGTCAAGAATGCGCGCCTGCATGGCGGCATCCACAAGGCCAAGCCGATGTCGCGCCTCGCTATAATCAAGGGGAAGCGCCGCCAGACGCTTGCTGTCCGCCCCCGGAAGAAAGTCCAGGCCAAGCCTGGCCGCACGCTTGACGATTTCCTGATATTCCGCAAGATCGTCGGCGGCGATAAAGCTGAACTGCTCAAAAAATGGATGGCCCGGTGCAATATCCACGAAAAGTTCAACCATTGTTTCGGCAATGGCCCGCCCCATCCGGATCAGATCGACGGTCAAACCCGTTTCGTCCAGGATATGTTGAAAATAGTCGTTCTCGATCAGGCTGCCTAACGCAAAGGCGTTGCCCACCGCCGTTCCGAACAGCAAATTTTCACTCAGGGTCGCATTCTGATTATAGCGTTCGGGATCGAACGGCTCGACCAGTGCGCCATAAGCCGGATCCTTGAGCATGTCGAGAAGCTCAGCCCGCGCCCGCAGCGCATTCTCGGCCAGAGACGGATGATCAGCCGGATTAACGCTACCCCGCAGTCCAAGCTGATAAACCTCTTCGCGCATCATCACGACATCCAGTACGGTTGCGATCTGATTATCAATATCATATGGGCCTTGCGAGTTAGCTGCCGCATAATCAATCCAGTCGGCGCGCAGATCAAAAGGCGAATTGCCGGAACGCCGGATTTCCATTTGTTCCAGCGCCTCGCGGGCGGGGTCATCGACAATTATCACCGGCGTCGTCAATGGACGGTGCATCAGCCCATACAGTAAATTTTCGCGCACACTGCGTGGGAACAGAATTGAATCACCGCCGGCATAGGAAATGCGTCTGCCAGTGACGGCCTCGGGCAATAGCGAAACATCGCGGCCGCCGATGCTTAATTTGCCATTGTTTGGAAATATCAACCGGGCCATCACAAGCCCCAGATAATCCTGTCCTCCGCCCATAGACCCAATGATTGCGACGTGAGAGCGCACATCAAATGAAAATGACACTCCATCCAGAAGTTTTAGCCCGACATCATCTTCCAGGCTAATGCGGGTGCCCGTTAGCGGCCCTGTCAGCGGGAGATTTTCCGGAAGGTCGGGATTTTGCAGATCCGGGGCAATCATGCCTTCGGGATTAAACTGCGTGATAATGCTTTCATATTTGATCTGGACATCCAGGCGCTGCTGATCCCAGTCAATAAGTTCCTTTACCGGGGTGGGCAGTTCTTTATAGGCAACCAGCGCCGCGACCAATTGCCCGATATCCATGCGCCCCTTGAT
The DNA here is from genome assembly GCA_964348545.1 of uncultured Alphaproteobacteria bacterium. Taxonomy (GTDB): domain Bacteria; phylum Pseudomonadota; class Alphaproteobacteria; order UBA11222; family UBA11222; genus UBA11222. The sequence goes on along the minus strand of CAYGDL010000014.1, from coordinate 23,724 downwards.
CGCAAAATATCCGCCTACGGAATAAAATATGAAGGGCGTAAACTGCGCCAGGGTGTTGTTCAGAAACTTCACCTGAAATTTACGCCGGTAGATTTCGAAGCGAAGCAGAAAAATATGTCCCAGCCGCCCGGTAATTTCCGCCCGCTCATAGTGCGAGGTGTCATGCGCATGAATTTCCAGCGCCCCCTCGACAACTTCGCCCACTCGCCCGGCCAGGTGGCGCGCCGCCAATTGCCGCTGGCGGCCCAGTTCAAGAATGCGCCGCCGTAATTTGGGGATGATAAGCGCCTGCACCAGGACGATGGCGCCCGCCACCAGACCAAGCCAGAAACTCTGTATCATAATGAACAGCAGCGCCGTGATCGCCTGCCCGCCAAGAAATGCCGGCTGCACAAAGGCGTCGCCAATAAAGCCGCCCAGCGGCTCAACCTCGTCCTTGATCATCGAGGCGACTTCGGCCTGGCGGACCTTGCGCACATGGGCCGTGGGAAACCGCAATACCCGGTCAAACAATTGATATCTCAGCCGCCGCAGGGTCCGTTCTCCCATACGCCCCTTCAGGGTATTGATCTGCAATTTGAAAATGCCATTGATCGCGACCAGCCCCAGCAGAAATACGCTTAGCGCCAGCAGATAATCAACCCGCTCAAGCTGGAAGCCATCGAACAGGGTCCATTGCGCGGCGCCAAACATATCGTGCAGGAATTCGGGTAGAGGGATGGTAAAATTCAAAAAAGCCGCAGTGGCGTCCGGCGTCTCGAAGCCCCGTCCCTGAATGGGGCCGTTGACTATTTTACGGGGTAAATCAAGCATCAGGAAATAGAATGGCAGTGACCCCATCACCAACGCCAAAACAACAATTTGGCTGCTCCGGCTATAACGCCAGATATATCTGAAAATACTGGGATCCATCGCCGGGTGCGAACTCTTTTCCAAAGATGTAATTCTACCATAGTAGAACGAATAAAGCTGCTCTATCACTTTCATATTCAAAGTAATGGGCTGGTTCGTATAGTGTTCTTATATTCAGGCAGTTTTTTAGGACATTTTGCACGACAGGAACGCAAGATTCATCATGCAGGTTAACAAGATTCATCATGCAGGTTAAGAAGTCCGGGTCGCGGGTTTTGATCTATAGCCACGATACATTTGGTTTGGGGCATCTTCGCCGCTGCCGTGCGATCGCACACGCGCTGGTTGAGAACTATTCCAAACTTTCCGTCCTGATCCTTTCCGGATCGCCGATTATTGGCAGCTTTGATTTTCGTGCCCGCGTGGATTTTGTACGGGTGCCGGGGGTGATCAAGCTGCGCAATGGCGAATATACTTCCCTGAATTTGCATCTTGATATTTCCGAAACACTGGCGCTGCGCCAATCCATCATCCGCCATACCGCCGATATTTTTGCGCCCGATCTGTTCATTGTCGATAAGGAGCCGTTGGGCTTGCGCGGAGAGGTTGCCTCTACCCTTAAACTGCTGAAATCGCGGGGCACCCGGCTGGTGCTGGGCTTGCGGGACATATTGGACGAACCGGATCGGCTGACCGAGGAATGGAAGCGCAAGAAGGCCCTGCCTGCATTGGCCAATATTTATGACGAAATCTGGGTTTACGGCCTGCCGGAGGTCTATGCGCCCCTTGAGGGCCTTGCATTGCCAGCCAATGTAACGGACAAAATTACCTATACCGGATATTTGTGTCCGCGAATGCCCGCAGCACCAGCAGCCATGGTGATGCCGGAACTTACTAAAAACCCCTATCTGCTGGTTACGACCGGCGGCGGCGGCGATGGCGAGAACCTCATTGATTGGGTTCTGTCGGCCTATGAACTCAGCGCCACACAAAGCGGTCCCGCGCCTTTGCCGGCGCTGATCGTGTTGGGCCCCTTTATGCACCCTGATGCACAGGCTGCCTTTACGCAGCGTGCGGCGCGGCTGTCATGCATTACAATTCTTACATTCGACAGCCATATTGAACAGTTTGAAGCCGGGGCAACGGCCATTGTGGCGATGGGAGGGTATAATACTTTTTGCGAGATTCTGGCGCGCGATAAACCGGCCCTGATCGTGCCGCGCGCTACGCCGCGCCTGGAACAGACCATCCGCGCCCGGCGCGCAAGCGCGCTTGGATTGGCCGCCATGTTGTCCGATCCCTCGGAAACCGGCAGCGCACAGCGTGATCCCGCTATCATGCTGCGCGCGCTTCTGGACTTGCCGCATCGGGCCGTTCCCTCAAAGGCCGCTCTGCCGGGAATCCGGGAAGGACTGGCAAAAGTCGCCGATATGGCGGGCGCATCGCTGAAACCGGAAACCCAAAATACAAAGCGTCAGACCGTGAGGGGCGCGCCCCGCAATGTCTAGCGCGATCCCTTCCATTGCCCCCATAGCGTTTGTGTTAAAGGGCTATCCCAGACTGTCCGAGACCTTTATCGCGCAGGAAATTTTGGCGCTGGAACGGCGCGGTGCGCCAATTCGGATATATTCATTGCGCCATCCAACGGATGCAAAAACCCATGCCATGCATCAGCAGATCGTAGCGTCGGTGAACTATCTGCCGGAATATGTCCGCAATGATCCGATGCGGGTGCTGCGTGGCTGGTGGATGGCCCGGCGCTTGCCGGGTTACGCCCGGGCGTTTGGGGTCTGGCTGCGCGATCTGTGGCGTGATCCAACCCCAAATCGCGCGCGGCGCTTTGCCCAGGCGCTGGTGCTGGCTCGTGAAATGGATGCGGATATCCGCCATATCCATGCCCATTTTCTGCATACGCCCGGATCGGTCGCGCGTTACGCGGCGATGATGCATGGCCTGCCCTGGAGCTTTTCCGCTCATGCCAGGGATATATGGACAACGCCGGTATGGGAGTTGCGCGAGAAACTGTCTGATAGCGCCTGGGGCGTCAGTTGCACTGTGGCGGGTATGGATTATCTCAACAGCCTCTCGAACCCGGAGAATAGGGGACAGGTAAAGCTGGTTTATCACGGTCTGGATCTGGCGCGATTCCCATTGCCGCCAGCCCAAGGTTCCCAGCGCGATGGCCGCACTGCCGATTCCGGGGTCCGGCTGATCAGCATCGGGCGCGCGGTTGTGAAAAAGGGTTTTGACACCCTGCTGCACGCGCTTGCCCTGCTTCCAGGGGAACTGCATTGGCGCTTGCAGCATCTGGGGGGCGGTCCGGAACTGGCGAAGCTTCGTGAACTGGCGCGTGAACTGGGACTGGACAGCCGGATCGACTGGTGCGGCCCGGCGGATCAGGCCACTATCATTCAGGCCTTGCGCGATAGTGATCTGTTCGTGCTGGCATGCCGTGTGGCGCCGGACGGGGATCGCGACGGGATACCCAATGTCTTGCTTGAGGCGCAAAGTCAGACCCTGGCGGTGGTCAGCAGCCGACTGTCCGCGATTCCTGAATTCATATGCGACGGGGTAACGGGATTATTGTGTCCGCCCGATGATCCCCCGGCTTTTGCACAGGCCATGGCGGCATTGATCCGCGATCCCGAACGCCGCGCCATTATGGGCCGACAAGGCCGCGCGCGGCTTGAAGAACATTTTCAAATGCAATCCACCATAGAATATTTGGTACAACAGTTTGGCGCCAACAGGGATATGTCCAGATGCGTATAGCGTTTTATGCTCCGATGAAATCGCCGGACGATCTGACCCCTTCGGGGGATCGGGAAATGGCGGTTCTGTTGATCAAGACGTTGGTGTTGGCCGACAACGAGGTGGAAATCGCCACAAGTTTCCGCGCCTATGAAGGGCGGGGCGATCCGGCCCAGCAAGACGCCCTGCGCGCTGGCGCGGAACGTGAAGCCGCGCGCCTGATCGCGCGCTATCGCAACCGGGAAAAGGAACTTCGGCCTGAATTATGGTTCAGCTATCACGTCTATTACAAATCACCGGACTGGATAGGACCGCTTGTCGCAAAGGCGCTGGACATTCCTTATGTGCTGGCGGAAGCCTCTTATGCGGCAAGCCGTGCCGCAGGTCCCTGGGTGATCGGACATACTGGCGCCGAGATTGCCATCAAAAGCGCCAATATGATTTTTTCCATGACCAGTATAGACCGCGAAGGTCTGGCGCCGGTGCTGCATTCAGGACAGTCGCATCGCGACCTGCCGCCTTTTCTCGATCCAGCGCCCTATGCGGCGGTCCCACGCATTCACCCGCAACCCGGGGAACCTGTGCGCCTGCTGGCCGTCGGAATGATGCGCCCGGGCGACAAGGTCGAAAGCTATCGCCGTTTGGTGGAAAATCTGAAACGGGTCAAGCGGCAGGATTGGAATCTGACTGTGATCGGCGATGGCCAGGCCCGCGCGGAAGTTGAAGCGTTGCTTGCTACGCTGGGACCGGATCGGGTGCGGTGTCTGGGCGCGCGGCCCAAGATCGAAATGCCTAAATTATACGCTGACGCGGATATTTATGTGTGGCCCGCTGCGGGCGAAGCCTATGGCATGGCGCTTCTGGAAGCCCAGGCGTCGGGTCTGCCGGTTGTTGCTGGCAAGGTGCGCGGCGTTCCCGATGTGATGCTGGACGGTCAAACGGGATTTATGACGCCGGAAGGGGATGCGGACGCCTTTGCGGGCGTGATTGACTTTCTGGCCGGTGACGCCGGCGCGCGCACCGCGATGGGCGAAACCGGTAAAAAGTTCGTCAGTAATATGCGCACCATGGAACGGGCCGCAATCATCCTGAACGCCGGTTTGAGCGCCCTGGTGAAGGACCAGCGCCCAGCTCCGAAAAGCTGGTGGCCGCGGTTTTGGCGCCGGAAATAATCAGGCCATGACGCTTATTGCATTCATCCGGCACGGCGAGACCCAGTGGAACAATGAGGGCCGTATTCAGGGGCGCGCCGAAACATCGCTGTCCCCGGAAAGCCGCGCCCGCTGGCAATCAATGCAGTCCCCGGCTGTTTTGCGCACGACACGGTGGCATGTCAGTCCGCTTGCCCGCGCCATTGAATCGGCGCGCTTGCTTGGCCCGGGCGCCTTCCGGGTGGAACCGCGCCTCACAGAAATGCATTGGGGGCAGTGGGAAGGCGAGACATTGCAGGATCTGAGATCCCGCTTCGGTGCGCAAATGCAGGAAAACGAAAATCGTGGTTTGCATTTTCTGCCGCCCGGCGGCGAAACGCCGGCAAATGTTCAGGCGCGGCTGAAATCCTGGTTCAGCGATATCGACAAACCTGGGCGTCCGGTTACCGCGCTCACCCATAAGGGCGTGATCCGCGCCGTGCTCGCGCTGGCCTATGACTGGGATATGATCGGAAAGCCTCCGGTAAAGCTGGACTGGAACGCAGCGCATCTGTTTGACGCGAATGCGGCGGGCCTTGTGGTTCCGGTTGCCCTCAATATTCCATTTGAGACAGGGCATGGGGGATAAACGTCCGGCCAAACGAATCATGTTTTATGTGCAGCATTTGCTGGGCATTGGGCATCTGGAGCGCGCCCTGCGCCTGACACACTATCTTCAGAACGCAGGCATGGCGGTGACGTTGGTCAGTGGGGGCATGCCGCATGCCTTTGCGGGCGGGCGCGGCGTGACATTTGTACAATTGCCGCCTGTGCGTTCCGCCGACGCGGCATTTTCACAATTACTGGATGAAAGTGGGGCGCCCATCGACGAAGGCTGGCGCCAACGGCGCCAGGGCGCACTGTTACAAGCGTTCAATAGCTGTGCGCCAGACGCGCTGTTGATTGAGATGTTTCCTTTTGGGCGGCGGCAATTCGCCTTCGAATTGCTACCGCTGCTGAAAGCCGCGCAGTCATCCAACCCTGTCCCGCTGATCCTGTGTTCTGTGCGCGATATAGTGATTCCTTCGGACAAGCCCGGCCGCACCGAAGAAGCCATTTTCAGGGTGGAAGAGTTTTTTGATTATGTGCTGGTGCACGGAGATGCGAATTTCATTCGTCTTGAAGAATCCTATCCCGCCGCAGCGCAACTCGGCAAAAAAATAATTTATACGGGTTATGTGACGGCCAACACAGATCATGCAGATACAGGACTTGTCGGTAAAGACGAAGTAACCATATCTGCCGGAGGCGGCGCGGTGGGCGAGGCATTGCTAACAGCAGCAATGCAGGCCCGCGCGTTTTCAACACAGGCGGGGAATAAAGTGTGGCGGTTGCTGGTTGGCGGCAATGCGCCGTCGGGACAATTACAGACATTGCAAAACAATGCCCCGCAAGGTGTTGTTGTAGAAGCAGCGCGTCCGGATTTCCCCCAGATGCTGTTCAACTGCGTCTGTTCGGTAAGTCAGGGGGGATATAACACCGTGATGGATATTTTACAGGCCAGGGCGGCATCGCAAACCCCCACCGTGATCGTCCCCTTCGCAAGCGATCACGAGCGTGAACAAACCCTGCGCGCGCATGCCCTGGTTCAGGCGGGCCTGGCGGTGGTCTTGCCGGAAAAGGATTTGAACCCCGCCGCGCTGGCGGGCGCCATAGATCAGGCGATAGTGCAAAAGAACAGATTGCATCATTTGCCGGACATGAATGGCGGCGCTGCTACCGCCCAATTCATTTGGGGGAAGCTGAATGTCTGAGTGGCGCGATGCAAGGGCCGCGCTGGATGTGGAATTATCCGCATGGGCAGCGGTCGGGCGCACTGCGACTTTCTGGTGGCGCGATGACGACGCCACGACTGCGCATGCGGGCCTGACGCAATTACTGGAACTGTCGGTAAAATATTCGGCGCCGCTGGCGCTGGCTGTCGTACCCCGGCTTGCCGATGCGTCTCTGGTGCGCGCCATTGACCAGGCGGACAATGTCACCCCCATCGTGCATGGCTATGCCCATGTCAATCACGCGCCGCCCGGTGAAAAGCAGGCCGAATTTGGCGCGCACCGCGATCATGCGATCATGTGTTCTGAACTTGCCGAAGGTCTGTCAATATTGCACGACATGTTCGGCGCTAAATTTTTTCCGGTGCTGGCGCCGCCCTGGAACCGTCTGGATCACGATCTTGTGGCGCAGTTGCCGGTGCCTGGTTATCACGGCCTGTCAATGTTTCGTCCATCGCCAGACCGGCGGCCAGCGCCGGGACTGGTGCAGACCAATTGCCACATTGATTCCATTGACTGGCATGCCCTGCGTGGCCAGCGCGCCGAATATGCCGTGCTGGAAGAACTCACCACTTTGCTGCGCATACGCCGTCAATATCCTGACATTTCCCCTGACGTTCTGGCGCTGGGCAAGCCACTGCCGGGCGGCTTTGATCCACATGAACCTATTGGCATCCTGACGCACCATCTGGCGCAGGAAGACGACGCCTGGGAATTTTTAACACAGCTTTTCCGGGCCATTGCGCCGCATTGCCAGCCTGGCGGTGGCGCGCGGTGGTTAAGCTGCGCCGAGGCCTTTACACTGGACGCCGAAGCAGCAGTTTAATGCCGGGCTTCCAGGCGGGGCGGCGGCTTACCAGTTCAAAACCACAATGCTGCGCCAGGGCAATCAGATTTTTCGGATTGAAATACAGCAGATGCGATGGCGGGCAGAACCCATCCCAGTTTGCAAGCTGGCGCGGACGCCGCCAATGCGAAATATCCGGAGTCGTCAGATACAGCAACCCACCGGGCAGCAGCAGCCGGTAAATGTTACGCAGGAAAAGTTGCGGCTGCGGCACATGCTCGATCACTTCGGAGCAATAGGCGACATCAAATCTGACCGGCGCAGCATTGGCGTCTTTGGGATCGAAATCTGCAATCAGCCCATGGAAATACTGATTGCCGGGAAAATGTTTGCGCGCATAGCCAAGCGATACGCCATCCGGCTCAATCCCCCAGGCGCTAAATCCGGTGCGCCGGGCCGCTTCAACCATGAAGCCGCCATTGCAGCCAATATCCAGAAAATTTCCGTCGCCGGTTTTTCTGTACCGTTTAATAATCCGCAGGCGGATCCGGCTGCGGCGCAGCTTCGAATCCGGTTTGGAAAAATAACCGGTTTGCGCGCCGTCATAGGCGTCATGATAAAGTGCCGTCAATGCCGCCGGTCCCGGCATCGGATCGAGATAAATCAGCCCGCATGCCATACAGGCAAAAAGCGGCCAGTCCGGCACCTGATAAAAAAGCCTGCGTTCCTGCGCATTGCAGGCGGGACAGGTTGAACAGCCGATCACGGATATATTGGTTTCTGGCATTACAGGGTCAGATTTTTTTCCAAATGGCCATTGGGCCCGGGTGAATCCTTGCCGGACCTATATAAGGCTTCAACTGGCTTTCTTGCCACCCCATTAGTATAAGTGGGGCTTCGGTCCAATTGTAGAAAGCTGTCCGCCTGATGTCTGAGCCTGTGCAAAATCCCGCTATCCGTTTGATCGGTGATTCCCCTGTGCCGATCTGGGGGCTGGGCGGGGCGGCGCGTCTGAGCCGTACCCTGCGCAGCTTTGGCATGCTCGACATTGCCCCCTGGACAGTGCCGGATATGACGGGGCCCTATGTGGTGCTGGTCCATGCGGGCTATCTGATCGAAGACAATTTATTGCGCAAACTGATTGCAAGCCCGGAAAAATATTTGACGGATCCGGTCACCGGCTATCTGGTTGCGGTCCATATTCTGGCACCCCATGCCGCTGTCATGGCGCAGATCATGCAGCGCACGGTACCCCTGGAGAGAATTGGGCTGCCCGATGGTGTGACCGCCACCCCGCTAAATTTGTCCGAAGCCGAGGATTATAGCCACGAAGTCAAAAAGCGGATTAGCGCCTTCATCATGCCGATCACGGCAGCCAGTAAGGGCCAGATCGAACGCCATCTGTTTGGCGCTGTCTATAAGGGGGTCACAGATATTGTGACCAAATATGTCTGGCCGTGGCCGGCCTATTATGTGACGCGCGCCTGTGCGGCAACCGGCGTCACGCCCAATATGGTGACATCCGCCAGTGCGGTTCTGACGGTGCTGGCATATTTTTTATTCGCCAATGGCCTGTTCGGTTGGGGCCTTGCTGCGGCATGGGGCATGACATTTCTGGACACAGTGGACGGGAAACTGGCGCGGGTAACGGTGAATTCCAGCCCGTTCGGGAATATTTTTGATCACGGCATTGATCTGGTCCATCCGCCATTCTGGTACTGGGCATGGATTGCAGGCATTACGGCGGCGGGCGGTAGCCTGTGGCAGAGCGATATCATCGCCTCCATCGTCATTGGCGGCTATGTGTTTCAGCGCCTGCAGGAAGGTGGCTTCAAACTGTTTTTTGGCGTCACCCTGCATGTCTGGCGGCCCTTTGACAGCCGTTTTCGCCTGATAAATGCACGGCGCAATCCCAATCTTGTTATTCTCATGACCGGCGCCATGCTGGGCCGGCCCGATATTGGCATGATCGCTGTCGCCATCTGGACCCTGGCCTGCATCGGCGTGCATTTTGTTCAAATAGCCCAGGCGATTGCGCTAAAGCTGCGCCATGAACCCATTCACTCCTGGCTGGCGCGTTGAAACGCCTCGCCGTGATCAGCAACCCGCAGAGCCACCAAAATCTGCGTGGCCCCTCAGTGGCGCGAGATATGCCGGGGTGTGCCGCCCTTGCGGGCTTTGCCGAACCCGGGTCACAAACAGAATTGCTGGCCGCATTAACCGGCTTCAAACAACAGGGCGTGGATATTATCGCGATCAATGGCGGCGATGGCACAGTGCGCGATGTGCTCACAGCACTTCACCAGATCGATCCGGACTGGCGGCCCGCCCTGACGATCATCCCAGGAGGCAAGACCAATCTCGTCGCCTATGATGTTGGTTCCGTCACCCACGGGCAGGTCGGCTTGCGGAAAATTCTTGACGCCGCCAACAAGGGCCAACTGGACCGCAACAGGGTCAGCCGCCCGGTATTGGACATTACCCGCGCTGATGGCGCAGGCCCGCCCATCTGCGGAATGTTTTTTGGCGTGGGCGCCTTTTCAAGGGGCACTGAACTGGCCCAGACTGAAGCCAATGCGTTTGGGATCTATCACGGGCTGGCGGTTGCATGGACGATTGCGTCCATGATCATACGTGTCATTCGCGGCAGGGCGGGCGAAAACTCACCCGTGACCCTTGCCGCCGATGGCAACGAGATATATGAAGGTGAACAGTTTATAATGCTGGCGACAGGTTTGCAGCGGATCATCATGGGGCTGAACCCGTTCTGGGGACCGCAAACCGGCGCCATCCGTTATACCGCTATTGACGCCCCGCCTGTGCGGCTGGCCGCGGCCCTTTTGCCTGTGCTGCGCGGACGCCCGCGGCCATGGATGGAAGCCGCCGGATATCGCAGCGGAAGCGCAAATCACCTGAGCTTGCGCCTGAAATCGCGCTTTACCGTTGATGGCGAATTGTTTGACCCCGGCGCATCCGGATTGATTGAACTTTCCGCCCGCCGCACAATGGATTTTGTCCATCCATGAACGAAGCCGCAAACCACGCGCTGAACGCACTCATCAAAACAACGCTGGCGCAACCCGCCAATAGCGCCGCGCAAAGCGTGGTGGCCGCCATTCTCGCCGCGCATGGCGGCGCAGTGCTGGCAATTTTGTTTTATGGTTCCTGCCGCCGGTCTGATCAGCCCGAAGGGGTGCTTGATTTTTATGTTCTTGTGGATCGATATCGCGACTATCACCGTTCGATATTCCGTTCACTGATGAACTGGCTGCTGCCGCCAGATGTTTCATTTATGCGGGCGGGCAATCCGGCGCAAGCGGTAGCCGCGAAAGTAACCGTAATTTCACTGCGTCAGTTTGCCCGCAGGATGCGCCAGGACGCCATAGACACCACCCTGTGGGCGCGTTTCACCCAGCCTTCATCATTGCTCTACGCCGCTAGCGATGATGCAAAAAACCATGTCGTAGCAGCATTGAACCGGGCAGTGCGCACGGCATGCGGCTGGGCGCTGCATAGCACTTCGGCTGCCGCTACTTCACCGGTGTTCTGGACCCGGCTTTTTGCCTTGACCTATGGCGCGGAAATGCGGGTGGAAAGAGGCGACCGGCCACAACTTATTTATGACAATGACCCTGACTATTATGACGCCATTTTTAAAGCGCTTGAATTAGATGCGTCCCGGCATTCTATCGGCACCGTACACGGAATATGGCCGCTGCGGCGGATTGCAGGAAAAGCCCTGACAATTCTTAGACTTTGCAAGGGGGCCTTTACCTTTGAGGGGGGCGTTGACTATCTGTTGTGGAAGGTGGAGCGGCATTCCGGAGTAGCTGTCCCCTTACGTAACTGGCAGCGCCGCCACCCCCTGTTGGCGGCGCCCCAATTGCTGTACCAACTCTATCGCCGGGGCGCTATCCGTTGATTTGATAAAAATCTGTTTTCTACCAAACATATGAATCGCTTTATGATGGAATAATGACTATATTCCCCACCTGACTTGACCGAAAACCGGCGAAGACCGGCGGGTTCCAGGGAGACTTCAAGATGAGCAAGACCGTTTCCGTTTGCCGCATCACGGCGCCGGCCATTCGTTCCCGCAAGGGCGGCACGCCGCTTGTTTGCCTGACGGCCTACACCACGCCCATGGCCCGCATGATGGATGAAGTGGTTGACCTGATGCTGGTCGGCGATTCACTGGGTATGGTGCTGTACGGTATGGACAGCACGTTGGGGGTTACGCTCGATATGATGATCGCGCATGGCCAGGCGGTCATGCGCGGTTCAAAACGCGCCTGTGTGATTGTGGATATGCCATTCGGCGCCACACAGGAATCGCCCGAAGCCGCATTTCGCAATTGCGCGCGCGTGATGGCGGAAACGGGATGCGCCGGGATCAAACTTGAAGGCGGGCGCGAAATGGCCGAGACGGTGCATTTCCTCTCGCAACGCGGCATTCCGGTAATGGGCCATACGGGCCTGCGCCCGCAAATGGTCAACACGCTGGGCGGTTATCGTTCACGCGGCCATGGCGAACGCGAAGCCAAAGCCATTCTCGATGACAGCATCGCCATCGCCGAAGCAGGCGCATTCTGTGTCGTGCTGGAAGGCATGGTGGAAGATCTGGCGAAAGACATTACAGCGCGGGTTGATATTCCCACCATCGGCATCGGCGCCTCGTCGGTATGCGATGGGCAGATCCTGGTCAGCGAAGATATGACGGGCCTGTTTGGTCAGGATGTTCCCAAATTCGTGCAGGTGTTCGGCGATGTGGCCGGCGAAACCCGGCGCGCCATCGACGCCTATGCGAACGCCGTGCGCAGGCGCGAATTTCCGGCGCAGAAAAATGTCTACAAGCAGAAACAGTCTGTGGCGAAACCCCGTCTGGCGCAGATTACGGGTTAATCTGTTCACAGAATGATAATGGTGTAACGGATGGGCAATCCGGCTATCGCGACCGTCCGCACCATTCCGGATCTGCGCGCGCAGGTGCGCGCCTGGCGCTTGCTGGGCCTGCGCATTGGCTTTGTGCCGACCATGGGCGCATTGCATGACGGCCATATCACGCTGGTCAAAGCCGCAAAATCCCGGTGCGATAAAGTGGTGGCGTCGATATTCGTCAACCCCACGCAATTCGGCCCCAACGAGGATTTCGACGCCTATCCGCGCAACGAGGCCGCCGATCTGGACAGGCTTGCTAAGGCTCACGCCGATCTGGCCTATCTGCCCACCGTCGATATCATGTACCCGCCGGGCACATCGACCACGGTGAATGTCACCGGCCTGACCGAAGGCCTGTGCGGCGCGGCCCGGCCCGGGCATTTTCAGGGCGTGACCACCGTTGTTACCAAATTGCTGTTGCAGGTGCTGCCCGACACTGCGTTTTTTGGCGAGAAGGATTATCAGCAGCTTAAAACCATCACCCGCATGGCCCGCGATCTGGATATTCCAACCGAGATTGTGGGTGTGCCGACAGTGCGCGAAGCTGACGGACTGGCGCTTTCATCTCGCAATGTCTATCTCAGCCCTGAACAGCGTACTCAGGCGCTCGCGATCCAGCGCACCTTGCAGACAGTGGCGAAACGCCTTGCCGATGGTTCGGATGCGGCGGCGCATCTTGCCTGGGGCCGTAATGAAATATTGTGCGGCGGCTTCGACAGTGTCGATTATCTTGAATTGTGCGACGCCGAGGATTTAACGCCGCTTCGTCATATTGGCCCGCGCCCCGCCCGCCTGATCGTGGCCGCGCGCATCGGCAAAACCCGGTTGCTGGATAATATCGACGCGGGGTGAGGTCAGACCACTGATTATTCGCGTGGCTGAATTATATCATTGCACAGCGAAACATCCCGAAGAGCCCTATCGCGCGAAGCTGCCGCCGTCTACCGACATGGCCAGCCCGGTAACAAATGACGCGCGATCAGAGCATAGCCACATCGCGGCTTCGGCGATTTCGGAGGGTTTGCCAAGACGCCCGACCGGCTCCATGCGGCGCATCGCCTCATAGCCTTTTTCGGTGCCGCCCGCGATGCGGTCCAGCATGGGCGTTTCAATGGCGCCCGGGCAGACGGCGTTGACGCGGATATTTTTGCGGGCATATTCCAGCGCGCCGGTTTTGGTCAGGCCGATGACGCCGTGTTTCGCCGCCACATAGGCATTGCCGCGCGGCACGCCGACAATACCCGCCAGCGACGAGGTGTTAACGATGGCGCCGGGCGAATCCTGGCGCAGGAACTGCTCGATCTCATATTTCATGCACCACCACACGCCTTTCAGATTGACGGCGATGTTGAGATCGAAATTTTCCTCCGTACACGAAATGATGGTGGCGCGGGTGTCGCCCTCAACGCCGGCATTGTTGAACGCCGCATCCAGACGGCCGAACGTGTCAACAGTGGCCTTGACCATGGCCTCGACCTCGGGCCCCTTGGCGACATTGCAGCGCACGAAACTGGCTGTGCCGCCCATCTGTTTCACCAGGCCCACGGTTTCCTCGCCGCCTTTTTCATTGATGTCGGCCACCATCACCTTGGCGCCTTCGCGCGCGAACACCAGCGACGCTTCGCGGCCAATGCCGCTGCCCGCACCCGTAATCAGCACGACTTTGTCTTCCATATCTCCTGCCATTTTCTTTTTCCTTATGTAGGTTTAATTATTCCGCTGCTGCGGGAATAGGTTCTGCATGCAGTACACCCGCATCCGTCAGCGCCCTGATCTTTTCATCGCTATAACCCAGATGTTTGCGCAGCACCTGGGCATTATGCTCGCCGATAAAAGGCGCCTGCAGTTCCAGCCGGTCCGGATATTTGGAAAAACGATGCGGGATATTGGGAATTTTCAGCTCGCCAAATCCGCGGTCCTGAATGGTGCGCACCACGCCGCGCGCGATCAGATGCGGTTCCGCCATCGCCTGCGGCACAGACAATATCGGCGCAACCGGCAAATGCGCGTCCTGGAATTTTTTGATGATGGCTTCGTCGCTGGGCTGTTTATCGCACCAGGCCTGGATTTCTTCCGCAAGTTTGAAACGGTTTTCAGCGCGCAACTGAACCGTGGCGTACATGGGATGTTCGATCAAGTCTTCACGTTCGATCACCTTGCAGAAGGTCGGCCAGGTGGCGGGCACGGCCAGCAGAAATATATATCCCGTGCGGCCCTTGAAAATCCCGATGGGGACAATCGAGGAATGCAGATTGCCAAAACGTGTCGGCACCATCGCGCCTTCGCTACCTGAATAATGCTGCACATTCACTTCATGCATTTGAAAATACGTATCCAGCAGCGAGATATCGAGATACTGGCCCTCATTGCTGCGCGCGCGATCCAGCAGCGCCGCCATGACTGTGCCAAAGGCGTTCATGCCGGTGCTGACATCGCCAATCGCCATGCCGGTCAGCAGCGGCGGCCCGTCGGGATAGCCGATATTATCCAGAATGCCCGCATAGGCGGCGGCGATATAATCATAACCCGGCAACTGGCTTAGCGGCCCGGTCTGCCCCAGCGCGGAGATGGAGCACATCACCACCCTGGGATTGATTTCGCGCACCACATCCCAGCCCAGCCCCATGCGGCCAATGGCGCCCGGCGAAAAAGATTCAATGAACACATCCGCATCCTTGATCAGCTCTTTAATGATGCTCAAGCCTTCCGGCGTTTTGGGATTAAGGCACAGCGATTGCTTGCCCCGGTTCTGCTGAATGAAATAGCCGCTGCGGCCATTGCGTATCCAGGGCAGGTTGCGGGTCATATCGCCGCCCGGCGCAATTTCCAGCTTGATGACCTCGGCGCCCAACTCCACCATGGCGCGGGTGCAGCTTGGCCCGGCCAGCACCTGTGTAAAATCGACAATCTTGTAGCCATCGAGAATGTGCTTTTGCGCCATTATGCTTCCCCCTGATACTTCTGCGTGGTGATCCTTTCTGGATCATTCTCACAGCACCAACAGAATGCGCGATGGGGCCTTTGGCGTCAAGCCGGGACACCCTGTTTATTGCGCCAGCTTCATCCCATCGGGCAGCGGCAATGCATGCAGCACCCCGGACCGGTGCAGATCAGCAATCCTGTCTGCGCTATAGCCCAGATGTTTTTGCAGAATATAGGCATTATGTTCGCCAAGGAATGGGGCCAGCAATTGCAGCCGTTCGGGATATTTGGAAAGCCGCATCGGCACACGGGGAAACTGCCAATTGCCCTGACCGCGATCATTGTCATGCGGCGCGACATCCCGTTCAATCATATGCGGTTGCGCCAGCGCCTCGGGCACCGACAATATCGGCGCGACAGGTAAATGCGCTTCGCGGAATTTATGGATGATGGTTTCGTCATCGGGCTGGTTGGCGCACCAGGCCTGGATAATATCGGCAAGCGCGTAACGATTTTCGCCGCGCTTCTCGACCGTCGCATAATCTGGATGCGTGATCAGGTCTTCACGCTCAATCACCTTGCAGAAAGTTGGCCAGTCCTTTGGCGTGGACAGAATGAAAATATATTTGTCGCGGCCCTTGAACACGCCAATGGGCGCGACCGTGGCATGCAGATGGCCAAAGCGCGTCGGCGCTATAGCGCCCGCACTTCCGGTATACATTTGCACATTGATTTCATGCAGATGGAAATAGGTGTCAAGCAGCGAAATATCCAGATATTGCCCCTCATTGGTGCGCGCGCGGTCCAGCAGCGCCGTCACCACGGCGGCATAGGCGTTCATCCCCGTGCTGACATCGCCAATCGCCATGCCCGCCAGAAGGGGCGGCCCATCGGGATAGCCGATATTATCCAGAATGCCCGCATAGCCCGCCGCAATATAATCATAACCCGGCAAATGGCTGAGCGGCCCGGTCTGCCCGAATGCAGAGATAGAGCACATCACCAGGCGCGGATTAAGCGCATGCGCCACCTCCCAGCCCAGACCCATGCGGCCAATGGCGCCGGGCGAATAATTTTCTATGAACACATCCGCCGTTCTGATCAGCTCTTTGAGTATGTGCAAACCTTCCGGGGTTTTGGGATTGAGGCACAATGATTTTTTGCCCCGGTTCTGTTGCAGGAAATAACCGCTGCGGCCATTCAGCATATAAGGCAGTCCACGCGTCATATCGCCATTGGGGGCGATCTCTATCTTGATGACCTCGGCCCCCATGTCGGCCATAATCCGCGTGCCGCTGGGTCCGGCAAGTGCGTGGGTAAAGTCTACAATCTTGTAGCCATCGAGAACGTGACGGTGCGCCATAGCAAGCTTCCTCCGTTGTCACTCTCATCCGATCCTTGCTGGATCATTGTTCTTTGTTCAGAGGGGCAGCATGCGACGGGGGCATGGGCGCGTCAAGTCTGGTCAGTTACGTCATTTTACCAATAGTGTTGCGGAACCGCGCCAGGGACAGGCTGAACAGGGTTGCGCCGATCAGTGCGATTTTGATGAATTCCGGCCACACCACATCCAGACCCGCGCCGCGATATAAAACCGCCTGGGACAGCATGACAAAATGCGTGTTCGGGGCGGCCTCCATCAGCAGCCGAATGGCAGTCGGCATGCTTTCGCGCGGGGTTGTGCCGCCGGAAAGTATCTCCAACGGCAGCAGCACCAGCAACAGCAGCAGGCCAAACTGTGGCATGGACCGCGCGACGGTGCCCAGAAATATTCCCATGGAGGTGGTGGCGAATAGCAGCAGCGCCGCCCCCGAAAGAAAAAGCAGGCGCGACCCTTCAATGGGTACCGCCAGCGCTCCCTCAATGACAAAAAATAACGATAATCCGCAGGCGATCAGCACAACCAGCCCCATCGCCCAGACCTTGCCGGTCATGATTTCAAAGGGCGTAACCGGCATCACCAGCAAATGCTCCACCGTGCCATGTTCTCGCTCGCGGATCAGCGCCGCGCCGGTCAGCACAATCGACAGCATAGTGACATTGTTGATCAGTTCCATCACCGAACCAAACCAGGCTTCCTGAAGTTGTGGATTGAAACGCGCCCGCATTACCAGCTCGGCGGGCGCTGCTGTGGCCCCGCGATAGCCCTGCACAAATTCGCGCACTTCGCTGGCGGCGATAGCCTGCACATATCCGCTGCCCGCAAAAGCCTGGCTCATGCGGGTAGCGTCCACATTCAATTGCAGGGTGGGCGCGCGCCCGGCCAGAACATCGCGCTGAAAATCGGGGGGAATATTCAGTGCAAAGGTGGCCAGCCCGGCATCCATCTGCGCATCCATTCCGGTCTGATCGGTCATCACCGGCGCGACAAAATAGGGCGGATAGAATGCGCCGCTGATGCGCGCCGACAGCGGCGAGCGGTCCTCATCCACAATCACAATCGGCGCCTTGTTAAGGGTTTGCGGCAGCGCCTTGGCCGCCGCATAGATGGCGAATGAAAAGGCATAGATGATCAGCACCAGCATTACCGGATCGCGCACCAGGCTGCGCAGTTCCTTGACGCCCAGATACAGAATATTGGCGGCGCGCATGTTCAGGCCTCCTGCTTTTTCAACAGCGCCACGCCCAGGCCGATCAGCACCGGCACGGAAATCAGCAGGGGGATGAACGCGGCGTACAAATCCGCAAAGCCCAGAGCTTTTGAAAAAGTCCCGCGTGAAATGGTGATGAAATGCGTAGCCGGATAGATATTGCCGATCAGCCGGCCCGCGCCCTCCAGTGAGGACACCGGATCGATCATGCCGGAAAATGTCACGGCGGGCAGGATGGTCAGCACCGCCGTGCCAAAGATCGCGGCGATCTGGCTGCGCATAAAGCTGGAGATCAGCAGGCCCATGGCGGTGGCCGAAATCACATATAGCAATGCGCCTGCGGCCAGGGTCATAAAACTGCCTTTCAGCGGCACGCCGAACACCGTGATTGCAAGCGCTGTCAGCAGCATAAAATTCAGCATCGCCAGCCCGACATAAGGCAGTTGTTTGCCGAGCAGGAATTCCAACCTTGTTACCGGCGTGACATACAGATTGATGATAGAGCCAAGCTCCTTTTCACGCACGACACTCAGCGCTGCCAGCATCGCCGGGATCAGCAGCAGCAGCAGCGGTATGACTGCGGGAACCATCGCCACCAGACTTTTCACATCGGGATTATAGCGAAACCGCGTCTCGATATTCATAAGATTGGTCAACGGATATCTGCCCGCCAGCCATTGCAGATGCATGCCCTGCACATAGCCCTGTATGGTTTCGGCGCGTTGCGGCATCGCGCCATCTATCCATGCGCCAATCTGCACAGGCTCGCCGCGCGCCAGATCGCGGGCAAAGCCTGGTGGAATTTCAATGGCCAGGCTAAGTTCCCCCGCGCGCATGCGGCGATCGAGATCTTCGTAACTGGCGATCGGCTCCTGTTCGATGAAATAACGCGAGCCGGAAATATTAAGAGCATAATCCCGGCTGGTTGTGGTGCCGTCGCGGTCCAGCACCGCAAAGGTCAAATCCTCCACATCCATATTGACGCCGTAACCCACAACAAACATCAAAATAACACTGCCCAGCAAGGCCAGTGTCAGACGGATCGGATCACGGCGCAATTCCAGCGTCTCGCGCCGCGTATAGCTGAACATGCGCCGGGGATCGAACCAGCGCCGCCGGTTGCTGTACTTGGCGGGGGGGGACGCGAGAACAGCCTGCTCCTGGGGCGTCTCCTGCCCGCTGCCATGCGCGGCTTCTTCCAGATAACCTATGAAGGCGTCTTCCAGCGTTTCCGCATCACGTTTTTCTATCAAAGCTTCAGGCGTATCGGTGACCAGCACCCGGCCCGCATGCATCAGCGCGATGCGGTCACAGCGCGCGGCTTCATTCATGAAGTGGGTCGAGATAAAGATCGTCACGTTATCGTTGCGCGCCAGGTCAATCATGATCTGCCAAAAGCCATCGCGAGCAACCGGATCAACGCCTGAAGTCGGCTCGTCCAGAATCAGTATCTCGGGCCCGTGGATCATCGCCACCGCCAGCGACAGGCGCTGACGCTGGCCCAGCGGCAAGGCGTCAGGCATCGCATCTGTTACACCCGCCAGATCGAAACGCCGCACCATTTCCTTAACCCGATCCGGAATCGTTGCAGCGGGCAAGCCGAACAGGCGCGCATGAAGTTCCAGATTCTGCCGCACCGTCAGTTCGGAATAAAGCGAAAAGCTTTGCGACATATAGCCGACACGCCTGCGGGTTTCGATATCACGCCCCTGCATCGGCTGGCCAAACAGCCGGGCCTGCCCTTCGCTTGCAGGCAGCAGGCCGGTCAGCATCTTCATGGTTGTAGTTTTGCCGCAGCCATTGGAGCCGGTGAAGCCGAAAATCTCGCCGCGCCGGATGCGGAAACTCACATGATCAACGGCGGTAAAGTCGCCAAAGCGCATGGTCAGGCCTTCGGCTTCTATGGCGATATCGTGATCAAAACCGTCTTCGCGGGGCGGTATCGTCACGGGGTGGTAATCGCGCCGCTTTTCTTCCGGCAACAGCGCGACAAAAGCTGCTTCCAATGATGCGCCGCCGGCATGCTCCAGCAATTCGGCGGGCGATCCTTGCGCCAGTACGCGTCCCGCATCCATTGCCGCCAGCCAGTCAAAACGGGCCGCTTCCTCCATATAGGCGGTGGCGATCAGCACGCTCATGCCTGGACGCGCACTACGGATATGGCCGATCAGTTCCCAGAACTGACGGCGTGATAGCGGATCAACGCCGGTGGTCGGTTCATCCAGGATCAGCAGGTCGGGGTCATGTATCAGCGCGCAGCACAGCCCAAGTTTCTGCTTCATGCCGCCCGACAATTTACCGGCGGGCCGGTTGGCAAAGGGCGCCAGCCCGGTTGCCTGCAGCAATTCCGCGATGCGGCGCTGGCGTTCCACCAGATTATGGCCAAACAGGCGGCCAAAGAAATCGATATTCTCGAACACCGAAAGCGTCGCATACAGATTTTTGCCCAGTCCCTGCGGCATATAGGCGATGCGCGGGCAAATACGCCGCCGGTGCGCCGCCCGGGCCATGTCGCCACCCAGTATGTCTATCTGGCCAGCCTGTATTGCTCGCGCTCCTGAAATCAGCGCCAGCAGGCTGGATTTTCCCACTCCGTCCGGTCCGATCAGCCCAGCCATGCACCCGGCCGGAACTGCCAGGCTTATATCATCCAGCGCGCAGGTTTCGCCATAACGCAAGGTGACGCCGGTCAGGCGCGCCACAGGGTGCGTTGCGTTTGCACTCATTTTGGTAGATTGATCTTCAATTCTGGCGGCCATTCGGCCTGTGCATCCAGCCGCAGATACGCCATGCCCGGCAGCCCTGTCTTGACGTGCTGCAGATGCTGTTTCAGCAGTTCCGGATCGATGCGCGCCTTGACACGGAACATCAGCTTTTGGCGTTCCAGCGCCGTTTCCACGGTCTTCGGGGTGAATTGCGCCACGTCGGCCACATAGGACACTTGCGCCGGTATGACATATTTGGGGGCTGCGTCCAGCACCAGCCGCACTTCGCCGCCCAGACTGATACGCCCGGCTTCTTCGGTCGGCAGGAAAAAGATCATATAGACATCCGCCAGATCAACAATGTTCAGCACCTTGCCGCCCGCCCCCACCACTTCACCCGGCTGCGCAATGCGATATTGCACCCGGCCTTCGCGCGGCGACTTCAGGACGCTGTCATCAATATCCGCGGTAATGCGCTGCGATGTCGCTTGCGCGGCATCAACCATCGCGCGCGCGCCAATGACCTGCGACTTGCCCGTGGCGATTGCGGCGTCGGCTGCGGCGATCTGGGCGTTGGCCGCATTCACCGCCGCTTGCGCGCCCTGAAAGCGGGCCCGGTTATCATCAAGCTGCTGGGGAGAAATATTATCGCCGGTGACAAGTTTTTCCGAACGGTCGAGGCGTTTTTTTGCGGCGTCAAGTTCCGCCACGCGCTGCGCCACGACAGCCAGGGCCGCGGCCTTTTCGGCTTCGCGCTGGGTGACCTGAATTTGCGCTATATCAACCCCGATGCGCGCGCGTTGCAATTGCGCTTCCGCTTCGCGCTGCATCGTCTCAAGCACGGCAATATCCATGACCGCCAGAACCTGTCCGGCATGGATAATTTCGCCTTCATTCACCAGTACGTCTTTGATCCGCCCCGGCGCCTTTGTGGCGACATTGATTTCGACGGCTTCAATTCGGCCATTGCTGCCGATAAAGCCATCGCCCAGGGATTCCGGCTGAAAAATCCGCCATCCCAGCACGGCCACGCCCAAAATGGCGATGGCAATCGCCCCTCTTAACAGCCAGATCCTGTTAGCTTTGAACATTACGCAAACTCTACTTCAGCAGATCATTATGCTCGCCAAGTTTTGGCGCACGGTGGCGGTAGGGCAGCCGCGCATGATCAAATTTCATGGGCAGTGTGACCTGCGCCGTAGAACCATCAGCGGCCTTTTGCAGCAGGCCGCTGGCCTGTGTCTGGGGATGATTAAACGCTTCGACCGGCGTATGCACCGGCGCATTGGGTACGCCAACTTTATCCAGTTCGGCCATCCAGTGGGCGCGTGTCCGTGTACGGATGACATCGCCGATCAGGCCGCTCATTTCGGTTTCATGTTTGGAGCGCCCGCGCGGCGTGGTGAAGCGTTCATCGTCCGCCCATTGCGCATGGCCAAGTGCGGCGCACAGTTTGCGGAACTGCCCATTGGTGCCCGCAGTAATGATCATCACGCCGTCGGACGCCTGATAGCCGCGATTAGGCGCAAGCCCGCCCGGCCCGCGCAGGCCATAGCGCCCCGGTGATTTTCCCGTCGCCATGACGCTGGCCATCGGCATCGACATCCAGGTCATGGCGGTTTCATACAGCGCCACATCGACCTGCCCGCCCTTGCCGCTATCCTTGCGCGTCAGCAATTGCGTGAGAATGCCCATCGCCGCCCACATGCCGGTGCCCATATCCACGACCGGCACGCCCACCCGGCACTGCTCGCCACCTTCCGGCCCGGTGACATCACACATGCCGGTAAAGGCCTGCATCAGTGGATCATATCCCGGCAGCCGCGACATTTCGCCGGTTCCGCCAAAGGCCCCCAGATTGCAGTAAATCAGCGCCGGTTTTTGCGGCAACAGCGACGGCCCGTCCAGCCCCAGATCCTCGACCACGCCGGGGCGCAAATTCTGCAACACCACATCGGCGCGATCCACAATCAACTGGCGCAGCCGGTCAAGCTCGGCCTTACTGGTAAAATCCACGGTGATGGATTTTTTGTTGCGGTTGAAGGTCTCGAACATCAGCGAAAAGCCATGATCGCCGTTCGGCCCCCAGGTGCGCGCCGCATCGCCGCCTTCGGGATGCTCGACCTTGATCACCTCGGCCCCCATCTCGGCCAGTATCAGCGCCGCATAGGGCGCGGCCAGGCTGCTGCCCAGTTCAATCACGGTTATTCCCTGTAAGGGCAGATTCTGGCTCATGTATGGCTCCGGTTCAATCTGACTGGATATTGCACGTATGCTCGCGTAAAACTAACCCATTAAACCATAAAAGGGGAAGCCAATGCCGGACATTCTGTTCGAGGTTAAAAACAAGATCGCCACTATCACCCTGAACCGCCCCGAAACGCGCAATGCGTTCAGCGATGAAATGCTGCTGGGCTGGGCGGCGGCGCTGCGCGAAAGTCAGGCGCGGGACGATGTCAATGTGGTGGTGCTGACGGGCGTTGGCAAGGCGTTCTGTTCGGGCGGCGATCTGTCCACCATGGGCAAGGATGAAACCCCCAATCAGTTCAAGGAATATCTGCTGACCCGTGTGCATCCGGTGGCGCGCGCCGTAAGCGCGCTGGACAAGCCCTATATCTGCGCGGTCAATGGCGCGGCGACAGGTGCGGGCATGGACATGACGCTGTATGCGGATATCCGCTTTGCCGCGGCCAGCGCGCGCTTTGCCGAATCCTATGTGAATGTCGGCCTGGCGCCGGGTGATGGCGGCGCGTTTTTGCTGCCGCGTCTGGTGGGGCTGACCAAAGCGCTGGAACTGCTGTGGACCGGCGATCTGTTCAGCGCCGAGGAAGCCGAACGGCTGGGCATTGTCTCGAAGGTGCTGCCCGATGATCAATTGATGGCGCACACCTACGCCTTTGCCGAACGCATCGCCAATGGACCGTCGCTGGCGATCCGCATGACGAAGAAGGCGGTCTATGACGGGCTGCGCAGCGATCTGTTTCAGGCGCTGGAAAGCGTGTCGTCGCATATGGGCGTGCTGTCCTTCACCCATGACCATATCGAAGCCGTCAAGGCCTTCCGCGAAAAGCGCAAACCCGAATTCAAGGGACGGTAGTCACGGCCTCGGCAATTCAAAATGCAGGGCAGAATAAATAACCGCCCTGCATTTTTTTATCTTGCTAGAACCGGATGCTCACTCCGGCGGCCAGTGACCAATCCGCCGTCAACTGCACG
>CAYGDL010000013.1:6729-27426 GCA_964348545.1 uncultured Alphaproteobacteria bacterium | reverse complement strand
GACGGTGCGGCACAAAGGCCGCCATTTCCGCGCCGCTCATCGGTTCATGGGTGATCGAGGACATGGGGGCAGCATAACATGCCCGGCCGACAAGGAATTAATCCTATTTCACCGGCGCGGGCGGATTTTCTATGCGTGAAATACCGGTGCCAAACCAGCGGCCCCTGGTATCGGCGTAATTTGCGACGGGGTCATAATGCTCCACTTTCAACGCCAGATTTTCTGCGGTCATATGGCCGATCGACGCCAGCAGATCATTGGCGGCGATAAATTCATCGCGCTGCGCCCGCAACAGGGCAACGCTGGCGTCGAGCAGTTCCTGCTGGGCGTTGAGCCGGTCCAGCACGGTCCGCGCCCCGACCTTGACCTCTTCCGACACGCTGACCAGCGCAAGCTCTGCGGCGGTGACATTTTCCTGGATCGAAATAATCCGGGCGCGCGAACTGGTCAGGGCTTCCCAGGCGGCGCGCACGGCGTCTGTTGCGGCGCGGGACGCCTGTTCCGCTTCCAGCAGCCGCTGGCTGGCCACATGCTTGGCCTCGCGGGTTTGCGCGGCGGACACACCGCCTTCATAAATCGGCACCGATAGTTGCAGCAGCACTTCGGCTGTATCGCGTTCAAAGTGTTTTTGATCCGCCTCGTCCTGGCGACGCGCCGCAGCGCGCACGGACAGGTCAGGCAGCAACCCGCTCCGCACGACGCCGATCTGGGCCCGTGCAGCGGTTTCTGCATAGCGGGCGGCGCGCAGTTCAGGGTTGTTGTCAACATCGATCAGCGCGGCTTCCAGGGCTTCGGGTAATTTGGCGGGGGACGCTGGCATCTCAAATGTGCCGATGGTTTCTTCGCCAATCACCCGGACATAGGCCGAGCGCGATCTGGCCAGCGCGCCTTCCGCCGCCTGACTGTCCGCCAGGCCACGGGCAAGCCGGGCTTCGGCCTGCGCCACATCGGTATTGGTCACGTCCTTGACGGCAAAGCGGGCGCGGATCGCCTCTTTCAGTTCGGCCAGATAATTGACATTGTCGCGCGTCAGCAGCACCACTTTGTAATCGCGCGCGACATCGATATAGGCGCGCGCCGCCTCCTGCAACACGGCCTGTTCGGCGGAGATGAGACGCGCGCGGCCCTGTTCGACCAACGCCTCGGAGCGCCGGTAATCCGATAGCGCCTGGCCACCGTCAAAAATCGGCTGGCGCATCAAGGCCTGATAGGTTCGCGGGCCGCGATTGACATCGGTGACATTCCTTGTGCCCGAAAAATTATTGCGGGTGCGGAATTCATCTACAGCCCGACCGGCTTCGCCATTGACGACGATAGTGGGGCGAAAGCCTCCCAATGCGCGCGCAACGCCTTCATCGGTGGCGCGCTGGCGGGCGCGTTCCGCCTGCAATTGCGGATTGCTGCGATAGGCCGCCGCCAGGGCCTCTTCCAGCGACTGAGCCGCGCGGGCAGACGGGGCCAACGTCAGCAGCGCAATGGCCGTCAATGTAGCAATGCGAAATTTCAACGGCATGATTTTCAACATTTCTATTTTTCACGGAAGGATTTGGCGAAGGCGTCGGTCAGCGGCTTCAGCGCATATTGCAGGGCGGTTTGCTCGCCCCGGTTAATCAGCGTCTCAACCTGCATGCCACTGCGCAATGTCAGATCTCCCAGCAGCTCACGCTGTTCCGTAGGGATCACAACGCGCCCCTTATAATAGGCGATGCCGGTTCGTTGATCGACGGTCCGGTCTGCGGAAATATTTTCCAGAAGGCCGGTAATAACTGGGGTCTTGCGCGAGTCGGCGGTGCTGATGCGCAGCGAAACTTCGCTGCCGGGCCGTATCGTGTCAATATCAATCGGGTTGATCTGCACCTCGACGACCAGCACGTCATTCGAAGGGACAATATCCATAATCGGCGCACCTGGCGCAATAACCCCGCCCGCAGTATGCACCGCCAGATCCATTACCGTGCCCGCTACCGGCGCAATGATATCAATACGCCGCAACATGTCATTGGATGCAATCATGCGTTCGCGCAGTTCCGCGATTCTGGCCTGCACGTCGCGCAACTCACGCGCGATTTCTTCCTGTCTGGCTTTTTCCAACTGGAAGCTTTGCAGCCTGGATTCGCCGATCCCCTGTTCGGAGCGCGCGATGGCGGCAATATGTTCGGCGCGTTCCCCCTCAAGGCGCGCCGCCTCGCGTTCAAGTGCAAGGACGCGCGTCTTGGTGACATATCCGCGTTCCAGCAGGCTGGAGAGATCCTTCAATTCCTCATTGATCAGACGCGCCTGCGTGCCTTTGGCGGTTACCAGTGCGCGCAATCCCGATATCTGCTCATTAAATTGGCCGACACGCTGTTCCAGAATGGATTTTTGTCCATTAAGGGAAGCTACACGGGTGTCGAACACATTGCGTTGTCCGGCCAAAATTGCCGAAATTGCAGGACTTGCCTGGCGTTGCAACAGCTCATCGGGGAAGACGGGAGCAGCCTGGCCGTCACGCTCCGCCAACAGCCGCGCTTCGGTCGCAATCTGGGAATCGAGATCCGCCAGCAGGATATCGGTCTGCGCCTTGGCGCGTGTTTCATCCAGCCGGATCAGAACATCGCCCGCTTTAACCACCATGCCATCCCTGGCGAATATTTCCTGAACAATGCCGCCCTCAAGATGCTGAATTGTGCGCCGGTTCGACTGGACGGTCAGAAAACCGGAGGCGATCGCGGCGCTATCAATCGGGGCGATGGCGGCCCATAGGCCAAATCCGAAAAATGTCACGACAATGATGATCCCCCCGATCACCAGGGGTCTGTGCGTATCCGACAGCCCGCCAACGTCAAGCGCGTTCAGGTCAGAGCGCGCAAACGGCGCCTGCACCTTTTGCAAGAGGTTTGTGGCGAGGATTTTCAGATTAAAATCTTCTCCGTCCTGGTGAAGCCCCAGACGGGTGGCAAGGGTTTGTAAATTCATGCCGGGTTTACTACAGCAACGCCGCCCCTTTCTGATTCAGGTTCCGGCGGTGTATTCGGGACGGCGGCCGGCCGCAAATATTGTCCCAGAATTTCATCGCGCGGACCAAATTTTTCTATCAGCCCTTCACGCATGACCATAATATAATCCACAGACGCCAGCAGGCTGGGGCGATGCGTAATAACCAAAGTCGTGCGTTGGCGCGCTTTCAAATCCGCCACCGTGCGGGCCAGCGCCGCCTCGCCGTCATTATCGAGATTGGAGTTCGGCTCATCCAGCACGATGAAAACCGGGTCGCCATACAAAGCGCGGGCCAGGCCGATGCGCTGACGCTGACCACCCGACAGGGTTTGGCCGCCAGGTCCGATCTGGGTGTCATAACCCGCCGGTAATTTAAGAACGAGTTCATGCACCCCCGCGCGATGGGCCGCCAATATGACCTGTTCGGAATCGACCTCTCCAAATCTGGCGATATTTTCAGCAATGGTGCCTTCGAACAATTCAACATCCTGTGGCAGATATCCGATATAGGGGCCAAGGCGCTCACGATCCCATGTCATGATGTCGGCGCCATCAATGCGTACCTTGCCCGCATAGGGTGGCCACACGCCAACAAGCAGCCGGGCCAGCGTAGACTTGCCTGCGGCGCTGGGACCGATAATACCGACAATATCGCCCGCAGCGACGGAGAAGCCTACGCCCTTGAGCGCGGGAACAGTGGCGCCGGGCGGCACAACGATCGCCTGCTCGACCTGTAAGGTGCCACGCGGCGGTGGCAGATGCATAAAGTTCCGCTGCGCGGGCACGGCTTTCAGCAGCGCATTCAACCGTTCATAGGCGGATCGGGCAGTCAGAAAGTGCTTCCAGCTGCCGACCGCAATTTCCACCGGGGCCAGCGCGCGTCCCATCATGATCGAAGCGGCGATCATCAGGCCGGCGGTGATATGATGGTGGATCACCAGATAGGCGCCAAAGCCCAAAATGGCGATTTGCAGAACCACGCGCGTAAACTTGGACATCGCCGTAATGACGCCGGCGCGATCACTGGCCAGTGACTGTAATTGCAGCACCCTGGCGCGGCGTCCCTGCCAGCGTTTAAGCATGGCGGGCACCATGCCCATCGCCTCAATCGCCTCAACATTGCGCAGGCTGACTTCAATAAAATGCCCGGCGCGCATGTTTGCTGTGCTGGCCTCGCCAAGTGTGTCACGGGTCGCAATTTCGGTAAGAACGGCAAGTGAAAATAATATCACGCCACCTGCCGTGGCAACCCAGCCCAATAGCGGATCAATCAGGAAGATCGCTGCCAGATATAGCGGCATCCAGGGCGCGTCAAAAAATGCGAACAAGCCCTGGCCACTCAGGAAATCGCGGACCCCGTCCAGGTCGCGTATCGCCTGACCAGACCCGCCACCGGGGCTGCGAGCCGCCGCCTTGAACAGGGCCGTAAATACTCGCGCATTAAGCAGGCTGTCCATCTGGCCACTGATTCGCACCAGCACCCGTGAACGCATGGTCTCCAGCGCCGCATAGACGATGATCAGGAACACCGCGACCAGCGTCAAAACCCATAATGTCGTTTCATTGCGGCTGGCCAGCACCCGGTCATAGATTTGCAGCATATAAAGCGGCGACACCAGCATCAACATATTGATAAAAAAGCTGAAAATGCCCGCACCAATAAATGCCGACCGCGATTTGCCGAGAACCAGCGCGAGTTCCGATTGTTCTTTGCCTTTCATGGCGATACTTTCGATTCATAATATTAGCAAGACCGCTAACCGGGCCTCGGGGGTCGCACGTAAAAGTTGAATAATTATCCCCCTTTACCACGAACATAGTCAAACATCCATTAGGCTCGGCATGACAGGCAGCTTATATGGAGCGGATGCACAAAAAAGCAAGGGCTTTGACAGATTGGAGTGGGGGCTGTAAGTATGCGCGATCATTGCGACAGGCCAGCGGGATTGAATGATCTTCGCCACCAGATTGGGGCGCAATTTGGGCATGCAATTGAGGGATAAAGGTAAATATTCGCTCATGAATTTTGCATTGCTCTGGCATTTTGTTAAACAGGATTTTACGGATCGATATTCAGGTATTGCTTTGGGCAGAGCTTGGCTGTTGTTGACCCCGATGCTACAAATCCTTATTTTTGTTGTCATATTTGGCGGTTTGATCGGCCCGCGCCTGCCCAACACACAGGCTGGGGCGTATGGTTATGGTGTTTATCTGGTATCGGGCATCCTGCCCTGGACAGCCTTTGCCAGCACCATTTCGCGCCTGACCACAGTGTTTTTTGACAAGCGGGGCATATTGAGCAAGGCGCCCATTAGCCTGAGCCTGATCGCACTGCATATTGTCCTGGTGGAGGCTATCACGCTGGGATTCACCCTTGGGCTATTTACAATGCTTGCGCTTGCGTTATCCGTGCCGGTATCAATTGGCTTACTGGCCTTGCCGCTGCTGATCATTTGCCAGCAAATCATGGCTTTTGCGCTTGGCCTGGTGGGCGCCATTCTTATGGTGTTCTTGCGCGACGTCCGGGAAATGGTTGGGGTTGTCACAATGCTGTGGTTCTGGATGGTTCCAATCGTTTATACGATTGATTCTGTTCCACACTTCATGCAAGCGATGCAGGCTTTCAATCCCGCATGGTGGTTTGTCCGCGAATATCATCAGATCTTTGTTTATGGCGCGCTGCCAGATATGGTGAACCTGTTGCAGATGTTTGCCGGTGGTGCGGTGGCTGTCACCGCCATGCTATGGCTATTGTCCCATAGCGAACACCAGATCCGTGACTCATTATGATGCTGCGGAAATCATAGGCGACGCATGATTACTGTTGAGCATGTCAGCAAGCAGTACCGCATCTATCGCCGCCATAGCGACCGGCTGCGTGAACTTGTGTTGCGCCGCAAACTGCACGACGTTAAGCAGGCAATCCAGGACGTGGATTTTAAGCTGGAGGATGGTCAGGTTCTGGGGGTGATTGGCCGCAATGGCGCGGGCAAGTCGACTCTGCTTAAACTGGTGATGGGGGTTATCCTGCCGGATCAGGGCCGCATCACGCTTGGCGGGCGGGTGACGGGGCTGCTTGAACTGGGCACCGGGTTCAATTCCGAACTTAGCGGCTATGACAATATTGCGTTCAATGCGGCGCTGCTGGGCATGACGCCGTCTGAGGTCGCGCAGCAGCGTCAGGCGATCATTGATTTCAGCGAACTGGGTCCGGCGATCCGACATCCTGTGCGAACCTATTCATCCGGGATGACTATGCGATTGGCGTTTTCCATCGCCATTCACGCCAATCCCTCCTGTCTGGTTGTTGACGAAGCCCTGGCGGTTGGCGATGCGCATTTCCAGCATAAATGTATGCGGCGCATCAAGGATTTTCGTGATTCCGGCGGCGCCATATTGTTTGTCTCGCACGATATGAATGCGGTTAAAGTATTATGTGACCGCACGATTGTCCTGGAAGAAGGCTGTGTGGTCTTTTCAGGATCTCCCGACGAGGCGGTGAATTATTATAACCGGCTGATAGCGGATATGGACAGGCAGGAAATGTTACTGTCGGTGCCGGTGCGGCCCCTATCGAATCCGTTGAATGAAGAGGTGTTGCGAAACAGTTATGGCACCGGGGTTGTCAAATTTCAGGGAAGCAGCTTTAGAGGGCTTGCCTCGGGTGGGGCCATCGTATCATCCGGAGAAATGTCCGAATTTGTGTTTGACCTGCGCGCATATGAGGCAATGCCGTCGGTCACACTGGGCATCATGATTCGTGATCGGTTGGGACAGGATGTTTATGGCACCAATACTTTTTTTCTTGAGCACCCTTTATCGTTTGCGGTCGGCGAACACTGGAGTGTAGCCATCCGGATGGCCATAAACCTGGCGCCTGGACATTACACGCTGACGGCGGCCTTGCATGACAAAGACAATCATCTAACTCATTGTTATCATTGGTGTGATAATCTGATTGAATTTGAGGTGGCGGGCTATATAGGCCCGCGATTTGAGGGGATGTGCCGACTGGAGCCGAGTGTGCATATGGTTGCGGGGGTGCAGGCATGATTGAGGCCAACAACCCTGATATTGATGGTGGGGCGTTACAGCGGCGCATCGAAATAGAATTGCAGCAGCCTGAGCGAACAGAATCGCAGCAGCCTGAGCGAACAGAATCGCAGCGGCCTGAGCGGATAGAATGGCAGCAGCCAGAGCGGTTGAGTATACCGCTATTGCCCATTCCAGATGTGCCCGTAACGCTTGCCACGCCTGATATGGCGTTGACCGGGGTCAAACATCGTTTGCGGGCAATTCCTGTTCTGGGAAGCTTATTGTCCGTTCTGAACCGCTGGCGGCGTCAGGCGCAGGCCAGGGTGCTTGCGATTCCTTATATCGGCTATGACTTGAGCTGGCTTAAGAGTTTGGCGCTGGTACATGAAACGCGAGGTATTGTCAGTATACTCACACGTGAGCTTGGTAATTTGGAGCAGCGTCTGAATGCTGAGATAGAATTGAAACTTGGTAATTTGGAGCAGCGTCTGAATGCTGAGATAGAATTGAAACTTGGTAATTTGGAGCAGCGTCTGAATATGGCGTTAGAATCGAAAGATGCGCAACTGGTGGTTTTGCGCCACCAGCTAGAGCATGAAAAAAAACTGACGGCAGGAAACCGCGAGGAAATTCAGTTTCTACAGCGCCGGTTGGCCGCTTTGGGTAACGAAATGGCGAATGAGAAAAAACTGACGGCCGGAAACCGGGTTGAAATTCTATTCCAGCAGCGCCGGTTAAATGCTGTGTTGGAAACCGGGAGAGTGAAGTCAGTGGCGCCAAATTCTGTTGATGCTGGCGCGTCTGTGGCAAAGGGCGCATTGGACACCTACTATGCGGCATTTGAGGAGGCGTTTCGTGGCAGCCGGGAGGAAATTAAAAGCCGCCAAAAAGCGTATCTGGATCGCGTTGCCGCCCTTGCCACAGATCTGCCGATACTTGACATTGGCTGTGGGCGCGGCGAATGGATTGAATTACTGGGCGAGCGGGGCATTGCTGCATATGGCATTGACATGAACAGTGTGTTTGTCGCTGACGCGCGCGCTGCCAATCTTGACGTGCGCCAGGCCGATGCGCTTGGCCATCTGCGCAGCCTGGCTGACGGCAGCCTTTCCGGTATTACGGGATTTCATATCATTGAGCATCTGGAGTATGAGGAACTTATCGACATTGTAGATGAGGCCAACCGGGTGCTGGTTCCTGGCGGATTTTTGTTATTTGAAACCCCGAACCCGGATAATCTGATAGTTGGCGCCAGCAAATTCTGGCGTGACCCAACCCATCGCGCGCCGCTGCCGCCATCTGTTACGAATTTCCTGATTAAGCAGCGGGGCTTTATAGATACGGAAGTTATATATCTGAATAACGGAGTCGACGACGATAAGCTGCCTGGCGAGGACGGACTGGTCCAGCGCCTTAATCATCTTTTGTATTGCGCCAGCGATTACGCCATCTGGGCGCGCAAGGTCTGATTGTCCGTGTCATCTCAGCCCCGCGCTATTCATCAGTTTAATGTAGCCTCCGCCATTGGCGATGGCGTAACCCAGTCCCTGTTGTTCACACGCCATCTGTTGCGTCAACTCGGCTTTGATTCAGAAATATTCTGCGCGGATGTTGCTCCGGAATTGGCGGATGAAATTCGGTCGATGGCGTCTTATCCGGATGGGCCGGAGAATATTCTGCTGTTGCACCATGCGTTGGGCCATAATTATGCTTATTGGGTGGAAGCGCTGAAAAGCCGCCTGATAATGGTTTATCACAATATCACGCCGCCTGAATTTTTCCCCCCCGATAGTTTGACGCGGCAATATTGTGAACTCGGTCGCGAGCAACTGGCGAAATGGCGCGGGCGATTTATCGGCGCCATAGGTGATTCAGAACTGAACACCAGCGAGCTTTTGCAGGCGGGTTACAAGAATGCGGTAACCATTCCCCTGCTGGTAAATTTGGATCGCCTGCGGATGATTGAGCCTGATAAGGCGCTTGCTGCGCGGCTGTCTGATGATTTTAATATGGTTTTTGTGGGACGCCTGGCGGCAAATAAATGCCAGCACGACCTGATCTCCATCTTCGCGCATTTGCGCCGCCGTCTTGATGTGCCGGCGCGCTTGCTGCTGGTGGGGGGTGTTTCCACCAATGAGTATCTCACCCGTCTGGAAGCGCTGCGTCATGAATTGAATCTTGGCCACAGCCTGGAAATGATGGGTAAAGTTTCTGATGCAGATCTGGCGGCGATTTACCGGACGGCGGATGTTTTTGTATCGATGAGCGAGCATGAAGGCTTTGGCATGCCGCTGATCGAGGCCATGGCGCATGATGTTCCGGTGATCGCGTTTAACAGCAGCAATATCGCCGACACTCTGGGCGAAGGCGGCATTCTTCTGTCCAGCAAAGACCATGAAAAAACTGCCGCCCTGATAAAAATTGTGTCGGAGGAGCCGGAACTTCGCAGGCGAATTTTGCTTGGTCAAAGGCGAAATCTGGCGCGCTTCGAACAGGATACGCTACGAGAAGCCCTTGCGGCTTTTCTCGAAACTATTGGCGTTGCCGTAAAGCGCCCGCCGCAGACAGCGCGGCGAAGCCAGCCCGAAATTCGCATTGAGGGACCGTTTGACAGCAGCTATAGCCTGGCGCTGGTTAATCGGGAATTTGCCCGCGCTTTGCATCGTCAGGGGATAGATGTCGCGCTGCATGCCGCGGATGGGCCAGGTGAATATGCGCCAAACGAAAAGTTTCTGGCCTCAGATGTGGAATGCCTTGAAATGTGGCGTCGCGGGCAAGCGGATCAAACGGCAAATGTACTGTTGCGCGATATGTATCCGCCCCGTGTGACAGGTATGCGTACGCCTGCAAACGGGTTAAGCAATTACGCTTGGGAAGAAACCGGGTTTCCCCAGCACGATGTTGAGGCATTTAACCGCTCGCTTACCCATATTACCGTCCTTTCCAGCTATGTAAAAAAAGTGCTGGTCGATAATGGGGTTCGTATGCCGGTAACGGTTAGCGGCGCGGGTGTGGATCATTTTCTGCGCATTCAACCGCAGGCGTATCAGGGCGATTTGGGGCCTGACGGCTTCCGGTTTTTGCATGTGTCTTCATGTTTTCCGCGCAAGGGTGTGGACGTGCTGCTGGAAGCCTTTGGCCGCGCCTTCACGGGTGCGGATCGTGTTTCTCTGATCATCAAGACCTTTCCAAATATTCATAACGCTATCGAAATCCAGTTGGCGGATTTTCGAAAGCGTTTTCCCGATGCTGCGCCGGTCATTTTAATCAACAAGGACATAAGCGAAGGCGAGTTAGCGGATATTTACAAGCGCTGCGATGCGCTGGTCGCGCCCAGCCGCGGCGAAGGTTTCGGACTGCCCCTTGCCGAGGCGATGCTGTTCGAGAAGCCCGTGATTACGACAGCTTATGGCGGCCAGATGGATTTCTGCTCCACAGAAAACGCATGGCTGGTGGATTATCAGTTCGCCTGCGCCCAAACCCATATGGAACAGTTCAATTCGGTTTGGGCGGAACCTGATCTGGATGATCTCACGCGTATTCTGCGCGAAGTTCACACTGCCTCGGACGAGGAGCGATTGCGCCGCGCGCAGGCTGGCAAGCGGGCCTTGCTGGCCAACTGGCGCTGGGCGCATGTGGCGGAACGAAATCTTCAGGCCATCGCGGCGCTTGATGCTGGGCCAGCGCTGCTTGATCTGCCGCATGTCGGCTGGGTCACGACCTGGAATGTGCGCTGTGGCATTGCCGCTTATGCGCGCGCGCTTGGCGTTGCCATTCCGCTTGGCGCAATGACGGTTTTTTCCAGCGACATATATGACATGATCGCGGCGGACGAAGAAAATGTCGTGCGTTGCTGGCTTAGGGGCTGGGATGACACGCTGGATGATCTCTATGATGCTATTCGCGCCGCCGGTGTCACCACAGCAGTGATCCAGTTCAATTTCGGCTTTTTTGGCCTGAAAAATCTGGGCCGCCTGATCACACGCCTGACGGCGGATGGCGTTGGCGTACATATTTTCCTGCATGCCACCGCCGATGTCGTGCGCCCGGACTTCACGCTTTCCCTTGGCATGATCGCAGAGGAACTGGCGCTGGCAACCCGGCTTTATGTGCATGGTGTCGGCGATCTGAACCGGCTGAAGGGGTTTGGTCTTACCGGGAATGTGATGCTGTTTCCACAGGGGCTTGCTTTGCCCCGGCAGACATTAACCACCGGGCCAATTGTCGGTGCGGGCGGCAAACTGATCGCCTGTTTTGGCTATATGCTTCCCGATAAGGGCTTTTTGCAGCTCATAGAGGCCTTTGGCTTATTAAGAGAAAGCCATCCTGAATTGCGCCTGTTGATGTTGAACGCGGCCTATCCGGCATTTGAATCAGATGAAGAACAAAGACATTGCCGCGCCGCAATCGCCGCCAGCCCGCATGGCGCCGCAATAACCCTGATAACGGACTTTTTGTCAGACGATGAAGTTCTTGCCCGCTTGCGCGAAGCTGATCTGATCGTTTTTCCCTATCAGAAAACGGGCGAATCCTCCAGTGCCGCAGTGCGCTTTGGTCTTGCAAGCGGACAAGCCGTGGCCTGTACGCCGCTGTCTATTTTTCAGGATGTGGAGAAAGTTACCTTCAAATTGCCCGGAATTTCGCCATCCGGAATAGCTGAGGGCATCAAAAGCATTCTGGAAGATGAGGTGGGGCTAAAGGCGATGCAGGATCGTCAAATGGCATGGCTTGCGCAACATGACTGGTCGGTGCTATCGAAGCGTCTGTGGAATATATTGCGGAGCACCGCTGTTTCGCCGGCGGAATAATAATGGGGATACTGCTTAAATTATGAAGAAGTCTGCGCTTGTGACCGGGGTGACCGGGCAGGATGGGGCCTATTTGGCGCGTCTGCTACTGGATAAAGGCTATAAAGTTTATGGTGGCTGTCGCCGGGTTTCCGTCGATAATCTGTGGCGTCTTCGTGAATTGAAGGTGCATGACAAAATAGAGCTGATCGATTTTGATTTGCAGGAAATCGGCAATGTCACCCGCGCCATAAAAGCCACGCGCCCGGATGAAATCTATAATCTTGCCGCGCAGAGTTTTGTCGGCGTGTCGTTCGAGTTGCCGGTCACCACATCGCAGATCGATGGCATGGGATGCCTGCACATTCTGGAAGCCATGCGCGATCATGTGCCGGATTCCCGCTTTTATCAGGCGTCCACCTCGGAAATGTTCGGCAAGGTGCAGGAAATTCCGCAAAAGGAAACCACACCCTTTTATCCACGCAGCCCATATGGCGTAGCCAAAGTATTCGCCCATTACATGACCCAGAACTACCGCGAGGCGCATAATCTGCACGCCAGCTCGGGCATATTGTTTAATCATGAATCGCCGTTGCGGGGGCAGGAATTTGTGACCCGCAAAATTACCCTGGCGCTGGCGCGGATCGCTGCGGGACAGCAGGATGTGCTGGAGCTTGGCAATCTTGACGCCAAACGCGACTGGGGCTTTGCCGGCGATTACGTAAAGGCCATGTGGGCGATGCTGCAACAGGATGTGGCGGATGATTATGTGATCGCCACGGGCGAAACCTATACGGTGCGCTATTTCTGTGAACGCGCGGCGGCGCTGCTTGGCTTTGATCTGCGCTGGGAAGGCGAAGGTCCGGGTGAGTTGGGAATTGACCGCAAAAGCGGCAAAACCGTTATCCATGTCAGCCCGAAATTTTTCCGTCCGGCGGAGGTGGAGCTTCTGGTCGGCCTGCCGGAAAAATCCCGCACCAAACTTGGCTGGACGCCGGAAGTAAAGCTGGATGGCCTGATCGAGATGATGGTGACGGCGGACCGCAACCGCATCGCGTCCGGCTGTCATCCACAATAACGCGCACAATAACGCAAATTAATCCAGATCCTGCACCTCGCCGCTTGCGCCTTCGACGCGGGCGGCGAGTGCTGCCGACATGAATGCGTCCAGATCGCCATCCAGCACCGTTTGCGGCGTCGGGCTTTCAACACCGGTGCGCAGATCTTTCACCATCTGATAGGGCTGCAAGACGTAAGAGCGTATCTGATGCCCCCAGCCAATATCAGTTTTGGCGCTGGCGATGGCCTGGGCGGCCTCTTCGCGTTTGCGCAATTCATGTTCGTACAACCGGGCGCGCAACATTTTCCACGCATTGGCGCGGTTTTTGTGCTGCGAGCGTTCGTTCTGGCATTGCACGACAATGCCCGTCGGCGCATGGGTCAGGCGCACTGCGCTATCGGTTTTATTGACATGCTGTCCGCCTGCGCCGCTCGCCCGGTAGGTGTCGGTGCGGACATCCTTTTCATCAATCTCGATGACAATGCGGTCATCAACTTCCGGGTAAACCCAGACGCTGGCAAAACTGGTGTGGCGCCGCGCATTGGAATCAAATGGCGAGATGCGCACCAGACGATGCACGCCGGCCTCGGTTTTCAGCCAGCCATAGGCGCTGGGGCCTTTGACATGCAAGGTCGCAGATTTTATACCGGCCTCTTCACCGTCGCTCAGTTCGACGATTTCAGTCTTGTGGCCATGTTTTTCGGCCCAGCGCATATACATGCGCAGCAGCATATTGGCCCAGTCCTGACTTTCCGTGCCGCCCGCGCCCGCGTGAATTTCCACATAGCCATTATTTCCGTCGGCTTCGCCCGATAGCAGGGTTTCAATTTCGCGCAATGCGGCTTCGGCGCGCAGATTGCGCAATGCGGCTTCGGATTCAGCAATCATGTCGGCGTCATTTTCCGCTTCGCCAAGTTCGATCAGGCCCAGCGTATCCTCGAAATCGGTCTGCATACGGCGTATCGCTGCAATGGCCGTCTCCAGGTGGGTGCGTTCGCGCATCATGTCCTGGGCGCGTTGCGCATTGTCCCAGAGTTTGGGATCCTCTACGAGCGCGTTCAGTTCGTCCAGCCGCCGCAGCGCGCTATCCCAGTCAAAGATGCCTCCTCAGCAGTTCAAACGACTGCCTGATGTCTTGCGCCAAAGCCTGAACTTCCGCCCGCATGAAATTTCTCCTGCGAATAGTGTGAGTATGTAGAAAGGATTAGTACAGGCCACCGGTTCCCTCGGCAACTGGCTCTGTGACGCCATCCCCAGGTATTTGTTCCGCGCCGCCGGGGGCTTCCTCACCTAGAACGGACCTTTCGCGATTCACGGGTTCTGTTCCGGGCCGGAACGCTTCCAAAATCACCTTGCGATCACCGGGATTGGCCGGCAGGCCGGTTTCCGCATTCACCCGGACAAGGCGGATACCTGCGGGGATGCGAAACGGGGTGGACGGCGCGTCCTTGATCGCCTCGGTCATAAAATCACGAAAAATCGGCGCCGAGACGGAAGCCCCGGTTTCTTTCTTTCCCATCGTTCGGGGCGTGTCAAAGCCTACAAAAACCCCCGTGACGAGATCGGGTGTAAATCCCATGAACCAGGTGTCGCGGCTTTCATTGGTGGTGCCGGTCTTGCCCGCAATAGGCCGGGCGATGCTGGCAACGCTTTGGCCTGTGCCGCGTTGCACCACGCCTTCCAGCATAGAGACGATTTGATAGGCTGTCGCTGGGTCGATGCGCTGCTCACGCAGATCAGGCAGCACCGGCTCCGGCATGCCTTCGCGCC
The DNA here is from genome assembly GCA_964348545.1 of uncultured Alphaproteobacteria bacterium. Taxonomy (GTDB): domain Bacteria; phylum Pseudomonadota; class Alphaproteobacteria; order UBA11222; family UBA11222; genus UBA11222. The sequence continues at coordinate 12,798 of CAYGDL010000013.1, read as the reverse complement.
AGGCGGTGCGGCATTCCAGACATTCCCGGGGATCGTTACGGTACAGGGTTTTGCCACGGCGATCCTGCACCCGGTCAATCAGCGCCGGCGTCACGCGCTTGCCGCCATTAACCAGCATCGCATAGGCAGTGGTGAGTTTCAGCAGGGTGGTTTCACCTGCTCCCAGAGCTGTCGACAATAGACTGGGCGCGGCCTGGTTCAAGCCAAAACGGCTGGCATACTCATTCACTTTGTCAATGCCGATATGTTGCGCCAGACGCACCGTCATAAGATTGCGCGATTTTTCCAGACCCAGGCGCAATGTAGAGGGGCCGTAATATTCACCCGAATAATTGCTGGGTTTCCACTTGGCCAGCCCAGGCCCCTGATCAATAACCATTGGCGCATCGAGAACCAGGCTGGACGGCGTAAACCCAGATTCCAGCGCCGCAGCATAGACAAAGGGCTTGAACGCCGAACCCGGTTGACGTTGGGCCTGTGTTGCGCGATTAAATTCGCTATCGCCATAGGCAAAGCCCCCCTGCAGCGCCAATACGCGGCCCGTATGCGGGTCCATGGCCACCAATGCGCCGCCAACCTCCGGTATTTGTTGCAGGCTCCAATCACCAACCGTCTTGCCCTTCGGCTTTTCGTCTGTTTGCGCAACGGCGACAACATCCCCGGCTTGCAGAACATCTTCGACACGGTTGAGGGTGGGGCCAAGGGTGGCGTTATCCAACCGCTTGCGCGCCCAGCGAAGCTGCGCAAAGGGAACCGAGCCTTGCGTCCCATCCGCAAAACCAATATCGGCCCGGTCATTGCGGGTTTTCAGTACGACTGCCAGACGCCATGGGGCCAATCCCGCCGGTCCGGGCACCTTGCCCAGCCGTTGCGCCCAGCCTTCGCCCGGGTCGATATGCGCCAGTGGCCCGTGCCAGCCATGCCGACGATCATAGGCGATCAATCCATCGCGCAGCGCCTTATAGGCAATTTTCTGAAGCCGTGGATCCAGCGCGGTGCGCACCGATAATCCCCCATCATAGAGCGCATCCTCGCCAAAGCGGTTGATCAGTTCACGGCGAACCTCTTCCGCAAAATGATCGGCCTGAACAAATTCCTGATTGCGTGCGGGGGCCGTCTGCAACGGGGCTTGCGCCGCCGCACCGGCCTGTTCGGGCGTGATATAGCCATCTTCCAGCATGCGGCTCAGCACATAATTGCGCCGCGCCACGGCTTTGTCATGATAGCGCACCGGATGGTAATTATTCGGCGCCTTGGGCAATGCAGCCAGATAGGCGGCTTGCGCCAGGGTCAGCTCCGTCAGGGGTTTATCAAAATAATTCAGCGCGGCTGCGGCGACGCCATAGGCCGAACTTCCAAGATAAATTTCATTCAGATACAATTCCAGCAGGCGCTCCTTGGAGAAGGTACGCTCAATACGGAACGCCAGAATGGCCTCCTTGATCTTGCGCTGATACGACACCTCGCCCGTCAGGAAGAAATTCTTGGCCACCTGCTGGGTAATGGTGGAAGCGCCCACCAGACGGCGGTCATCCCCGGCATGTTGCAGGTTTGAGACAGCCGCGCGCAGGATGCCGATGGGATCAACGCCGCGATGCACAAAGAAATTCTGATCTTCCGCAGAGACAAAGGCATTGATGACCAGTTTGGGGATGGTTTCATAAGGCACATAAAGCCGTTTTTCGCGCGCAAATTCCGTGATCAGCCGCCCATCGCCTGCATGCACACGGGTGGTAATAGCGGGTTCATAGGTGGCAAGCTGGGAATAGTCGGGCAGGCCAATGCCGTAACGCCATAGCGCAAACGCCAGCGCAGCCCCGCCAACCACCGCCAGGACCAGCGCCAGCGTGACGCCATACAGCAGAATTTTTCCGATGAGTTTCAAGATTCTATTCCGAAATGTCCGCGTTACTTACATCCAGCGCTGCTATAAAACCATAAAAGGGTCCTTCACAAGGCTCTATATAGGGCATCGTCGTTATGAATCGCTGGAGATTATTGTTGGCATATGCCATAGCACATGCCAACTGCACAGGTGGAAGCGGTGCTGGGGGCAATGGAGATTTTACCTTTCGAAGCGTCGGCCGATACCATTTATGGTCAAATTCGTTGCCGACCTGAACAGGAAGGGCAGCCGATCTGCGGCAATGAACTGCTGATTGCGGCGCAGGCTTTGGCGCACGGTTATACGATTATCACAGACAATATGCGGGAATTTACCCGCATCGCAGGTCTTCCCTGTGAAAATTGGTTGCGGGACGCAATCTAAACGAAACCGACTCACTATACGGCCACTTTTACCCTCACGCCGTCGCGCCCACCTTTCCCCGCGTTCCCGCAATATCGGCCATCATCTCGATGGCCTCGATCTGATTGGTGGCGATGGTCAGTCCGGTGGCGCCGCTATCGGCCCAGTCGGCGAAACGTCGCTCAATACGTTCGCGCGAGCCGACCAGCGCGCCTTCGTCCAGATAATCATCGGGCACGGCGTCAGCGGCCTCGTTTTTGCGTTTGGCCAGATAGAGTTCCTGGATGCGGTTTGCTGCATCCCCATAGCCGCGTCGGATCATCATTTCCTTGTGAAAGTTCAAATCCGGGTGCCCCATGCCGCCAACATAGAGCGCGACATTGGGTTTCATGCGCTTCAGGCCCGCCTTTACATCATCGGTCACAACCACCGTGGCGCTGGGTTGAATTTCGAAATTCCTTAAACCCTTGCCGCCGCCCGCGCGGGCGAAGCCTTCCTCCAGCCAGGGCTTGTATGTTTTCATCGAGCCGGGCACAAAATTCAACGGCAACCAGCCATCGGCGATTTCCGCCGTCAGTTTTGTATTGGCCTCTGTCCCGGTGCCCAGCCAGATTGGAATTTTCGGGTTCATATGCAGGATCGATTTCAGCGGCTTGCCGACCCCCATGGCGCCTGGGCCGGTATAGGGCAGGGAAATCTCGCGTCCCTGATGCGTGACAGGTTCCACGCGATCGCGGATTTTTTGCATGATCTGCACATAATCGCGGATGCGCCAATAGGGCTTGCCCCAGGGCTGGCCATACCAGCCCTCAACGATCTGCGGGCCGGACACGCCAAGCCCCAGAATAAACCGGTTGCCGCCCGCCAGATCATCAACGGTCGCCGCCGACATCATAGTGGCCGCCGGGCTGCGCGCCGCAAGCTGAATGATGCCGGTGCCCAGTCGGATGCGTTTGGTAAGCGCCGCCAGAAAAGCCAATGGGCTGATCGCATCCGAGCCATAGGCCTCGGCCGTCCAGACGGAATCATAACCCAGCCTTTCCGCCAACTGTATCTTTTCCACCGGCAAGGCCATCCGCTCGCCCGAATAGCCTATTGATAATCCCAGTTTCATGGCCGTCTTCTCCATCCGTGGCGTGTTTATCCGATAGATTAACGGGGCAGGTGCATTGCGGCAAGACCAGACTGAATAGCCGAATTTGATCGCCTATGAGCCAGAAAGGGTGTTAGTCTTTGCCTTATCGGGAATGTCTACACTCTATACAGAGGGCGGTTAAACAGCCCCTATTGGGAGGAAGCAGTCATGCATGATCTGGTTATCCGTGGCGGTACAATTATTGATGGGAGCGGCGGCGCGCGCTTTATTGGCGATGTCGCCATTGATAATGGCGACATCACATTGGTCGGAAAAGTTTCCGACAAGGGCAAAAAGGAAATCGACGCAACAGGCTTATTGGTGACGCCGGGCTTTGTCGATGTGCACACCCATTATGACGCGCAGGTGTCGTGGGACAAGCTTGTGTCGCCTTCCTGCTGGCATGGCGTAACCACCGTGGTCATGGGCAATTGCGCGGTTGGCTTTGCGCCCACGCGCCCTGACATGCATCAGCAGATGATCGAACTGATGGAAGGCGTCGAGGATATTCCGGGTGCGGCGCTTGCTGAAGGCATCGATTTCGCCTGGGAAAGTTTTCCCGAATATATGGATGCGGTGGATCGCATTCCCCATGCTGTGGATATTGGCGCGCAGCTTCCCCATGCGGCGCTGCGCGTCTATGTGATGGGCGAGCGCGCAGTGCGCCGCGAGCCGGCCACACTTGCCGACATCAAGGAAATGGGCCGACTGGCGCGCGAAGCCATGGCGGCTGGCGCGATCGGGTTCAGCTCGTCGCGCACCATCCTGCATAAATCCATCAAGGGCGAAATCATTCCGTCTTATGGGGCGGAGTATGACGAACTGGTCGGCATCGCCATGGCGATGGGCGAAGGCGGCAAGGGCGTGTTTGAAATGATTTCCGATCTCAAGGATGTGGATGCGGAATTCAATATTTTCCATGACATGGTGGCGAAAAGCGGCTTGCCGATGTCGATCTCCATGGCCGAGGCTGAAAGCAAGCCTGAAGCCTGGCGCAAATTATACAGCAGGATTGAAGGCGCGCGAGAGGAAGGCCTGCATTTTCGGGCGCAGGTTGCGCCCCGTCCCATCGGGCTGCTGATGGGCTTGCAGGCGTCGTTTCATCCGTTCTCCTCCAGCCCGGGCTATCGTGAAATATCCGGCCTGCCATTGGCCGAGCGGGTGCAGGCGATGCGCGATCCGGCACGGCGCGCCAGGATTATCTCTGAAAATCCCGATAGCAAGAATATGGCGGTGGGTCTGCTCTATACGCTCAACCGCGTCTATCAGCTGGGCGATCCGCCGGAATATGAACCGCTGCCGGAAAACAGCATTCAGGCGCGCGCCGAAGCCATGGGCGTTAATGCGCGTGAACTGGCCTATGATCTGCTGCTGGAAGATGAAGGGCGCGCGCTGCTCTATGTGCCAATCGCCAATTACGCGTTTGGCAATCTCGACACGGTGCGCGAAATGCTGCTCAGCAGTTACACTACGCCGGGGCTGGGCGATGGCGGCGCGCATTGCGGCGCAATCTGTGACGCCAGTTTTCCGACCTATATGCTGACCCATTGGGCGCGTGACCGTAGCCGGGGCGAACAATTGCCGCTGGAATTTCTGGTCAAGCGCCAGACCCGCGATACCGCCGAACTGGCGGGCTTCCTGGATCGCGGCCTGTTGCAGCCGGGCATGAAGGCCGATGTGAATATCATCGATTTTGACAGGCTCGGCTTGCGCCCGCCGGAAATCGTGCATGATCTGCCCACCGGCGCGCGCCGGCTGGTGCAGAAAGCCACAGGATACAAATACACCATCGTCTCCGGCAAAGTGACATTTGAGGATGGCGAATCCACCGGCGAATTCCCCGGCAGACTGGTGCGCGGCCAACAGCCCGCCCCGGCCCTGCGCGCGGCGGAATAATTGAACGCAATAACTGAACAAGGGAGCAGCCTATCATGCATGATCTGGTTATTCGCGGCGGCACAATAATTGATGGTTCCGGCGGGGCGCGTTTTACCGGTGATGTCGCCATCGATAATGGCGTCATCTCGGCGGTCGGAACGGTTTCCGGCAAGGGCAAAAAGGAAATTGACGCCAAAGGCCTGCTGGTCACGCCGGGCTTTGTCGATGTGCATACTCATTATGACGCGCAGGTGTCGTGGGATGCGCTGATCTCGCCCTCCTGCTGGCATGGTGTGACCACCGTGGTCATGGGTAATTGCGGCGTGGGCTTTGCCCCGGCGCGGCCCGAACAGCGCGATGCGCTGATCGCGCTGATGGAAGGCGTCGAAGACATTCCCGGCGCGGTGCTGACCGAAGGCATGAAGTGGGAATGGGAAAGCTTTGCCGAATATCTGAACGCCATTGAAAGCAAACCGCATGCGCTGGATATTGGCGCGCAATTGCCGCATGCGGCGCTGCGCGTTTATGTCATGGGCGAACGCGCCATTCAGCGCGAGGCGGCGAGCGATGCCGACATTGCCGAAATGGGCCGCCTTGCCGCCGAAGCCATGCAGGCGGGCGCGATTGGCTTTTCCTCTTCGCGCAGCCTCAATCACCGTTCGCGCGATGGCGATGTCATTCCCAGCTATGGCGCGGAGCGCAAGGAACTTGTGGGCATTGCCAAAGCCATGGGCGACACCGGCAAGGGCGTGTTCGAAATGATTTCGGACTTCACCGATATGGACGCCGAATTTTCGATCCTGCGCGA
>CAYGDL010000013.1:0-6629 GCA_964348545.1 uncultured Alphaproteobacteria bacterium | reverse complement strand
TATGCGCCGCTGGCCAATTACACGGCCAATAATCTGGATGTGTCGCGCGAAATGATTTTAAGCCCGCATACCGCGTTCGGTCTGGGAGATGGCGGCGCGCATTGCAGCGTCATCTGCGACGCCTCGTTCCCGACGACGCATTTGATCCATTGGGGGCGCGACCGCACGCGCGGCGAAAAGCTGCCGCTGGAATATCTGGTCAAGCGCCAGACCCAGGACACCGCGCGGCTGGTTGGCTTTCTGGATCGCGGCGTGATTGCGCCCGGCATGAAGGCCGATCTGAACGTCATCGATTTCGACAATCTGACCCTTGGCGCGCCGCATATTGTGTTTGATCTGCCGGCGGGCGGCCAGCGGCTGATCCAGAAGGCCAGCGGCTATAAATTCACCATCGTGTCTGGCGAAGTAACGTTCAAGGATGGAGAATCTACGGGCGCGCTGCCGGGCCGTCTGTTGCGCGGCCGCCAGGACGCGCCGGTGCTGAAAGCGGCGCAGTAAACTTATCCAAACCCCTTCCACCGGGAATATCCGGCGGGAGGGTTCTGGACAGGGCGGTAATTTTACCCCTTGCTCAGTGCAAAGCCGTCATAGCCGTCTGCACGGACCTGATTGCATTTGGCGACATAGGCCGGGAAGCCCAGATAGGGCATGAAGACGCGCGGCTTACCGGGAATGTTGGCGCCCAGATACCAGCTATTGCAGGTCGGAAACAGCGTATATCCCGCCACCTCATTGACATGATCCACCCAGGCGTTTTCGGCTTCCACCACCGGCTCGATGCAGGCTAGCTGGCGTTCGCGCAGATCCTTGATGGTGTCGCCAATCCAGTTCACATGCTGCTCGATGCTGGGCACCATATTGGTCAGCACTGAAGGGCTGCCGGGGCCGGAAATGATAAACATGTTCGGAAAGCCAACGGTGGTCAGGCCCAGATAGGTGCGCGGACCTTCCGCCCATTTTTGCTGCAAGGTCAGTCCCTTGCGGCCGCGTATATCCATGCGCAACAGCGATCCGGTCATGGCGTCAAAGCCGGTGGCGAAGATGATGCAATCCAGATCGAACGACGCATCCGTGGTCCGCAAACCAGTGGCAGTGATCTCCTCGATCGGCGCATGCTTGACATTGACCAATGTGACATTCGGGCGATTGAAGGTCTCGAAATAGCCCGTATCGGCGCACGGGCGTTTACAGCCCACGACCGTATCCGGAGACAGAAGTTCAGCGGTGGCGGGATCCTTCACAATGCTGCGAATCTTGGCGCGGATAAATTCGGCCGCCGTATCGTTGGCTTGTTTATTGATCAGCAGATCATCATAGGCATTCAGAAACAGCAGGCCGCCATTCTTCCAGCCCTGTTCATAGGTGCGCTGCAATTCCTCTGGGGTCGCGTCCAATGCCGAGGCAGGCGCGCGTTTATAGTAGGCGCCGTATGCTGACTGCATTTCGTTATTCCGTGCACGGAAGTCCGCGTAATTAGATTTGATTTCCCGCTCCATCGCGCGGTCAAGCGGGCGATTTCCCGCGGGAACGGAATAGTTTGGCGTGCGTTGGAAAACCGTAAGGTGCGCGGCCTGTTCTGCTATTACCGGGATCGACTGGATCGCGGAAGAACCGGTGCCAATAATCCCGGCCCGTTTACCGGTAAAATCAACCGCTTCATGGGGCCATTGTCCGGTGTGATAGATTTCGCCCTTGAAGCTGCCGGCGCCTTTAAAGGCAGGCGTGTTCGGCGCGGACAGACAGCCCGTCGCCATGATGCAATAGGTTGCCGTCATGCTGACGCCATCTTCCGTCGTCACGGTCCAGCGATTGGCGGCCTCGTCATACACTGCGGAACTTACCCGGGTGTTGAATTGAATATCCTTGCGCAGATCAAAGCGGTCCGTAACATGATTGAGATATTTCAGGATTTCGGGTTGCGGCGAATAGCGCTCGGTCCATTCCCATTCCTGTTGCAGGGCCTCATCGAACTGGAACGAATATTCCATGCTTTCCACATCGCAGCGCGCGCCGGGATAGCGGTTCCAGTACCAGGTGCCGCCGACGCCGGTGCCGGCCTCCAGCACGCGTACGCTCATGCCCTGTTTGCGCAGCCGGTTGAGCATGGCCAGGCCGCCAAAGCCCGCGCCAACGACAATGGCGTCAAAATGTTTGCTTGAGGATAAGGGATTATTGCCGGATTTCTGTAGCGTAGCGGACATTGTTCTCTTCTTCCCTGTCAGTTGTTGATTTTGAGGCGCATTATCCAATTTGGCCCGACCTGCCAGCCATGTTCTTTTAGTCCCATTACCCCTTTTGCCGTCAAGGGAAAATAAAGTAAGCTGCCAGCAACCCTACCCCCAAGGAGTAGCAGCCATGAAAATATGCTGGTTTCATTTAATGCCTTATACGGACCTGCCGGAAGATTTCCAGGCAAAGCATGATTCCGTCTGGGTGGATATTGACTCGCGCCTGTTCGACCCCAAACGCGCGCATCACATGTATAACGACTTTATGGACGAGCTGGAGTTCGCCGCCGATTGCGGGTTCGACGCCATCTGCGTCAACGAGCATCACAATAACGGTTATGGTCTGATGCCGTCGCCCAACATCATAGCGGCCACATTGGCGCGGCGCACCAAGGATACGGCGATCTGCGTGATGGGCAACTCGCTGGCGCTTTACAATCCGCCTACCCGTGTCGCCGAAGAATTCGCCATGCTCGATTGCATTTCTGGCGGACGCCTGATCGCGGGCTTTCCCGTGGGCACGCCGATGGACACCTGCTATGCGATGGGACAGAACCCGTCGAGCCTGCGCGAGAAATACCGCGAGGCGCATGATCTGGTCATGCAGGCATGGACCAATCCGGACACCTTCTCGTTCAATGGCCGCCATAACCAGATCCCGTTCGTCAATATCTGGCCGCGCCCCATTCAGCAGCCGCATCCGCCCGTGTGGATTCCCGGCGGCGGATCGGTCGAGACCTTCGAGTGGTGCGCCGAGATGGATTATGTCTACACCTATCTCAGCTATTTCGGCTACAAGGCCGGGCTTGCCACCATGAATGATTTCTGGAACAAAATGGCGGAACTGGGCAAGGACCGGAACCCCTACCGCGCAGGCTTCCTGCAATTTGTCGGCGTTGCCGATAGCAAAGCAGAAGCGATGAAAATCTACAAGGAACCGGCGGAATATTTCTATGGCCGTTGCCTGCATGTGGACCCGCGTTACGCCATGCCCCCCGGATATACGACCGAAGAGACCATGCGGCGCAAATATCAGTCGCAGGTCGCCGCCGTCGCCAAAAAGGGTGAGGAGAAAATAGCGCTCAGCGGCCTCGGCACACCCGCCGCCATGACGATCGACTATATCGAGAAAGAGGGTTATGTGATCCTCGGCAGCCCGGACGAAGTCGCCGAAAAACTGCGTGAAGTGGCGATCAACATGAATGTCGGCCATCTGATGCTGCTGATGCAATATGGCAATATGAGCAAGGATTTGACCAACTACAACACCAAGCTGTTCGCCGAAAAAGTCATGCCGCAGATCAAGGATATTTTCGACGACAAATGGGAAGATTTTTGGTGGCCGAAACCCATGGCCAAGGCCGAACGCGCCGTTCCCGCCGCGACAACCAGGGAGGCCGCGGAGTGAGTGAGTTAAAAACACGCGCCATCACTTTGAATGGCGTGGAAACACGGGTTTGGGAAAAAGGCGCGGGCGCGCCCATCGGGTATTTTCCAGGTTATGGCGGCGCGCCGCGCTGGCATGCGTTTCTGGATGAACTTGCTAAAACCCGCAAGGTAATCGTGCCCTCGCTGCCGGGTTTTCCCGGCGGCGGGCTGGGACATCTGAAACTGGACAACCATCTCGACTGGGTGGTTGCCTGCGGCGATCTGCTGGAACTGTCGGGGCTTTCCGGCGCCGATCTGATCGGTGTTGGCTTTGGTGGCGCGCTTGCCGCCGATGTTGCCGCCGTGTTTCCGGAAAAAGTGCGCAGACTGGCGCTGATTTCCTCTTACGGACTTTATGACGCAAAAGACCCGATCACCAATATCTGGGCGCAACGCCCCGGCACTGTGCAAAATGTCCTGTGCGCCAAACCTGCGCGTTTTACGGAACTGACCGCAATGCCCAATGATTACGATCCGACTGAATGGAACATCGAAATGGTCCGGGCATCGGAAGCGGGCGCGCGCTATTTATGGCCGTTCGGCAATACCCATCTGGACCGGCGTCTGGGGCGCATCAAGCAACCCGCATTGTTGCTGCGCGGCAGCGAAGATAAGGTCATCCCGGCCTCCTATCAGCGGAGATTCGCGGCCGGAATCGGCGCCAACGCCAAAAGCGTCACCATCAATGGCGCGGGGCATCTTGCGGAACTGGACGAGCCGGAAGCGGTGGCGAAAGCCATTCTGGATTTTGCGGGCTGATATGCGCGCCGCCATATGCAAAAAAATCGGCGAGCCGGAAGATATGGTGATCGCCGACATTTCGCCGCCGCAACTGCGCGAGGATCATCTGCGCATCCGGGTGCGGGCCTGTGCGCTGAATTTTCCCGACATTCTGACTGTGCAGGGCAAATATCAGCGCCAGCCACCAATGCCATTTGCCCCCGGTATGGAATGCGCGGGCGATGTCATCGAGGTCGGCCCAAAAGCCAAAGGCGGCTTCAAACCGGGTGATCGCGTCATGGCGCAGCCAGGGGTGGGCTGTCTGGCCGAGGAAGTCTGCACATCGCCGATGAGTGTGTACGCCATTCCGGACAATGTGTCCTATGAACATGCCGCCGGGTTCATCGTGACCTATGGCACGGTCTATCACGCATTTGTGGATCGCGGCGATCTGAAGCCCGGCGAAACATTGTTGGTGCTTGGCGCGGCGGGCGGCGTGGGACTGGCTGCTGTCGAGCTGGGCAAATTAATGGGCGCGAAAGTTATTGCCGCCGCCAGCAGTGACGCCAAACTGAAAGTCTGTGAACAGTATGGGGCCGATCATGTGCTGAATTATAGCGCGGAGCCGATCAAGGAAACCGTGCTTGGACTGACCAATGAAAAAGGCGCGGATGTGGTGTTTGATCCAGTCGGCGGCGACGCCACCTTGCAATCGCTGCGCTGCATCAACCGTTATGGGCGGCTTTTGATCATTGGCTTTGCCAGCGGAACAATTGCTGATATTCCCGCCAACCGGCTGTTGCTGCGCCAGTGTCAGGCGGTGGGTGTGGCGTTTGGCAGCCATGGCATGACTTTTCCGGGAAAGGTGCGCGACAGCATGGCCGTGCTCACCGGTTGGTGGGGCGAAGGCAAATTAAAACCGCATGTGTCGATGACATTTCCACTGGAACAGACCGTGGCGGCGATGAATGCGCTCGTGACCCGCAAGGCCATCGGCAAGGTTGTTGTGACCATTTAACAAAATAAACAAAACAGGGATCAACTCAATGATAGAGCACCACATCGACATCAAAACCAAAGATGGCATGATGAACAGTTTCATCGTCCATCCCGAACAAGGCGGGCCGCATCCGGTGGTGCTGTTTTTGATGGACGCGCCGGGCAAGCGTGAGGAACTGCATGATATGGCGCGGCGCATTGCCACAGCCGGATATTATGTGGTTCTGCCCAATCTGTATTACCGCACAACGCCCGAATTTGACATGAGCCGGGATCCGGGGGGTGGCAAGCGCATGTTTGAATTGATGCGCTCTCTTACCAATGATCTGGTGATGCAGGATGTGGGCGCGATGCTGGCCTATACCGATACACAGGCGGCGGCGCGCAAGGGCAAGGTCGGCGTGGTTGGCTATTGCATGAGCGGCCCGTTCGCCTTTATGGCCGCGTCACGCCATGCGGACCGGGTGGCGGCGTCAGCATCGGTCTATGGCGTTAGTCTGATAACGGATCAGAAGGATAGCCCGCATCTGTTCGCCAGGGACATAAAGGGCGAAATGTATTTTGCCTGCGCGCAGCATGATGGTTATGCGCCGCCGGAACAGATTAACGCACTTGAAAAACATCTGTCGGGGCTAAACATAAATTACAGGATCGAATGGTATCCCGGCGCCGATCATGGCTTTGCCTTTCCAAGCCGCACAGGCATGTATGACAAGCCATCGGCGGAGCGTCACTGGGAGAGACTGTTCGATATGTTTGGCAGAAATCTTAAACCATAAGGCCAGGGAGGGTTCTAAATGCCCTTTGATGCAACACCAGGCGGCGGCGGTGGCGGCGGCCAGTCATTGGCGGGAAAACTGCTCATCGCCATGCCAAATATGGGCGATCCGCGTTTCAGGCGCACGGTGATTTATCTGTGCGCGCATTCGCCGGACGGCGCGCTGGGGCTGATCATCAACAAACATGCGGGTGCGATTTCGTTTCCTGATTTTCTGGAGCAACTGGATATGAAATGTGCGCCGGGGACGGAACATATCCGTATTCAACTCGGTGGCCCCGTGGAAACCGGGCGCGGTTTTATTCTTCACACGGATGATTATTTTTTGAAAGGCGTCACCATGCCGGTGAAAGAGCATGTCGGCCTGACCACCAGCCTGGATATTCTGCGTGATATGGCCGAGGGCCGGGGGCCGCAAAAGGTTCTGGTGGCGCTGGGCTATTCCGGCTGGGGGCCGGGGCAGTTGGAATATGAAA
>CAYGDL010000012.1:0-27985 GCA_964348545.1 uncultured Alphaproteobacteria bacterium | reverse complement strand
TTTTGCTGGTGATGGAGGCCTTCAACAAAAGCCGCCCGATCATTGGCGCGCGCGGTGTCGGGCTGGCGCAGGGCGCGCTCGATCTGGCCGTCGATTATGTGCGCGAGCGCAAGGCGTTTGGCCAGTCTGTCGCTGAATTTCAGGGCGTGCAATGGATGCTGGCCGACATGGCGATGCAAACCGAGGCGGCGCGCCATCTGGTCTATAAATCAGCCGCCGTCGTGGATGGCGGCGCCACGGGCAAGGAACTGGCCCCCATCGCCGCCATGGCCAAATGTTTCGCCACCGATGTGGCGATGAAGGTCGCCACCGACGCGCTGCAACTGTTCGGCTCGGCCGGTATTTCAACCGATAACCGGATCGAGCAATATTTCCGCGACGCCAAGGTGTTGCAGATCATCGAAGGCACCAACCAGATTCAGCGCAACATTATCGGAAAGCATGTCGTGAAAACCTATTAAAACAAAAGGGGGGGAAACCCATGTCCAACAGGGAGGAATTAATCGCGCGGGCGCGGGCCATGGTGCCCATGTTACGCGAGCGCGGCCTGGAGGCGGAGCAATTGCGCCGCTGTCCCGACGCCACGATGCAGGCGTTTCGCGATGCAGGATTTTTCAAAATCCTGCATCCCAAAAAATATGGCGGTTATGAGTTGCCGCCATCGGTGTTTTTTGAAGTCTGTCTCGAAATCGCGCGCGGCTGCGGCTCGGCGGCCTGGGTGCTGGGCATTGTCGGGGTGCATAATTGGCAGATACCGCTGTTTGACCCGCGCGCAGCCCAGGATGTGTGGAAGGATGACCCGGATGTTCTGATCTCGTCCTCCTACGCGCCAACGGGAAAAGCCGAACCTGTAACCGGCGGATATCGGGTAAAGGGCCGATGGTCCTTTTCCACCGGATGCGATCATTGCAAATGGGTTTTTCTGGGCGCAGGCGTCACCCACCCCAATGGCAGCAATGATTTGCTGACTTTCCTGATCCCGATCGGCGATTACCGTATTGATGATAACTGGCATGTAACTGGCCTGTCCGGTTCGGGCAGCAAGGATATTGTGGTGGAAGACGCCTTCGTGCCCAGTTACCGCACCCATTCCATGGTCGGCGCCTTCCGTATCCAGAACCCGGGCGCCGAAGCGTTTCCCGGCCCGCTTTATAAATATCCGTTTGGCCAGGTGTTCGCCAATGCGCTGGCGGCGCCGCCCATCGGGGCCGCCATGGGCATGATTGAAGTTTTCTGTGAACAGACCAAAACGCGCAACAATGCCCTGGGTATTATTGCGGGCGGCGGGTCTTACACCAAAGACCCTTCCATGCAGATGCGCGTGGCCGAAGCCGATAGCATGGCGCGCGGCGCAAAATTGCGCCTGCTGGATAATTTCAATCAGATGGCGGCCATTATCAATGCGGCCGGAACCCTGCCGATTGAATTGCGGGCGCAGGCGCGCTGGGATGCGGCCTATTCATCCGTGGTTGGAATGCGGGCGGCGGACATGATCATGGAGGCGGCGGGCGGACGCGCCCTGCAAACCAGTAATTATCTGCAACGCGCCTTTCGTGATGTGCATGCCATGCGCGCGCATGGGGCCAATACGCCGGAACCGCCGGGCAAAAATTTTGGCGGCATGCGGCTGGGCCTGGAAAACGCGGAGCTATTTCTTTAAGCCGGGAGGACGCATTGGGCGAAGTTATCGGGATTGCGCTGCGCGACAAACCACGCGCGCCAATGCGTGAATTGCTACATTCGGAAATCACGGTTGAGGCCGGGCTTGCCGGTGATTGCCGTGGCGCGATGCGGGGCCGTCAGGTGACGGTGTTGACCGAGGAAGGCTGGCAGGCGGCCTGCGCGGAACTGGGGGAAGAACTACCCTGGATCACAAGGCGCGCCAATCTTCTGGTGCGTGGCGTCGATTTGACCGGGCGCGTCGGCGCGCGGTTAAAAGTGGGCGAGGCGGTGCTGGTCATTACCGATGAATGTGATCCCTGTTCGGTCATGGAAAAAGCCCGCAAGGGCCTGCGCAAGGCGCTGATGCCGGGCTGGCGCGCCGGGGCCACCTGCCGGGTAGCGCGCGCCGGTCTGGTGCGCATTGGCGATAATGCTGAACTACAGGATTTATAATTTATGCAAAAATCTGCCCGGCGTCCTGGCCGGAGGGAAAAAGCTGCCTGCCATGATATACCCGGCTTTCTAAAATATACATATATTTCAATTGCTTGCAGGATGGCTGAAATGGCACACGGCTTGCGTTGACCGGTGCAGGGTATAATCAGTAAGGGCTTTCAAATGATTTCGACACAGGATCTTGTCGCCACCGCCAAATTTCTGATCGCGCGCGACGGCGCGTCCACGGCGCTGGCTTTTGCCGCCAATGGTCTGGAGGCCATGATCGCCGCCAATCAGCAGGCGCTGATTGCAGATTGGCGCGCGCTTTACGCGCTGGTCGAGGACGCAACTCTCGGAAGACTTTCTCAGGCTGCCCCAACGCTACACTGAACCCGCTATTCTGCGGGCAACGCTATTTTCTCTGCCCGTTGCGCCGACGAACGCGCCGCTGGTTTTGTAACAATGCCAAGACGCGCGCCCACCCGGCACAGCGCAGCAATGGCGCAATCAATCTGTTCATCCGTATGCAGCGCATTGACGCTTGAGCGCAGCAGGGCCAGGCTTCCCGGCGTTGCGGGTGGAAGCGCCAGATTCAAATATATGCCTTCCACCAAAAGCTGCTTCCAGAACTCCACCGCAGTTTCGCGGTCCGGCATCTTAACGGCGACCACCGGATTAGGTTGCGGGCCAAGTAAAAAACCCGCCTGCGCCAGCCCGGTATAGAGACGCAGCCCATTCGCGCGCACCCGCATGCCCAGCGCGCCGTCCTGACGAATACGCGCCAGCGCCGCGGAAACCGTAGCGATGATCGATGGCGGCAGCGAAGCGGTGAACATATAGGGACGCGCCGCAACCCGCAGCAAATCAAAACCTTCAAGATCCGAAATCGCAAAGCCGCCCATCGCGCCGAGGCTTTTGCTAAAGGTGCCAACCACAAAATCAACATCAGCCTCAACGCCAACGGCCTCGCACAGGCCCCGTCCCCGGGCGCCCAGAACCCCCATGGAATGGGCTTCATCGACAATCAGATAGGAGCCGGTTTCACGCTTGACCGCCGCAATTTCCCGCAGCGGCGCGGTGTCGCCCAGCATGCTGTAAATGCCCTCGGTCACAATAATCCGGCAGCCCGGCTTGCCGTTCAGCCGTGCAATCCGGCGCGCCAGATCATCCGCGTCATTGTGACGAAAGCGGATAATTTCGGCGCTGCTCAGGCGGCAGGCGTCATAGATGGAAGCGTGACTATCGGCGTCAATGAGCAGATGGTCTTCACGCCCGGCCAGTGCGGAGATCAATCCCAGATTGGCCTGATAGCCGGTGGAAAATACCATGGCGGAGCGTTTATTGTAAAATTGCGCCAGCTGTTTTTCCAGCGCCGCGTGCCCGGCATAGGTGCCATTGGCAATGCGCGAACCCGTCGTGCCGGTGCCGGACTGGCGCAGCATGTGCACCCCCGCCTCTACGCAATCCGCATCAAATGTCAGCCCCAGATAATTGCTGGTGCCAAACAAAAGCACCCGCTTGCCGTCAACAACGCCTTCAACCGGCGATCTTATTTCATCAAAGCGGACATCAAGCGGATTCTGGCCGCTTTCCGAAAGCTCAGCCAGGGTAAGGCGGATATCTTCAAACTTGGCGAAAATTGACATCAGGCAGCATCTTTCACAAGGGCTTCTACGGCATTGCTCAGATCACGGACCGTTTCAACGTCGGCAATCTGATCGAGAGGAATGAGAATATCGAAGCACTCCTCCAGCTCCATCACAAAATCCATAATGGCGACCGAATCCAGCCCAAGGTCACGCGCAATGCGCGTCCCTTCGGAAATGGGAATTCCGGGCTGAATCATTCGGGCCAGCACTTCAATAATCTGTGCCTCGAGACTGTCCAATTGTTGCACCAATTTGCCCCACCCATTGATCAGACACACATTACGCGTCGGACACCGCACTTCGTTAACAAGTCCTCAATAAATCCTTAATCAGAATTTAACGTCCTGCCCCTACTGGATATCGCTGATTCACCTAATTTTTCAAGCTTTTTTACCGCGCCGTCAATCCGGCTCATTACATTGCAGGGCTGTTAAAGCCATCCGCGTGACTGATACCAGCGGATTGTCTCCAAGAAGCCACAGTTTAGATCGATTTTGGGCTGCCAGAGGGCTTTGGGCGGCTGCCTTTCGGGTAGGCAGGACCAGTCCGGGTGCAAAATCTCGCGTACCTTATCTATGGTTAACATGGCCGGAGCCATGCCCAGACGCCCGCCAATCGAACCGATGGTCCCCGCACAGAGCAGACCCCATCCGGCAAGCGGCAACGTAAGGGTGCGTCGATCCATCAGCCTTGCCGCCACCGCGCAAATTTCATCCCAGCTATAACCCTCATGGCGCGCATCGGAAATCTCATAGCGGCGCCCCGCTTCGCCGCGCGCGCAGAGCGCCGCAACCGCTTCGCCCACATCGCGCGCATGCACCAGAGCTACACGCGCATTTTTGCTTCCAGGCCGCGGGGAAATTCCCATACTGACGGCCTTCAACACGTTCAGTGTTTCCTGGTCCCAGGGTCCATAAATGGCGCCGGGCCGAATGATTATCCCGTCATGCGGCGGCGCCAGCACTTCCCGGACAATTTCCTCAGCGGCGCGCTTTGTCTCCGCATAGGGTGATAAATGTGGCTCGCGCGCGGCCAGGGATGACACCATCAGCAGCCGCGAGCGGGCGCCTTGCGCATTCAGCGCGGCCACAAGATTGCGCGTTCCCTGAACATTTACCCGGTGAAAATCCTGGGCGGTGCGCGCCTTGATAAGCCCGGCCGCATGCACAACATAGTCCGCCCCGCGCACCAATGCCCGCAATGCTGCGGGATCCGACAGATCGCCGGGAATAACTTCGAACGTCAAACCGGAAAATTGTTCATGCACCGGATAGCTGCGCGCCAGCATGCGCACCTGCCAGCCCCGCGCTGTCAGCGCCGCCAGAATATACCGGCCCAGAAATCCGGTTGCGCCCGTAACCGCAACCAGGCCCGTCATGCGCTATGCCTGCTTGCGGGCGGAAAAATCGGCGGGCGCGCCAGCATGCACACCCGCCAGATATAATTGGCGGGCCTGGGTGCGGCTAAGTTTGCCCGATGAGGTTTGCGGCAGGCTATGCGGGGCGACCAGCATGACCTCGCAATCCAGTCCCGCCTTGGCGCGGATCGTTTCAATAATCGCCTGGCGCAAATCTTCACGATCCGTCTCACTGGTTTTGCGGCAATGCGCCAGCAGCACAACACGCTCCGCTGCGGATTCATCAATCGAGAACGCCGCCACATCGCCACTTCGCAAGCCTTCCACTTCCTGTTCCACCGCCCATTCCAGATCCTGCGGCCAGACATTGCGGCCATTGATCAAAATAAGATCCTTGATACGGCCCGTTATGACCAGGGATCCGCCGCTCAGATAGCCAAGATCGCCAGTGTCAAGCCACCCCTCCGGCGACAAGGCGCGCGCGGTTTCCTGCTGATTTCCAAAATATTCCCGCATCAGGCTTGGGCCGCGCACCAGGATGCGTCCGGCCTGCCGCTCCCCCAGGACATGGCCCGCCGAATCCCGGATTTCCAGTTCATGACCCGGCAGCACGGACCCGCAAAGCACAAAATCACGGCTGCGCAGCGTGTCGGCGCCATGTCCATTTGCCTTGACGCGAACAGCATTTGCCGACGCCTCAAGCTGGGCAAGATCAATCGGGTCGGTTTCAATGCCCGTGGCAAGCGGGGCAAAACTGATGGCCAGCGTCGCTTCGGCCATGCCGTAACTGGCGACGAAAGCCTCCCGGCGAAAGCCACAACCGGCAAAACTTTCCGCAAAATGCGTCAGCACGGAATCCCGGATCATATCGCCGCCAATACCGGCAACACGCCATCTGGACAGATCAAGTTCCGCAGTGTGCGCCCCGCTTGCGCCGCGCCGTGCGCATAAATCATAGCCGAAAGACGGGCTGAAAGATAATGTCCCGCCATGGCGTGAAATCAGCGTCGGCCACACCAGCGGACGGCGGGCGAATTCGCGGGTGGACACATAATCAACCGTCATTTGCGTTGCGACAGGCACCAGCAAAAAACCGACCAGCCCCATATCATGATAAAATGGCAGCCACGATACGCAGCGGTCATTCGCGCCGATTTTTAACCCATGCTGTGTAATGGCGCGGCAATTGCTCATCAGCGCGCGCTGCGTCACCGCGATGCCCAGCGGAAAGCGCGTACTTCCAGATGAAAATTGCAGATAGGAAAGCTGCTCTGGCGTAATGTCCGGCAGCGGCGCGCCATCATCCGTATACGCATCAAAAACCTCCAGGGCGCCGACGGCTTTAAGCGCCAGCCCGCTGGCCGCTTCCAGCAGCATCTGCTGCAATGCCGGGGGGCACAGCGCCGCGCTGGCCCCGGCGCTTTCGATCATTCTGCGTATGTGCGCAATGTAACCCGCCTTGCCGCCAAAGGCCATTGGCAGCGGCATGGGCACGGGCACCAGGCCTGCATACTGACAGGCAAAAAATGCGCGCGCAAAATCCCCATCCGTATCGGCAAGTATGGCGACACGTTCGCCCATCGCAAGACCGGCGCTGCGCATTTTGCGGGCAATGGCCTGCGCCTGAATACGCAGATCGCAATAGCTCAGCGCCTCCAGAAGCTCGCCTTTGCCGGAATAAAAATTAAGTCCCGCCTGGCCCCGCGCAGCATAATCCAATGCCTGCGTCAGCACGGCAAAATCCGCAGGACGGTAAATGCCCCCGCCGGGACCGGCTGGCAGTGCTTCACGCATACTTTTTTGTCTCCCTGCCCGAATGATATCCGGGACTTATATCACGCAATCCAGCCTCTGCTTTTACGCCGTCACGGCCCGCAGGCGAAGCCATTTTTTCACAACAAAGAGCTGACCCAATAAGTTGCTCAACGCCGCCATCAGCAATGCCAGACCCGCACCCAGCAATCCCAGCAAAGAACATAAATAGTACAAAAGCACCATATATAACACCGTCGTCACCAGGCGCACCTTTAAGGCTGAAACCGCCTGCCCGGAAGAGATCAGCATGGGTTCCAGTGGAAACGACCCAAGACGAATCGCCGCAGCAATCCCCAGGACCACCATGACCCCATAAGCAGGCACAAAATTGGGTCCCGCCACAATCTTTAACAACCAGGGCCCGGCCACAATTAAAACCCCCACCAGCCCCGTCGCGCCCAGCCCGGCAAGTAGCGCCGAGCGCATCATAAAGCGGCGCATTTCCGTAATGGCGTTGCGCGCTGCAAGCCGTGCCAGTTCAGGATAGATGGTGGGGGTCAGCAGCTTTACGGGCGTGGTCAGCGCCTCGGTCACTTGCCGGGCAATCCGGTAAAGCGCCGCAGCCGGGGCGCCCAGCATCGCCCCCACGGCCAGCGTCCCAAAATGCGTAAGAACCAGTTGTAACGTCGTATTCAGATTGGAAGACCACACAAAACCCCAGACCTGGCGATCCGGCGCCCATGGGGCAGGTGAGGGGGAAATCTGTTCCGGCTGCGAAACCAGCACGCCTTGCCGCCTCAATTCCAGCAATGCCATGCCAATCAACACCAGACAGGGAAGGATCTGGGAGATCATCCAGGTGGCCAAATAGGCTTCCAGGCCAGCCCCATAATAGAATGCGGCCGCGGTTCCCAGTAATTTGATGAAGGCGCCAAGGCTGCTTTGGGCCGCCGTCAGATCAAAACGGTCATATAAACGCAGCACCCCGGTGGTTGTCGCAATATCGAAAAACACGATGGACAACACATAATAGCTGGCCAATTGCGCCGTTTCGGGTGTCCATTCGAACATATAACGCGCCAGCGGAAGGCCCAGCAGCGCCACCCCCAATCCCGCCACTGCTCCAATGACATCCAGACGCAGGGTAAAACGCAAAATTCGCTGCAAATCGCCGATCCGCCCCTCATTCCAGGCGGGGGTGCCATAGCTCAGCACCGCCTGCCACGACTGAAATTTTGTAATATCGCCAATCGCCTGGGTATAAGTGTGGATCAGAATCAGGGTGCCAAACGCCTCCAGACTCAGACCCCGGGCCGCCAGCGCCAGATAGGCGATAGAGAAAATGGCGGTAAATGCCTTTCCGCCCAACAGCATGGAGGTATTGCCTAACAACCGGCGTAGCAATAGATCAGCTTTCCAGTCTGTCCAAACGGGGCTGAACCCTGCGCGCAACCGGCGAACCCCCTTTTCGCTTTCGTCCTGCGCCATGCGTATGTTGCTATCCTTTAGGTTCTCCGGGTGCTGTCCCCCTATACAGTAGCCCGGTCACCACCGGCAAACATTACATATTTGTTATTTCGGCGGCATTTCGGCCATGCTACACAGGATAATGTCGTGATGCGGGATTCTTGCGTCGAAACCATTACCAATTTGGGGTTTTATGAAAGCAATCATTTTGAGTGCCGGCCAGGGGCGGCGGCTACTACCCTATACGGCCAGCCTTCCCAAATGTCTGGTGACGGTCGGGGGTCGCACGCTTCTGGAATGGCAGTTGCGCAGCCTGCATGACTGCGGCGTCACGCAGGCCGTCATCGTCACCGGCTTCATGTCAGAGGCCGTCGAGATAATTATCCAGCAGGTGAATTTTCCGGGACTTGCGGTGCGAACCCTGTTCAATCCGTTTTTCGGCGTTGCCGATAATCTGGCCAGCCTGTATCTGGCGGCGGATGAACTTCGCGATGGCGGCGTCATTCTCAATGGGGACACTTTATTCGAATCCGCCGTGCTGAACACGGTTTTACGGCAGGCGCAGGCGCCCGTCAGCGTCACCATTGACCGCAAGCCGCGCTATGATGATGACGATATGAAAGTGCAGACCGATGGATTACGCCTGTGCGCCATCGGCAAGACGCTGCCCGTGCAGGAAACCGACGGCGAATCCATTGGCCTGTTGCGCCTGTCGCCGGACGGCGCGGGCCTGATGAAATCTGCAATGGAGTCGGTATTGCGGGAAACTGATGGTTTCCGGCGCTGGTATCTGTCCGCAGTGGACAGGCTGGCCAAAAATGATCATGGCGCAGTCGGAACGGTCTCCATTGAGGGGCTGGGCTGGTGCGAGGTCGATTGCCCCGCCGATATGGCGCGCGCGGAAGCCCTGGTGCGGGGTTTTTCGACCGTGCCGAAAACCGCAAAGGCCGCCTCCGCCTAAACCCGCCGTTCCATAATAATCCGGGTGACCAGCGCCAGATCGTCTGGCTTGTCAACATCAATGGCGCCTTCCGCATAGGGCAGGCGCACCACCCCAAGCCGCGCGCCGCATTGCCCGCCAAGCTGCTCCAGGGCCCGCGCCAGATCAAGGCGTCCT
The DNA here is from genome assembly GCA_964348545.1 of uncultured Alphaproteobacteria bacterium. Taxonomy (GTDB): domain Bacteria; phylum Pseudomonadota; class Alphaproteobacteria; order UBA11222; family UBA11222; genus UBA11222. The sequence goes on along the minus strand of CAYGDL010000012.1, from coordinate 18,540 downwards.
GTCACTAAGCGGAAAATCGTGCCGATGCCCAGGCTCATCATCAGGCGCAAGGGCCGCTTGCGATTGGCTTCGACATGACGCCAGAATGCAACGACCCCCTTTGCCTCGGGACCCTTTAACAGGAACAGGTTCGCACCGCTAAAGGCGCTATCGCGAAACCGCATATAAGTGCGCGCCGTTTCCGGATAGGCGGCCTGAATGACGGCTTCCTCCACCACGGCGGCAACCGCATCCGCATGGGGCGGCGCATGCGCAAACAGATAATCGATCATCTCACTGCGCAATAAGGGGTGATCCGCTGTCGTCACCAATAAGGGCCAGGCATTTTGCGCAGCAAGAATGGCGGCCAGCACCGTTTCACCGGGCGACGCCGCCGCTGCAATCAGCCGCACCCGCCCCGCGCCAATATGCGGCGCCAGTGCAGGCAATTCCAAAACAGTTTCGGGCCGTTCAATGGCAATAAGAATATCGCCAACCTGATCGCAGCGCAGCAAGACTTCCACCACCCGCACCAGCATGGGCTGGCCGACAATCGGGATCAAGGCCTTGTGCCCGACTTGATGGGCAATGCACAAGGCGTCCGGCCCCCCACGGCTGCCCGCCAATATAATGGCCGTGCATTTCATCACAGCGCCTTGCCGTAAATGCGATAGGTTTTATAAGCTTTGGCGCCAAATTTTTCGAGAATATGCCGCATCGGTTTATTGTCCTCCAAAATCCAGGACAGTTCAATCTGATGCAAACCTGTCTGCATCGCAGCCTCCCATACTGATGCAATCAGATGCATCGGCATTGCAGCACCCTGCATCGTACCGGCCACATCGCGCCGCACCCCCATCAGCGGCACCCGCGCACTTTTCACGCCGCGCACTTTCAACCGCCACAGCAATTTGGCCCAACCAAGCGGCAACAGATTTCCACCCAGATCGCGTATCGCTTCATTGATATTGGGCAGCACGACAATAAAGCCGACCGCCCGGCCATCAACCTCGGCAAAACGCACCAGTCGCTTGTCCAGCAATAGCTGCAAATGCTTTCCCAGCGCCGAAGTTTCCGCCTGCGTCATGGCAACAAAACCCCAGTTTTCACGCCAGGCGTCATTGAAAATATCGACAAGGGTCCTGATCTCATTTTCATAATCGGAAAAATCCAGACCGCGCATCACGACATTTTTCGCGGGCGGGCGGCGCAACATGGCCGCTCCGGATTTGGGCAGAGGCGATCTCAAATCAACCAGATAGGCATAGACATCTTTTTCCTTTGCCAGGCCAAGCCGCCCCAGATGCCCGTCAGTATAGACCGGATCATGGCCCATCATCAGCATTGGCGGCGTATCGAACCCCTCCACCAGCAATCCGGTTTCTTCTTTTATCGACATGCTGAAGGGGCCCAGCATCCGGGTCATGCCCCGTTCGCGCAAAAATTCTTCCGCCGCCTGTATCAGGGCGGCAAACACCGCGCTATCGTCAATTGCGCTCAAACATCCAAAATGCCCAACGCCCGTCATATTCGTGTCTTGCAGCATGGGATCAATCTGGGCGCTGATGCGCCCCACATCCCGGCCATCGCGATGCGCAATGAACAGGCGCACCTCGGCGCGCTGGAAAAAATCATTATGCCTTGAAGAAAACGCCTGCGCCCGCTCCATCCGCAATGGCGGTATCCATAATGGGTCATCATGATGCACCGTATACGGAACTTCAATAAAACGCCGCAGCAGTTTTTTGCCGGTGACCGGAATAATTGTAAGGCTCACCCCACTATCCTTCCCGGTGCGCCAGAATGCTTGATGTCACCGCCAGAAAAATCATGACCGGCCCCCAGACCGCCAGCGGCGGCGGCATCACACCCGATTCGCCCAGCGAACGGAAAACTCCGCTGGCCAGCAAATATCCAAATCCCACCACAAGGGCAACCCCCATATCGCGTGCCCGCGAGGGATAGCGAGAGGATCCAATCGCCAGGGGTGCTGCCGCCAGCAGCATGATCAGCGGCACAAGCAGAGCCGCCAGCGCGTCATGGAAATTTGTCAGACGATAGGCCGCGCTATTGCTGCCCGCCCAGATTTTTGTCTCGGGAATCCCGGGCTGATGCAGGCGCACCCGCGCATTCAGAATGGTCGCGGAAAGAATGTCTATCGGCTGCGGACCATCGCTCAGTATGAAACCGTTTCCCGTCACCGCCGCGACGCCGCCTTGCTGTAGCGTGCGCGATACGACACCCTCAAACAGCCAGGCGCCCTTGTCAAAGCGTCCTTCGCGGGCGTTCATATGCGCAACGATACGGCCATCGTGATCGCGCTGAATAAGCGTCGCGCGCCGCACTTTTCGTCCACTATCCTCCGCCCGCTCAAAAGCCATGATCATCGGACCGGAACTGATCCAGTATGCGCCCTTTACTGGCAAATCCGTAGTCGCATCCACTTGCTCCAGCGATACGGGGTCCGGCTCGCGCAGCATTTCATGGACCTGTATTTCCGTATACGGCGCCACAACAAAGCGAACCATGAAATAGACTATGCCGATGATCAGCGTCACCGGCGCCAATCTCGCCACAACCCAATATATCGTCATCCCTGAACTGCGCATCGCGACAATTTCATTATGTCCGGAAAGATTGCTGAATGTAATCAGCGCGCCAATTAATGTGGCGATAGGCAGTACGCTGGCCACCACTGTTGGCGTGATCAACGCCGCATACAGGGGCAGCCCCTGTGTGCCGCCATGGCCCGCCAGCACCGCATTGCCATTATCAAGCAGATCCAGCAGTTCGGCCAATATCCCCAAAGCAAGCAACGCCGCCCCAACGCTGAATGCAAATATCCGCATAAGATACAACGCGAAGGTCATGCCTGTTTTTTGCGCTCCGGCCGCAAGGCGCCCGCCAGCCCCGTTACAAGCTTGTCGATGCCCGCAAAAATAGAATCGAAGGGATTGCCCCCAGGTGCGGCGTCACAGCGATGAAAGGTGAAAAGGCACAGACCCGCGAACAGCGCAAACGGCATCCATATCGCCGTCAGGGCGGAAAACTCACCGCGCTCGACCAGACTTCCGCCCAATTGTATCACATGATGATACAGCACCAGTATAAGCCCACCCGTCGCAATACCGATGGTGCGGCTGGCGCGCTGACTGGCGATCCCCATCGCCATCGCCAGCAATGGCAAGAACGGCAGCGACATCGCGCGCACCATGCGGGTATGGATTTCCGCAGTTAAACCGTCGCGCGCCTCTCCCGGCGGCGTTTCACTGGAAAGTCGCCATAATTCACTGATCGTCAACTCCCTGCCATCCTTGCCGCGTGGCCGAAACGGGGCCGCATCAGGCGAAAAATCGCGGCCAAAGGTAACGCTTGAGAAATTCACAGTCATGATATCGGCATTTTGCCGGATGCTCGTGCGCGCGCCCTCCCGCAACACAAGCTGTAGCCTTGTATAATTTTCGTCCAGCAGCAGGGCGCCACTGCGCGCGGTCGTCAGAATCTCGGTGTCATCGCGCAACTCGCGAATGAAGATGCCCGCCAGATGCCGCCCGGTCGCATCCACTTCGTCGGCATAGATCGTCAGCCCATCGCCAAGTTTTGCGAATACCCGTTCATTCAGTGTCGCATTCCAGGCCGTGGTCGTCACCATATGGATGATTTCGCGATACAGATAGCGGCTAAAGGGCTGAATATAACCAAACAGCGCAATACTGATAAACCCGAACAGAACCCCGATCATCATCAGTGGACGGACAATATGATACAGCGAAAGTCCCGTGCCGCTGATGGTAATCAGCTCATTATTGGCATCGAACCTGGATATGACCACAAACAGGCTGACAAAAAAAGTGGCCGGCAGCGCCAGCCCCAGATAATGCGGCAGCAGATTGATCGTCAATTGAAATACCAGCTCCAGCGGCCCGCCATGACTGGTCAGCAGCTCCAACAGCCGCAAAGTGCGCTCCAGCAACAGTGCCGCCAGTGTAATCAGCAGCGAAAACAGCAGCGGGCGCACGGTTTCGCGCACCAGATATGAATTGATCAGGCCCGATCCCGATCCGCTCACGCGCGGCCCCATTGCGCGCGCAGCGCCTGCACCAGGGCCTGCTGTATTTCTGCGGAAAATTGTACCGCCTGATCCAGCCGCGGCGGCCCCGGCCATCCCGCATCCACCAGGCTCGCCCCGCCAAACTCGCGCGCGCCCTCATAACGGGGAATCACATGAAAATGCACATCCGGGTCAAGCATCATCAGCATCAGATAATTGATTTTCTGAAACTGAACAAAATCCGCCAGCAGCCATTCGATGTTTTTCAGCACCGGTTGCAGCGCCGCCAGCGCCCCCGCACTCACATCGCCAAAGGCCGTCACCGGCTCGCGGCACACCAGCACCAGCGAACCCAGCGTCACCTGTTGGGGGCGCAGCAAAACCAGCCACGCAGGCGTTTCGGCAATACAGCTTTCTGGATAGCCAAATTTGCGGGCGGTTGGCGGAATGTCAGGGCCGTCTGGCATGGCGATTCGTCCGGGCATTATGAGTGAGAATAGAGTATAAGCTATGCATGATCCCAACTTCTACACCAGCCTCACACAAGCGCCGAATCCCTTATACGCTGTTTTTTACCGGCCTGATGGCGATTCTCGCCGCTGGGCGCGCGTTTGCGGCCCCCAACACGGACCGTGCCTGTATTGCGGGCGATCCGGTCCGGCTACAGATCACCCTTACCGGCGTGCGCAATGCGCGGGGCCAGATTGTCATCAATCTCTATGGCGACCGCGACGAAGACTTTCTGAAAAAGGGCAAACGCCTGTCCCGCATCCGCGTCCCCGCACAGGCCGGCGAAGTAACCACCTGCCTGCCCGTTCCCGCCCCCGGCAGCTACGCCATATCGCTCTATCATGACGAGGATGGCAGTAAAAAGCTCAGCAAAAACTTTTTCGGCCTCCCCACCGAAGGCTACGGCTTTTCGCGCGATGCCCCCATCAGCTTGCGTCTTCCCGACCTGGACGAAACCGTATTCACCGCCATGCCGGGCGACACACCGGTGCGCATCACCATGCGGTACTAGGGAATTTTGTGATCAGGATGACGCACATCAATGCTAACGGCCTATTACCCCGAAAATATTTCTGGTAGGTAATCTGCTTTCTCATTCGCTATCGAGCACGGGTTGTTGCGGGTCAGTTCGCAAGCTGAGATGGTCAGTGTGCCATCTCTTTAGCTGCCTGGATTGCCGCACTGTCATCGCCTCCTCAGAAATCGAGGACACATCCAAAAGCTGAATATTATGCCACTTCCCTTTTATGAAAAAAGCCTCATTGAAAATTTTTTCAATCTCACCCGCGGCATTGCTCGTTACATCTCGCGCTATTTTGGGATCATTTTCCACATTATAAAGCAGATAAATCGATAACTCGTATGGGTCGTCTGCGTCCTCACGATTTATTTCATTGCCGCGATCTACATCGAAGTAAATGGCGACTATATGCTCTCCTGTTTTTTCCAATTTTTTTGAGAGTTTTTCATGTACCTTGGCACGCCCGTTCTTGAGTCGTTTTGAAGCGCACTTGCGCTATCACGAAATAGACAGGCGCATTTGACATTTTCTCTCCCAATGCACTCTCTTACTTGACACTTTGTTTGACACTACCGGCGCTTTACAGTCAGGGAAGTATTTTAGCTTGCGGTTTAGAAGAATGTGTCAGCGAACCCAAAACCATATAATATATTGAAAACAATACATAAAGCGTGAACACGAAAGGTGTTCCACCATATATAGTTGATTGATGCCCCGCTAAACATAAAACATATGCGCGCCAATCAGCGCCGTGGGCTTCATGCTCTTTGCCCAGACGGGTTCGATGTCATGGCGGTGATAATGCGTCGCGCCGCCGGTTGGATCTTTGACCAAATCACCCCATACCTGGCAGCCAATCGCAAAGGCGCGGCAATAGGCCGCATCCCCAAACCCCAATTGCAGCAGCCTGGCGCGGTTGGCGTCATCCACATTCCACGCTGAAAATTGGCGGGGCGCACGGCACGCGCCCACCAGGGTGCCATCGCCGAACAGGGGATGCGCGCGCTTCTGTCTGGTGATAAACGCCTGCGCCGCCAGCACCCGGTTGCGCATCACCCAGGCGACCGCCGCCTGACCTTCCTCGCTTTCGCCGCGCGCCTCGCCCCAGATGCTGCGGGCCAGGGTTTGCATGTCAAACAGATCGGCGTTGTACATTGTTTGTTCCCTCATAAAGACGCCGCCAATGTCAGATAATGAATCGCCACGCGGATCACGCCACCGCTGAAATTGCCGCCGATGGCGCTAAAGCGTATCGGCGTATCGGCGTAAAACGCCGTCGGCCCGGTGACGCCAATATTATTGCTGCCCGCCGCAATCCCAAGCGAGCCGCCATATTTGTTGGCCTCGCCGGCAATGCCGCAATTATACGAAGTGGCCCCGGTGATGGCCGTCTGTACACGTACGGTTACGCCAAACACAATCGCGCGGTCGGGTATCTGGATCACCGTGTCCGATGTCGACGCCAGCGCCAGCGTGTGGCTCTCTTCCAATATCCGGAACAGGGTGCGCGCGCCCAGCGGCGCTATCGCCACATCGCTGTCGCGCGCCTTCAGGGTATGAGTCCAGGCGCCCGCGTCATAAAAAACCGGCAGCGCCTCATCCGCCACCCAGGCCTGCCAGCCATTACGCGGTGTACGGAACACCCATGCGCCCGCCTGCCAGGCTGCAATCTTGCCCGCCTGTCCCGCCCATGCGCCGGTTGGCGATGCCGCCACCAGATAGCGGTCGCCCTCCGCGGGGCCGCCCGGCGGCGCCGCCAGATCCCGGTCCAGCACCGAAAGCTGCACCAGCGCATCCAGCCCGCTCAGCGCCTCATTCACACTCACATGTTTTTGCGATTGCGACGCCTCAAGATAGGGCAGCGCCAGATTTGCTGTATTGGCCATGGTTCACGTTCTCCTTGATTATGCCTGGTCAAAAAAAAGGAGCCATCATTTGGCTCCCATTGGTGAATGCTGAACATCCCGCGCGTTACGACGTTCCCAACCTGCGCGCGGCTGGTTATGCTGCGCGCACGAATTACTGGTTGCGGAACTTTACTGGGATCGGAGGTTCCAGTATTGCGTTCTCTGATTCGCAGGGGATCGGTGAATTGGTCTTCAAAAAAATAAATTATTTTTACGTCATTCCGTAGCGCATTCCTATCGCTCCGAACCAATCCTGCGTAATTAGTTATTACCTTGGAATCACCATGGATGAAGGAAACTGTAGAGAAGTCATATGATCTTCTGGAATCGCCCGTGAATTGCCCGGACCGTATGCTTCTTGCCTGATGCAGAATTTGCCGCTCAAGGCGCTCGAACACTTGTTCCACCTTCCTTTGCCGCGCGCGATTAATGATCGTCTGCAAATGGCCTGCGTCGGATAAACGGATTTGCCGCCCCCCGCCGAAATAAAAATGCCACACAAACTCATGCCATTCCCAGCGATGCAGCCCTTCATCTACAATACTCGTGACGGTCTGCTTGAGATGCTCGTTGACCCGTGACTGATAAGGCTCAGCCGTGCACCTACAGCCAAAATCCTCGCCCGGATGGCCGGTCTCTGGCGGATTATCCCAGGCAAACACCCTGCCATTATTCGCGGCATGCGCGGCGCGCACTTTGCCATCGCCGCGCGTGCGCCAGATATAATGCGTGGTGGGCTGTTCCGCCGCCTTCAATGACAGCTTGCCCCGCGCCGCCGCCTGCTGTAATGACCATTCAATCGGCACGCCACGGCGCAGATAGGCGTCGAACGCCTTTTAATAGGCGGGCGTGCGGCTAAGCTCCATCTCATCCATTTAATATTTCCTCCCGCGCCGCGCCGCGTCCAAATACTGTGGAAATCTGATAGATCGCCACGGACAGCGGCAATGCCGGGGCCACGCCAAAATCGGCGATCTGCTGCGCGCTGGTGTAAACCAGGCTGGGCGAGGTCACCGCGATCATGCGCTTCACGACGCTGCCGCTTAAAATCTCCACCTCATAACGCTCACTATCTTCGGCCAGCGGAACTTCGCTTTGCTCCCAGCTATCGCCGCCAATGCGCGTACGCCGCATCCAGCTTAATGTCAGGTCATTGTTGACAAAATTACGCTGTACACGGACATGCGCCACGCTCAGCGGGCGCAGGCCAATGCCGCGCGCCGTCACCACGCTGGTCTGATAGGTAAAATCGTCAATCGTGCGCGATGCTGGACCATAGCGCCAGTTCAGCGCCAGCCCGCGTTGCTCCGCGCTCAATCCCGTTTCGCGCACCGCGCCATTCAGCAGCACGAACCGCGCGCCCGCCACCACCGGGTTAGCCATCGCCCGTTCAGTTCCCGCCTGCCCGCGCAACAGGCGTGACAGTTTATATTTGCTGGGCGCCACCAGCTCTGCCGTGGCGAACTGAAATATTTCCCATTCGCCGGACGCATTGCAGATCGCCGCCGCATTAGCCCCGCCCAGCACCGCCAGATCATCGCGCGATTCCAGCGCGCCGCCAAACAGCGTCACCCATACCGCATTACCCATATCCCAGCGCCCCGTCGGCCCCGCATAAAAATCCGTGTCGGTATTTCCCATGACTGCGGGCGCGTCGATCATGCGATCCAGCAGATATCCCGTTGTCGCCGGGCTTTTATACAATGCAATGGCGCCCGGCCAGGGATCGGCAAAGCCCGCCACCCGTAACAGATGTCCAGCCTCCTCCCCCTGCAACAATGGCAGATCCAGAAAATCCACAACCGGCCGCCCCACACTATTCACCGTTGGAATTGTGGGCGCGCGTTCTGGTCCCGCCAGAAACCGGACCAGTCCTGCATCCACCTGCACCGCCTCGATGGCGCGCACGCCTGCTTCTCCCACCCGCTCAACCCGCATCTGGTGCGTGCTTTGGGGTCCGGAAAAATCGATCACATCCCCCGGCTCAATCGCCAGCGATGAAGGCGGCAAGGCAAATTTCGCGCGTTCCCGCCCGGACCAGGCTTCCTGCAACAGATTATCCGCTATGCGCTGGCCATGCGCCTGGCTCATCACAATGGGAAAATTCACAGCGGAAACCCGCGCGCTTGCACCCGTCAGCTTGCGGCTATCCACGCTGGCCTGGCGATAATCCGCATAGCCGTCAATATATTGCAGCTTCATCGACACGGGCAGTTCGGTTTCCTGTGAACGGGTTACCTGATAATCCGCCCCACCCACGCTTCCCGAAGCCACAAGCTGCGTATGCGACACCGCCGCCACGGGGGCGCGCCCACGATGCACCATCCGGATCAGGCCGGAACTTTCCACCGCATCAAAAAAATACGCCTGCATCAGCGGCTGCAAGGCGTCGCGCACCGACATGATGCGGTCAATGACAAAACCATCCACAATACCGGTTAGCCCCGTTGCGTCAATCTGCGTGAAACCGTTTTCAAATAACACCGCCTCCACCAGTTCGCGCAAGCCGCTGGCGCCGAGCCGCCCGGTGATCCAGTGCCCCAACCGCCAATTATCCGCATCCGACCACAGATCGCGGCGCGCCGGAAATTCCGGCCAGGGCCGCGCATCCCAGGTCCAGACATAAATATTTTGCGGATCGACCATCGGCGCGCCATACACCGTACTGACCGGATTATTGCCCGCAACATAGGCCGGGTTTGCGGGATCCCAGAACTGGTGAATGGCCTGTAAAAACCGGCGCTGAATAAAATCATCCGGCGTCCTGCGCGAATAATAGGGGGCAAAACTTTCAGATGATTTTGGATCAATGAATTTATTCGGCTGATTGGTCCCCTTGTCCACTGCGGGGCAGCCGATTTCGGTAAACCAGACCGGCTTGCCTTGCGGCGTCCATGCTGTTGACGCGCCGCTTTGCACACCGCCCGGCCGGTTGAAATGCGGTTGCCCCCACCAGTTCCATAAATCCTTGTAGCGAAACACCCAGGGCTTTGCATACGCGCCATCTGTGATGGGGGTTCGAACCTGCGCATCACGGTCCGCCTGCGATGCGTAATACCAGTCATAACCTTCGCCGCCGCGTATATTGCCACGCAAATAGGAAAGGTTATAAATCGAATCCGCGATCTGCGCATCCAGATGCGCATCACCATCACGCCAGTCACTCAGTGGCATATAGACATCAATGCCGATAAAATCCACATTGGGGTCCGCCCATAATGGATCGAGATGAAAGAACACATCACCGCTGCCATCCGTGGGCTGATGCCCAAAATATTCCGACCAGTCCGCCGCATAGGATATTTTTGCCCCCGGCAGCACCCCCCTTACCGCCCCCGCCAGGCTTTGCAATTGCGCAACGGCTGGATAGGTGCTGGCGCTGTCGCGCACCGTGGTAAGGCCAATCAGCTCCGATCCAATGACAAAGGCGTCCACGCCGCCCGCCGCCGCGCACAGATGCGCATAATGCAGCACCATGCGCCGATAGCCGGTGTCGCCGGGCCCGCTATAGCTGACCGTGCTTCCCGATACCGAAAAATCCCCGGCATTCGCATTACCGAAAAAAGCCGCAATCTGGGTTGCCGCCGCCGCCGTTTTATCCGGCGTTCCCGCCTGACCCGGCGCCGGATTACAGGTGATGCGCCCCCGCCAGGGATATACGGGCTGGCCCGCGCTCCCGGTATACGGATCGCCCAGCACATTGCCCGCTTCAATATCCATCATGATAAACGGATAAAACAGCACCCTCAAGCCGCGCGCCTTCAAATCCTGAATGGCGCGCACCACGCTGGCGTCGGACGGCGTCCCGCCATAAGCGGGCCGCGCATTGACCTGGCTGACGACACGCGCCGAACCCCGCGTCACGCCATCCACCTGCCACAAATCCGGCAGCGTCACCTTGTCGGCGTTTTCAACCCCCGGCACGATCTGGCACGACCCGGCGCGCAGATCGGTTCCGAACCACGCTACCACCAATGCCGCGCTTTCGCAGTTGACACAGGTTTCCTGCAACTGATCGAGCGCCACATCCCAGTCGCTTGAACCGCTGGAGTTATTCTGGTTTTCGGGGGCGGTTTTGCCCTTTCCCAAATCCTGCACATGAATTTGCGGATCATATCCAAATTCAGTTGAGCCTGGAATAATATCCACCCCGCGAATAAGGCTTTCGACATTGCTCAGTCTACGGAAGACTTCAAAGGATAGCTGCGGAACGCGATTGCCAAATGGCGCAATCGCCAAATCCTCAAACACCACATAGGCCAGATCACGAAAGCCCGGAACATTTCCCGCCCCTTCAATCGCCTCGATCAACGGGTCCGGCGCCTGTATTGGCGTGCCGGTGTAAACGCGCATATTCACATCGCTTAAATTCAGCAACTGGCCATCCGCCCAGACCCGGCCGATGCGGGTAATTTCACCTTCACACAGGGCGACGGCGAAACGCGCATAATAGCTGTAATTGGTCGTGCTTGTTGTGCTTGTCGTGGGGCCGCGAGCACCCAGGCCCTTGCCGCCCACACCGCCGACCGATTGTTGCGTCGTGACCGCGACTTCCTTAAATTTCGCCGCCCAGATGACCTGGCCCGCAATGCGGGTGCGGCCATAGACGCGCGGGATGGGCGAACCCTCGGTCGATGTCAGAATGCGCAGCTCGTCCAGCCTTGGTCCTTCGCGTAAATTTCCGTCCCCGCCTAACAGCCGCTGATCAATCAGATTGCCCGCCAGCGCCCCACCCAGCCGCAGCGCCGCAGAGGCGAAAAATCCCAATCCCGCACTCCCGGAAATGGCGGAGGCCGCCGATGTCAAAACCAGTGTCGCCATCGAATCCATATCTCCATTTTCTTAAAGGGGACGCTAGCCATTTTCCTAGACCCCTGGAAAGCGAAACGCATAGGTCATGCGCCGCGCCCAGGCGCGCATTGTTTCCTCACGCACCGCATGGCCGGAACAGGCATGAATAATCTTTCCGTGTCCGGATAATATTCCGGCATGCCGGGCAGGACCGTTGCGCAGCATCCGAAACATCAGCACATCGCCTGGTCTGGCCTCGGCCAGATCAATTTCCACCAGATGGCGGCGCGCCGCGTCGCGCATCAGCTCCTTCGCCTCATCCTGCGCCCAATCCATGCTATAGGGCGGGGCGGCCTCCGGCTCTTCACCATACATCTCACGCCACACGCCACGAATCAGCCCAAGGCAATCGCAGCCCGCGCCGCGGCAGCTGGCCTGATGCTGATAGGGGGTGCCAATCCAGGCGCGCGCCAGCGCAATAATGCGTTCACCGCTCATGGCAGTTGCGCCCCGTCATTAACATCGCCGGAACGCGGCGCGCTTTGTATCCAGTCATTTCCTGGCATCAGATGAAATCCGCGATAATTCACCCCATTGCTGAATTTCGCCTTGCAGGTCACGAACTGCTTGTCGCATCCCGCCGTAATGCTGAACGCATCGCCCGCCGCAATCACGCGCGGCATCGCCAGCCATAATTCGACCGTAACCTGACTGTTGATCAGGCCATGCTCCTTCACCTCCATTGACAGTCCGGCATTCGCGCCGCTGGTCCAGTGCAACCGGCCGCGCGTAAACCATTCGCTGGCGAAACCGGACAATCCGGCAGCGATAAAGGCCCGCCGATTGTCCGCAATAACGGGAATACTCTGTACACTGCCGGTTCCGGTGAACGCCGCCAAAGTCAGGCTCACCCCACACCGGCTGCTGCCCAGATCAACATCGCAACCATATTGATAAAGACGTCCCTGCGGCTGATTCAGAAGATGCGCCAGGCCACGCATTTCAGCGCGAAAGCCCACCACCCCGCGCGTCACCTCGCCCAGATTGCCGCTGGCCAAAATCACGCGCTGACTGACATCGCGCCAGTTGACCCGCAAAATCCGGATTTGGGCATTATCGAATTTTCCGGCGACAAGATCAGCCTCATTCAGGTTGGCGGCGCTCAGCGCCCCCATCACCTCAAGATCATCCACATTCAGTCCCAGCGAGGTTTCGATCGCACTGGCGTCAAATCCGCTAAGCGCGGAATAAGTGACGCCATCAAATGTCAGATCATGGTCATGGCTGGTAAATCCAAAACTTGCGCCACTGACAATGGTCAGCGTCCAGCAATAACACAGGCTTGTCGCGCCGCTATCCAGATGCGCCTGCATGCCCGCCGGCAGAATTTTCATTTGCGCACCTCGACCAGTGAAATATTGGGAATTTGCCCGGCGCTGAACGCGGCCTGATTGATCTCCAGATAATCCGCATCAAAGCGCACCGGCACATCAAAGCCATAGCCCGCGCTAATGCTGACGCCCGTCCCCGGTGCTGTCGTAAATGTAACCATACCTGTCGTGCTATCCACCGTGAACAGACCGGAACTTTGCTCCGCCCCGTTGAGCGCCATGCGAACGCTGCCCGCCACGGGTTTGCTGATCATGCGCGCATAGGATTGGCTGCCGCTGATATAATTCTTGTACAGTTGAAAGCTGACGGCGCTGCCCGTACCCACGCCAATAATCTGGTCTGTCGGGTTGATGGCGCTGCCTGGCGGCGACGATTGATAATCGCTGAAATCCTTGAACCGGAACCCGTGCAGGCGCCCGCCACGCGCTTCAAAAAAAGCAATCACCAGATGAATATCCGCCAGCGAGCGCACCCCATAGCCCGCATTATAGCGCCGCCGTGAATCCGCCCAAGGGCTGTTGCGCTCCTCAAAGCCGCTGGCCAGCGTCACAATTTCCGTGCGCCGCTCCGGGCCGCCGCTGGCCCCAAGGCTGATGCCGGTTGGAAAGCGTATTTCGTGAAACGCCATGTTCCGCTCCTTTTACAAATTGCGCCCGCCGCGCGCCGCCACTCTGGCCAGCATGGCGCCAATCTGCGCCTCGGACCGGCGCAGCCCTTCTGCGTCAGGCGTTGTCACATTGAAATTGATGGTCACCGGTCGCGCCGCACCACCCTCTGTCGCGCGCACGCCCAGGCGCCCATCCGCCCCGCGCGTCAACGGCATAATGGCTTCCGCTCCAGCCTCACCCATTAATCCGGTTGCCCCGCCGCGCATCGGAAAAACACTTGGGCCGCTCACCACGCCGCCGCGCGCCAATGGCACGACCCGCCCCTGCGAAAACGCATTGCCGTTCGCATTGCGTAAAATATTTCCAAACAGACCGCCCAGCCCTTTTGCCACAGCGCCCGAAAACACATTGGTGGCGCTGCGCAACGATCTCTGGCTCAATGAAAGCAGAATGGATCTGAAACTTTCAGACAGATCCTTGCCGCGCAACGCCGCCCCTGCAAAGGCCCGCGCCAGTGTTTCACCCGTATCACGCCCCGCACTGGCAAGGCCGCGTAAATCCTGGCCATATTCGCGGGTGCGCAATCGCAACTCGCTTAGTCTTTGTAACTGCTGATCGGTCTGCGAAATAACGCCGCCACCTGTCTGTCCCGTTTCATCAATTGGCGCCATGGTCTTCTCCCTGATCCGGATATTGCGCGTACAGCGCATTGAATTCACGACGACCCAGCACGGCTGGCCCCTCCCCTCCAAAATCGCCGCAATAAAATCCATCCAGCGCCGCCTGCAATTCGCAGGCACTCATGCTCCAGAACGTCTCCGGCGTCAGATGCAGCGGCCCGAAAGCCAGCATCATCAGACGCCGCCAGGGAAAGGGGTGTTTGGCGCATCCCCTTTTTCCTGTGGCGCGCCATCGCTTTGCGCATCCGCGCCAAATGCCGCCTGTAACAGATCAATCACCAGCGATAGATAGGCGGGCACACCGCCATCCATCTGCATGCATGCAACGCTTTCATTTGTGATATCGTTGCCAGCACCCCGCAACCCTGCGCCAATCACGCAGATCGCCTCGCGCGCCGTAATGCGCCCACTTTCAAAACGTCGCGCCAGCGCCAGAATATCCTCGCCGCCCAATTGCGCTTCCAGTTCCGCCAGCGCACCCAGCGTCAGACACAGCGTGTATGCCTTGCCGTCCAGCCTGGCGGAAATTTCACCCCGATACGGATTGGCCATCTCATATCACCGTGAAGCTGAGCGCGCCCGCACTTTCCAGCGCCAGCGAATAGGTCACTTCGCCATCATATTCGCCAGCATATTCCAGCGCCGTAATCTGAAACGCGCCCTGAATAATGCCAAATGTCGGCACGATCAGTTGCCAGTTGCGCAAGGTTCCGTTGAAAAAATATCCGCGCACGGTTTCATCCGCCGCATCATCGCGAAACACGCCCGTGCCGCTCAGCGATGCGGATTTAATTCCCGCTCCCTCCAATATTTCGCGCCATCCATTGACGCTGTCGGCATTGGTAATATCCACCGGTCTCGCATTCAGCGACAGGTTGCGATTGCGCAATCCCGCCACACTGACAAATACTCCCGCTCCCGTGCTATCCACCTTCAACAGCAGATCACGGCCCTTTTGTGCGGCCATCGCTATCTCCTTTTCGTCTGTAAGAAAAATTAAACCGGATGGGTGACGGCGCGAAACCGCACCAGCCCATGGCGTGAAATACCGTCCGGGTCCGGAAACTCATCGGCAAACACAAATCGCAAATCGACCAGATGGTGCCCCGCCAGCGTCAGCGCCACCCCGTTTAGCGCCGTCACAATGGCTGCCATAACCTGCTTCATTTCCCCGCGTCCCTGATAGCGCGACCAGATATGAACGCTCAACGCATGGCTCTCGCCGTTCAGATCTCCCGCACCCCAGGCGGTTACCGACGCATCTCCCACCACCACATAAGGAAACGCTGCGGTGTGTGGCACATGGTCATAGACCGGCTCCACCAGTAAAGAATCCAGGCGCGCAAAGATCGCCTGTTGCAGCTCCCAGCCTGCCGCAGTCATGGGCATACCTCTCAATCAGTTTTTGAAATTGTCAGACCGCGCAGCCTTACCCGGCGACGCCTTCTTCACAGCGGCATTCCAGCCACTGGCTGCGTTCGCTTACATTCCTGACGCTGCGAATATTCAACACACGCTGCTTGAACAGCAGCCGGTCCGCCGGTGTAATATCGTCGCGATAGCGCAACCGGATCACAAAATTCTGCACCGGCTGAAGCCGCATCGCCTGAACGCTTTCACCGCCGCCAAGCGGCGTGACCGCCGCCCACAGATCGGCAATATCCAGCCAGATCAAATTCACCCCACCGCCCGCATCCAGCACTTCGCTGCGGCGTTGCAAAACCACCTGGTGGCGCAATTCCCCGATCATGTCACAACCTCATCATTCTATAGGGCGCCAGCAAGGCATGTATGCCCAGTGGCAGCACATGCGTCCCGCCATCCGCGCCCTTCATCACTTCCCGGTTTTCAAAATAATGCGCACACAGCATCAGCACCGCCTGGCGCAATGGCGCTGGCACATCGCCTGGCCCCGCGCCATAGCCGCAGGTGAAATCAATCTGTAAACCACTGGCGGCGCGCAGCGGCACGGGTATGCTGGCTGCATTGCGCAACACCAGTCTTCCCGGCGCACTTGCATTATCCACAAAATAATTCGCCGCAGCCCACACGACCCCCTGATCCGCATCATTAAACAAATTCACCGCACTTACCGATTGCAGCGGCGCTTTCGGCACCTCAATATATCGCGCCGCGCCTGCGCTCATCGCACCTTGCTGCACCCCATCCCACCATTCCTGCGACACATTGCCAGGCCAGCCATCCAGGCTCCAGCGCCAACTCTGGCTGATCAGCGCCCGCCCCGTCCAGCTTTCCACCATATGCCTGGCCGCGCGGATATGCCCGAACAGCAACCCCAGCTCATCCTCACTGGTAAGACGCAAATGCGCGCGCGCTTCCGCCTCACTCACCGGTTCAATGGCTGGTGGCGTGATTAAACTCAGCCGTTCACGGATCATTATCTCTGCTCCACTCTGATAGTGATGGAACGCTCATCGGTGCGCCCCAGCGATGTCGTTATGCGGTTGCTAAGCTGATAAATCTGCCCCGCCGCTCCCCCCGAAACCGTTATGCTCGCAACGCCCGCTGTACTGGTGGCCGAAATTTGCGTCATGTCGGCTGGAAAAATCGTCCAGATACTGCTGCTCAGCGTCTCCCCGCTTTGCAGATATCCAGCGTTCCAATTGATCGCATAATCCAGCGTCGCACCCGGATCCTTGACATAAACCTGCATACCCACCCCCTATGTTGGATCAGCAATTTCAAGATCGAACTGATTAACCGTCATGGTGTTGCCCGCCGTTACGGCCTGCGACGCACTCAGACTGGTCACCGCAAGCAACACGCTGGCCGTATCATCCACCAGCGCCACATGATCGGCGGCGCCGCTTATATCCACATTAATCCCGGTCTGCTGATTAACCGTCAGCTTGCGCCCGGACACATCGCCATTGGCGGGCCCGGTGAAATTCGCCGAGGTAATGGCGCGTTGCCCGCACCGTTTGCCGGCAGGCGAGTTCGCATTAGCCTCCGCATAGGTTGCGGGTGCGCCAATGCACACCACCAGTTTATCCGCCGTCGTCATTATCTGATTTAGCGCCGCATCCAGAACGGCATCATCTACTATCTTGACCATTTTCTACTCCGTTATTGATCGGGATCGGTTGCCCGCCGCTACACCCAGGCTTTGCGTCTGTTTAGCGATGCTTGCCGTGCGCGCATCAACGCCAATGGCGCTGGATCTGAAGCCGGGTGGAACGCTGCCCGTCGTCAACGTCGCCGCCTCGAATGCAAACAGGCAATTTGGTTCCTGCGCTGAAAACAGATGCGATTGTGAAAACGTGGCGGCTTCAAATGACGGGCTATCCAGAATGTCGGTCGGTTGCAGCACCACATCACCGCCCCCAAGCGGCGTCCACACGCCGCGCCACTCTGGCGCTGGCCTGAACATCGCAAATGGATCACGCGC
Source organism: uncultured Alphaproteobacteria bacterium (assembly GCA_964348545.1). Taxonomy (GTDB): domain Bacteria; phylum Pseudomonadota; class Alphaproteobacteria; order UBA11222; family UBA11222; genus UBA11222. The sequence goes on along the minus strand of CAYGDL010000012.1, from coordinate 693 downwards.
CAGCAGTCGCATCTCGGCGCCGCTCAGCGCCCGGTTCCATGCGGCGGCAAAGACGATATTCGTGGTGTCTTTTATTGCAGAAGCGCCCGTTACAGCAGTGCTTCCAAGCGCAAAATCTGATGTTCCCGAAACAAAAATATTTCTCGCCGTTCCTGATGCTATAGAACGCTGCCACCCGTCGCTCCATACGGAGACCGCTGTGCTTTTCCGCATGCCCCCAAACAGATGATAACCACCATCTACTGTACTGGCTGCCCCCACTGTGATGGTGCCATTAGCGGTGTCCCTCGTATAAAACAATGTATGCCCAGAAGTAGCAGAACCTCCTGTATTAGCGTTGAAGTGAATTGCCATAAAGGCGCTAACACCGCCATCAACGGATTGCCCGCCCCCCGATGTAATGACAGCTTCCGCAATCGGATTAGCCAGCAACAGAAAAGTAAAATCACCCGTTCCAACTCCATTGGATGTTACGATCGGGGCAAAATTGTTCTGAGAAAGAATAAGTGCATTTCCCGTGCCGGTTCTTCCAAATCCCAAGCCGTATGGCGTTGCGCGCCATTGCAGGGTTGACCCCGCAACAAGATTGGCCCCCGCCAACGGCCCGCCATGCGGCCCCAGCAGCGCACCCTTTCCGGCACCGCCCCACAAGGGCGAAACAAACGCCAATCCCTTCCACAGATCGCGCGCCGC
>CAYGDL010000011.1:0-28292 GCA_964348545.1 uncultured Alphaproteobacteria bacterium | reverse complement strand
CCGCGTGCCACCTTCTACCGCTGGTATGATCAATATCAGACCGGCGGTCCCGAAGAGCTGGAGGACAGCCCGTCAGGGCCGAGCCGGGTCTGGAACCGCATCCCCGATGATATCCGAGATCAGATCGTTCAACTGGCGCTGGAGGAGACAGAGTTGTCACCGCGCGAACTGGAGGGGCGGTTCACAGGCCAGTGACTGACCCATACCGCATGATGAAAAGCTGCGGCTTATTCAGCCCCGCTTATCCCCGCCTGATCGAACGTTGCCATGCCCGCATGGGCAAGGGCCGCTGCGCGCACGATGGAAATGGCCAGCGCCGCGCCTGAACCTTCGCCCAGCCGCATACCGAGATCAAGCAGGGGCTTCTTGCCGATGCGTTGCAGCAGGCGGCCATGGGCTGTTTCCGCCGACACATGCGCGGCAATGCAATGATCGAGCGCGCCCGGCTGTAACTGGTGCAGCACCGCCGCAGCCGCCCCTACGACAAAGCCATCCAGCAATACCGGAATATGCTGCACGCGCGCCGCAACAATGGCCCCAACTATCGCGGCAATTTCGCGCCCGCCGACGCGGCGCAGAATTTCCAGCGGGTCGCTCAGATGCCCCTTGTGAAACTGCATTGCCGCATTTACCGCTGCCGTCTTGCGCGCCAACCCCGCTTCGTCCACGCCTGTGCCCTGCCCGACCCAGTCCTGCGCCTCACCGTCAAACAGCGCGCAGCACACAGCCGCCGCCACCGTGGTGTTGGCGATGCCCATTTCGCCGATGCACAGCAGATCGCCGCCGCCCGCCACCGCTTCCATGCCAAAGGCGATGGTTGCAGCGCAATCCGCTTCGCTCATGGCGGCGGCTTCGCAAATATCAGGCGTTGGAATATCAAGTGCGAGATCAAATATTTTCAGCCCCGCGCCCGCCGCCTTGCACAATTGATTGATCGCAGCGCCGCCTGCTGCGAAATTCTCCACCATCTGCTGGGTCACGGATGCCGGAAAGGCCGAAACCCCACGCGCCGCCACACCGTGATTGGCGGCAAACACGGCCACCTGGGGCTGCAATACCGTAGGCACAGGACGCCCCTGCCAGGCCGCCAGCCATCCCGTAATTTCCTCAAGCCGCCCCAGCGCCCCGAAGGGTTTGGTCAGTTGGGCTTCACGCACCCGCACTGTTTCCATGGCATGCAGGTCCGGCCCCGGCAAGCCACGTACCAGACTGCGAATATCGTCAAAAGGCAAGGCGCTGGCGGATACTGACATTTATTGCTTCCATGTGTTAGGTAACGGGTCTATCTCGCATTTGTTTTATCACAATGAAAGCCCTTAACATGCAGGCCCCGCCGCCCAATGATCTGATACAGCAGTGGCGCGACGACCTGATGACGGCGCTGGGCTTCCTCACCCGCCTGCCTGTCACCACGCCCGAACATCAGGACATGGCAAGAATGCCGTATGCGTTGCGGCTGTCACCAGCGGTTGGCGCTTTTGTCGGCGCTTTTGCGGGCAGCTTTTACTGGCTGGCGCTGAGTTTTGGTTTTTCGACATTTATCGCGGCATCAATCGGTATTATTGCCGCCGCCATCCTGACCGGGGGCCTGCATGAAGACGCGCTGAGCGATATGGTGGATGGGCTGAGCGGGGGCTGGACGCGCGAACGCAGGCTGGAAATTATGTCAGATGGCCGTATCGGCGCGCATGGCGCGCTGGCCCTGATTCTGGCCCTGTTGCTGCGCGTCGGAAGCATAGCGCAACTTGGCAGCGCCGATCGTGTCATGGCCGCCCTGATCGCCGCTGGCGCCCTGTCCAGAGGCATTATGTATGTCGCGATGGCCATATTGCCCTATGCCAGGCAAACCGGCCTGGCGCACGATGTCGGCCGCCCTGGCATGCAACAGGCAGTTACAGCGTTGGGTCTTGGTTTTGGGATTGGCTGGCTGGCCCTGCCCTTCGGGACTATATTGGCTGCTTTTCTGGGCGCCTGCGCTGGCGGGGTGCTGGTCACGCATATGGCAAAACGGCATATTGGTGGTCAGACCGGCGATGTTTTGGGCGCCGTGCAACAAATTTCCGAACTGGTCGCATTGCTGATATTGGCAGCCCTTCTGACGCTTTAGAGTATCCGGATGGCTTCGCCATACGAAACCCGTTCCTCTTCGCTCGTCATATTGCCTGCCTCTCCATATCTTGCGTGCCAGTCCCTCAAAGCTCATGCTCCGCATGAGCTTTGAGGGACACTCCGTTTCGCAAGACTGCGCCAACGGGCGCAGGCGAAACGGGTGGTGGGCGGTGACAGGCTCGAACTGCCGACCCTCTCGGTGTAAACGAGATGCTCTACCAACTGAGCTAACCGCCCCAGGAATGAGATTCATTTGTTCACACTGCACCGACCGCCCCTCTGTGTCACCCCGGATTATTTCGGGGTGACAGATTGTGCGCCTGCTGCGCACCGATCAGAAGAGAAAACGGTTTGTAGGCAAACCGAAAGCCACGGATCCGGGAAGATCAGTTGACGGCGTCTTTCAGGGCCTTGCCAGCCTTGAATTTGGGTTGCTTGCTGGCTGGAATTTTAATCGCCTCACCCGTGCGGGGATTGCGTCCTTCGGATGCCTTGCGCTTAACGACAGAAAAAGTTCCGAAACCCACAAGACGGACCTCGCCATTCTTTTTCAGGCTTTTGGTGATAATCTCCAAAATGGAATCCACCGCGCGCGCGGCATCCGCCTTGGTGATGTCAATATCATCGGCAACGGCTGCGATCAGTTCATTCTTGTTCACGAGGGCCCCCTCATTATATGGTTGAAGTACTGTGTGGTTGAAGTCTAGTCCAGTATCAGGTCAGGCAACTGCATCAGACAGACTCAGTCAACGCAGTCAAAAATACAGACGAACATTGCCTCTGTTCTCTCACTCCGTCAAAGAAAAAAGGCACTTTTCCCACAGATTTTTGCGTCTTTCCGCACCCGCAGAATGCGGCCCAGGTACAGATTCGTCAAAGAAAAACCGGCCATGTCCCCATGGCCGGTAAAAACCAAAACCCGATGACGCCGCGCACGGCCCAAAAACATCCTGTCCACACATATTTATGCGCATACAGGTTTAATGCGCGCGCAGGGCCTCCGCCGACGCCAATTTCGCTTCGTTGGCTGCGGCCAGCTCCTTTGCCTCATCCCATATAATGGGCGTGAGTGGATTGACCAGCGCATGCTTCAGCACATCATCCAGCACCGTCATCGGGATGATTTCCAGATCCTTTTTGACATTATCCGGAATATCCGCCAAATCCTTGACATTTTCAGACGGGATCAACACGGTTTTGATGCCGCCGCGCAACGCCGCAAGCAGTTTTTCCTTCAAACCGCCAATCGGCAATACACGCCCACGCAGGGTAATTTCACCTGTCATGGCCACATCGCGGCGCACCGGATTGGATGTCAGCACCGAGACAATAGAGGTCACCATCGCCACACCCGCCGACGGCCCATCCTTCGGCGTGGCGCCTTCGGGCACATGCACATGGATATCCGTCTTTTCAAACAGCGAGGGTTTGACGCCAAAATCAACCGCCCTTGAGCGCACATAGGACGATGCCGCCTCGATTGATTCCTTCATCACATCGCCAAGTTTGCCGGTGGTGGTCATACGGCCCTTGCCAGGCAGCATCACCGATTCGATGTTCAGCAGTTCACCGCCAACCTCTGTCCAGGCGAGGCCCGTCACCACGCCAATCTGATCTTCCTCCTCCGCCTCTCCGAAGCGGAAGCGGCGTACGCCGGCGTATTTTTCAATCAGTTCTTCTGTCATCTCAATATGCTTGACAGCTTTGTTCGACACCAGTTCGCGCACGGCCTTGCGCGCCAGATTGGCCAGATCGCGCTCCAGATTGCGTACGCCCGCTTCACGCGAATAATAGCGGATAAGGTGGCGGATGCCCGCATCGGAAATCGTGAACTCGTCAGGTTTCAGGCCATGCGCCTCGCGTTGCTTGGCAACCAGATGCCGCTTGGCGATCTCGACTTTTTCGTCCTCGGTATAACCGGGTATACGGATGATTTCCATCCGGTCCATCAACGGCTCTGGCATGCGCAGGCTATTCGCCGTGGTTACAAACATGACATCCGACAGATCGTAATCCACTTCCAGATAATGATCCGAGAAAGTGCTGTTCTGTTCGGGGTCCAGTACTTCCAACAGCGCAGAAGAAGGGTCGCCGCGGAAATCAGCCCCCATTTTATCGATTTCATCGAGCAGGAAAAATGGATTGGAAAATTTCGCCTTGCGCAGACTTTGGATGACCTTGCCCGGCATCGAGCCGATATAGGTGCGCCGGTGGCCGCGAATTTCAGCCTCGTCGCGCACACCGCCAAGCGACATGCGGATAAATTCGCGCCCCGTCGCGCGCGCGATTGATTTTCCAAGCGAAGTTTTACCCACACCCGGCGGTCCGACCAGGCACAGGATCGGGCCTTTCAATTTGTTGGTGCGTTTTTGCACCGCCAGATATTCGAGAATGCGCTCCTTCACCTTTTCCAGGCCGTAATGATCGGCATCCAGAATGGCTTCGGCGCGGGCCAGATCAATGTTCACGCGCTTGCGCTTGTTCCAGGGGATGGACAAAAGCCAGTCCAGATAGTTGCGCACAACCGTGGCTTCGGCCGACATCGGGCTCATATTGCGAAGTTTTTTCAGCTCGCCCTCGGCCTTTTCATGGGCCTCCTTGCTCAGCTTCGTCGCGCGCATTTTTGTCTCAAGCTCGCCGATATCGTCCTTGCCGTTCTCGCCTTCGCCCAGTTCCTTCTGAATCGCCTTCATCTGCTCATTCAGGTAAAATTCACGCTGCGTCTTTTCCATCTGACGTTTAACGCGCCCGCGAATTTTCTTTTCCACCTGAAGAACGCTTATTTCGCCCTCCATCATCGCGAGCAGTTTTTCCAGCCGCGCCGCCGTACCCGCCATTTCGAGCAGTTCCTGCTTTTCAGGAATTTTGACGGCGACATGCGATGCGATGGAATCGGCCAGCCTGGCCGCGCCCTCAATCTGTTCGACAGAAACCAGAACATCCTGCGGCAGTTTTTTGCCAAGCTTCACATACTGGTCAAACAGGGACGTTACCGAACGCGCCAGCGCCTCGATTTCAGGCGTCTCTTCCTGCGCGTCGGAAATGATTTCCACTTCGGCCTGAATAAAATCAGCATTGTCCGTGAACCGTTTGATACGCGCGCGTGACACACCCTCAACCAGCACCTTGACGGTTTTGTCCGGCAGCTTCAGCAATTGCATGACGGTGGCGATCGTGCCCACCTGATACACATCATCCTTGGACGGATCATCATTCGTGGCGTCGCGTTGCGCCACCAGCATGATCTGTTTATCCGTCTGCATCATATCTTCAAGCGCACGGACGGATTTTTCGCGGCCAACAAATAACGGCACCACCATGTGCGGGAATACGACGATATCCCGGAGCGGCAATACCGGCATAATGTTGGGCTGTTCAGATTTATTCGATACTTCCATGGGAATCCCCTAATAATTGCGCCGCGTCAGAAATCCTGCCTCAGAAATCCTGATTATGCCAAAATCGCCGACACGCGCACACCCGCCCGGCCATCCGGCGCGGGGTACCGTGTTAACGTGGGTTTACCCAGGCCAGGATTCAAGGCCGACCCACAAGAAACACTGATTTTCGGATACATCCTGAAATGTGGCGTCACGCCAGCGCCGCCCTAGGCTGATGCGCCAGCGTCTTCGCGACGATCCCGGTCGGAATAGATGTATAGCGGGCTTGCCTTGCCATCGACCACTTCACCGCTGATGACCACCTCTTCAACGGATTCAAAGCTTGGCAATTCGTACATCGTATCCAGCAGGATCGATTCCAGAATGGAGCGCAAACCACGCGCCCCGGTCTTGCGTGTGATGGCCTTTTTGGCGATCGCCCGCAACGCTTCGTCCGAGAAGGTCAATTTGACATTTTCCATATCGAACAAACGCTGGAACTGTTTGGCAAGCGCATTCTTTGGCTTGCTGAGAATATCAATCAGCGCTGCCTCGTCCAGATCCGTCAATGTCGCCAAAACCGGCAGGCGGCCGACAAATTCCGGGATCAGGCCAAAGGCAAGCAAATCTTCCGGCTCCAGCAGTTTGAGAATATCGCCGGTGCGCCGATCATCAGGTGATTTGACATTGGCGCCAAAGCCGATCGATGATCCCTGCCCGCGCGCGGTAATGATGCGTTCCAGCCCGGAAAATGCGCCGCCGCAAATGAACAGAATATTGGTCGTATCCACCTGCAGGAATTCCTGTTGCGGATGCTTGCGGCCACCCTGCGGTGGAACGCTGGCGACTGTGCCTTCCATCAGTTTCAGCAAGGCCTGTTGCACGCCCTCGCCAGAAACGTCCCGGGTGATGGACGGATTATCCGACTTGCGGCTGATCTTGTCGACTTCGTCGATATACACAATCCCGCGCTGTGCCTTTTCGACATTGTAATCGGCGGATTGCAGCAATTTGAGAATGATATTTTCGACATCCTCGCCGACATAGCCCGCTTCGGTCAGCGTCGTCGCGTCGGCCATGGTGAACGGCACGTCAAGAATGCGCGCCAGCGTCTGCGCCAACAGCGTCTTTCCGCACCCTGTCGGGCCGATCAGAAGAATATTCGACTTGGCGATTTCGACATCGCCGCTTTTTGCCTGCTGATTGAGGCGCTTGTAATGATTATGCACCGCAACGGCCAACACCCGCTTGGCGTAATCCTGCCCGATGACATAATCATCCAGGGTTTTGCGAATTTCCTTGGGGGTGGGCACGCCGGCGCGCGATTTCACCAGTGAAGTCTTGGTTTCTTCACGGATGATATCCATGCACAGCTCAACGCATTCATCACAGATGAATACCGTTGGCCCCGCTATCAGCTTGCGAACTTCATGCTGGCTCTTGCCACAGAAGGAACAATAGAGCGTATTCTTTGAATCGCCACTGCCGCCGCTGACCTTGCTCATTTAGAGACTCCGTCTGCTATTATGATTCTGCCTGATATGCCCGATATCTGGCAGAATGCTACATTTCCTGTTTTTCCCAAAGCCCTTTTAAGAACAGGGGCCCCAGGCGCTTTTTCCGGACCGTTTCGAATCCCACCTGAATTCTGACACCCTGAAGACTTATTCGAGCATGTTAGCCCATATAATTTCAAGATTTCATTAATATAGGCATTAAAAGCCCGTTATGCACCCTCTTCCGGGGTTGGGCGCTTCTCGACCACCTTGTCTATTACGCCAAATTCCTTGGCCATTTCTGCGGTCATGAAATTATCGCGCTCCAAAGCCGCCTCAACCCGCTCCACCGGCAGGCCGGTATGCCGGGCGTAAATCTGATTAAGCCTTTGTTTCAGAGCCCGGATTTCCTCCGCATGCAGGAGAATGTCTGTCGCCTGCCCCTGAAAGCCGCCTGATGGCTGATGCAGCATGACGCGGGCGTTCGGCAGCGCAAAACGCGCATCCTTTTCACCCGCCGCAAGCAGAAGCGATCCCATCGAGGCCGCCTGCCCCACGCACAATGTAGAGACCGCCGGACGGATATATTGCATCGTATCATAAATGCCCAGGCCGGACGTCACCACCCCGCCTGGGGAATTGATATACAGGAAGATTTCTTTTTTAGGATTTTCCGCTTCCAGAAACAGCAGCTGCGCCGTCACCAGTGTCGCCATATGGTCTTCGATCGGGCCGGTGATAAAAATGATCCGCTCCTTCAGCAGGCGCGAAAAAATATCATAGGCGCGTTCGCCGCGGCCGGTTTGTTCCACCACCATCGGAACAAGGTTCATATAGGTTTCAACTGGATCTCGCATGATATGTTGTCCTGATCTGATGCTGACAAAAGTTTAGGGCGTGATGCGGTGCTAAAGGTCTATTCTTCGTCGTCCGGTTCCTTGAACAGTTCTTCCCTGCTGACCGGCTTATCGGTCACCTGGGCAAGCTCCAGAACAAAATCGACAACCCTGTCCTCATACAACGGCGCGCGCAGTGACGCCAGCGCCTGGGGGTTTTTCTGATAATATTCAAACAGCAGTTTTTCCTGACCCGGAAACTGCGAGGCCTGCCGGAAAAGCGCATCGCGCATCGCCTCTTCCGGCACGGTGAGGTTGTTGCGCTGGCCAATTTCCGCCAGCAATAGCCCCAACCGCACCCGGCGATCCGCAATTACGCGATATTCCTTGCGCAGTTCTTCCTCGGATTTATCCTGATCCGCAAGGGTTTGACCGCGCCTTTGCAGCTCCTGCTGAAACTGCTGCCAGATCTGATCTTCTTCCGCCGACAGCATGCCAGGCGGCACTTCAAACGCATGCGCCTTGTCCAGCGCATCCAGCAGGGCGCGCTTCAAACGCGACCGGCTGATGGATTTATAATCGGTGGTGATGCGCTCCTGCATCGCCTCGCGCAGCTTTTCCAGACTTTCGAGGCCCAGCTTTTCGGCAAAGGCGTCATCAATGGTCACTGCTTCTGGCGCGCGCACCTGATGCACCTTCACATCGAAAACCGCATCCTTGCCCGCCAGATGCTTTGCGCCATATTCTTCAGGGAAAGTGACCTTCAGCTGCCTTTCATCGCCTTTTTTGGCGCCGACAAGCTGTTCCTCAAATCCCGGAATAAACATTTTCTGCCCGATCTGGACACTGACATTTTCCGACTTGCCGCCTTCAAACTGCACCCCGTCGATCTTGCCGTCATAATCGATCACGACCACATCGCCATCTTCGGCCCCGGCGTCATCGGCCTTGTCTGCAAAAGCGCGCTGTTGTTCAGCAAGGCGCTGGATCGCCTCATCGGCCTCATTTGATCCAAGCTCGGTCATCGGACGATCAAGCTTCAGTGTGGAAAAATCCATCGGCTCGATGGCGGGCAGCACTTCTACTTCCAGGGTATATTCCAGGTCTGCATTATCCTCGAATTTGACCAGATCAATTTTGGGCTGCATTGCCGGTTTCAGATCATGCTGCTGCAACGCGCTCTGGGTCGCTTCCTCAACGGCGGCCTGCACCACCTCTCCGCGCAAACCATCGCCATAGAGTTGTTTGAGCAGCGATACCGGCACTTTGCCTCGCCGAAAACCCTTGATCTGCACGGTTTGCTTGAGGTGCAGCAGCCGGGCATCCGTGCGCTCCGCCAATGTTTTGGCCTCGACAATAATTGTAAAAGCGCGCTTCAGGCCTTCATTGCTCGTTTGCGTAATTTGCATGACAGTTCCAGTTGAGAAAATACGGTTAAAATGATCATCAGTAGGCCAGGAGGCAAAACCGGATGGCGTTACCTTTCACAGAAGGCATACCCCGGTTATTTCCCCGCTGCAAGCAAAGGCTTTGGGCCGGGGGGTGGCGGATTGCGGATTATATTTCAAAGCAATGCTTTGGCATTTGATTTTCGATCAGTCCTGCATCTTGCGCCGTATGACGCCAGCGATGAAAAGCCGGGCTGGCGAAAATCAGTCCGATTTTGCCGTAAGTCCAATTCAAATTAGCATGTATCGTGATGACATATAATATTAAAAAATGTACATAAGCCCCTATTACAATTAGACTAAATACCATGTTTCCTGGTGCCCGCTGCCGGACTCGAACCGGCACAGCCTTACGACCGAGGGATTTTAAGTCCCTTGCGTCTACCGATTCCGCCAAGCGGGCACTGGGTAGGCAGGAGATATAGAACAGTATCGCCTTGGTTGAAATGCTTTTGGACGCCTGACGGCTGTCATGGCTGTGCTAGTGACATGTTTCAAAAAACAGGGCATTCTGGGCCATCAGAAAATTAACAATTAAGTGGGGGATGACTTCCATGCCTAGACTATCCAAATTAAGCCGTTCCGTTGCCGGACGCGCCGTGCTTGTGACAGGGGCCGCCAGCGGCATGGGCCGCGCCACCGCGCATCTGTTCGCCGATGAAGGCGCGATGGTGGCGGTGACCGATCTGAAGCAGGAGGCCGTTGACGCCGTGGTCAAGGAAATTACCGATGCGGGCGGCAAGGCGAAGGGCTGGGTGTTTGATGTGGGCAAGCGCGAGGCGGTGGAGCGCGTGGTCAAGGAAGTGGCGGAGGCCTTTGGGCGTCTGGATATCATCGTCAATAATGCCGGGCTGGCGACGGTTGGCTCTACAGAGTCCAGCCGGTTTGAGGAAACCTGGGCGCTGGCGCTGGATGTCATGCTGACGGGGCCAGCGCGCATTGTACGCGCGGCGCTGCCCTGGCTGCGCAAGTCGGATTGCGCGCGCGTGGTCAATATCGCCTCGACTGAGGCGCTGGGCGCAACCCCTGGCGGTGTCGGCTATGCCGCGGCAAAAACCGGACTGATCGGGGTAACGCGATCATTGGCGGTGGAATATGGCCGCGAGGGCATCACGGTTAATTGCATTTGTCCGGGCGCCATCCGCACCGGCCTGACCGAGCGCATCCCGGAAGAGAACAAGGAAAAATATGTCAAACGCCGGGTGCCGGTGCTGCGTTACGGCTTTCCCGAAGAAGTGGCGCATATGACGTTGAGCCTGTGCCTGCCGGCCGCCTCTTACGTCAATGGCGTGGCGTTTCCGGTGGATGGCGGGATGACGATCAAGAACGCCTGAGTGATAAACCCCCGCGCATTGCAGCGCGGGGGTAATCCGTATACAGCGTGCTTTATTACCCCGCCGTCGCAACAGCACTTGGCCGCGCCTTCATGCGGCCAAACCATGCAGTGACGTTTTTCAGTTCTGCTGGAAGGGGCTGGCCGACACCGGCAGCGAAATCCAGGAAACAGAACAGCAGAATATCGGCAAGCGTCAGGCGGGCGCCCGCGATGAACTGCTTGCCTTCCATTTGCTTGTCCAGCCAGGCGAGATTGTGCTGCGCGACTTTTTTCAGGCCGGGGGCGGCCTCTGGGATGGTGGGGATGCGGTCCTTGAACAGGCCCAGGCCCTCGGCGAAACGAAAGCCGTTGGTCAGGGGCTCCACAATATTGAGATCGACGCGGCGCGTCCACATGCGGGTTTCGGCGCGTTCTTCGGCTGTCTTGCCGATCAGGGTGTCGTTGGGATTTTTCTCGTCCAGATATTCGCAGATCGCGGTGATTTCACTCAGGAACGAACCATTATCCAGTTCAAGCGCGGGGGTTTGCCCGAAAGCGTTTAGCTTGAGGTAAGGCTCCTTGCGGTTTTCGCCCTTCATCAGATCGACTTTTTCGGTGGGCAGTGAAATGCCTTTTTCGCTGGCGAACATGCGCACGACACGCGGATTGGGGCCGATGGAATCATAGAATTTCATGGGTGATCTCCCTGCTGGGGGTGGTTTTTATAGCGAGGGCAGATTAACCAAATTTCAGGTTGATTACCACGCACAAAAAATCCGGAGCTGTTTGAGACAGCCCCGGATTAATTCGGACAGGTTAAAGTTTTAGAACTGCTTCGACACCGGCACTTCAAACTTGAACAGGCGCGCCGCATTAAGGCCCAGGATTTTCATCCGCGATTCATGCTTGAGGTGGCCCATCGTCCGCTCGATGGCTTCCGGCGAATGCGGCCAGCTGCCTTCATGGTGCGGATAGTCATTGGCCCAGATGAAATTATCCACCAGGTTAAACGGTTCCGCCAGCGCGAGGCCCGCCGCATCTTCCTGAAAGCTGGAAAAACCATGCGCACGGTAATAATCGCTTGGCAGGCCCTGAAGTTTCGGGCGCACCCACATATGATGCTTTTTGTAGGCTTCGTCCATGGCGTCCAGGGCCCACGCCACCCAGCCGATACCGGCTTCGATGGTCGCAAACTTTATTTTCGGGAAACGCTCCAGCACGCCCGATGAACACAGGTTCGCCATCGGTTCAATGGTTGGCGCAAGAGAGTGCGACACATAATTGATGATGGCGCCGCCATTGCCCGTCGATGCCCGCGGATCGCGGCCAGTGGAAACATGGAAGGTGATCGGCAGATTGACTTCTTCGATCAGCGCCCACATCCGGTCATACATGGGCAGATTGTAATTGGGGTGCTCATGATTATGCCCGCCAAAAATCGGCTTGCAGGGCAGCGTCAGGCCGCTAAAGCCCCGCTTGGCGGAACGGCTGATCTCGGCCATGGCGTAATCGATATTGGCCGTTGAAATACAGGCCATCGGCTTCAGCCGGTCATTGAATTTGGCGAAGGTTTCCCAGGCCCAGTCATTCCAGGCCAGACACATGGAATTGCTGAAATCAATGTCGGTGGTGGCCCATGCCATAAGACCGCGATTGGGGAACATAATCTCGCCGTCCACGCCATCCATCTTCAGTTCGGCGATGCGCTGCTCCGGTGTTTTGCCGGCGTCGTTGCGGAGTTTTTCTTCGCCGACAAAGGTGTTTTCGCGCATTTTGGCTTTGCGGAAGCCTTCCTGTACCTGCCACTTGTCGCCCTTCGCGTCCACTTCGACCCGAGGCATGCGCGCAAGATATTTTTCCGGCAGGCGGTCCGCGAAAATATTCGACGGTTCCGACACATGCCCATCGCATGAAATCATGAACATCTTGTTAGGATCATTCGGGCGCGCCGTGCGGGGCCAGCCTTTGGCGCCGGGGGTTTCCAGTCGCCACAGATTCGGTTCGTTGACTTCGTAATTCAGGTCCATTTTCGTGTCCTCATGCTTCGCAATGATAGGGTATGGGTTATTTCGTAACGCGCCAATGCACCAGTGTATAGGGCATTTTAGAGCCGGTGTGATGTTCGAACACAGCCTCCACCTTCGCGCCGATTTTGATGTCCTGTTTGGGATCGCCCAGCAGATTACCGATCATGCGGATATTGCCCGCATGCGGCAGCTCGACCAGCACGACAATATAGGGGCCATGGTCTTTCAGGGCCGGATGCACCGGATGCCAGGCGCGTTCCCAGCTATAGATAATGCCGGTCTGCGCCACTTCCTCCCAGCCAATATCGAACGAATGGCATTTATGGCAAACCCATTCCGGACCCCATTGAAAGGTCTTGCAGGCCTTGCAGCGCTGCACGACCAGCTTGTTGACGGAAACGCCCTCCCAATAGGGCTTGTCGAGGCCATCGGGTGACGGTGCGGGGGCAGGCAGACCTTCGGGCAGGTAAAATTCTGAAGTGCTCATTACAGGGTCTCCCGGCTGCCAAAGATTGAATTACTGACGGGCGTCACCATTGGCCCGGATGTGACCATGGATATTTTCGCATCCTTCACCTGATTGGGGGATTCGCCGCGAATTTGCCGCACCGCCTCGGTGATCAGTTCCAGCCCGTGCATATAGCATTCCGCCAGATTGCCGCCGCTGGTGTTGAGCGGCAACTTGCCGCCTTTTGCCATGAAATTGTCAACGGTCATAAAGCTGTTGGCTTCTTCGTGGGTGCAAAAGCCATGTTCGATAATTGACATGACCACGCCGCCGGTGAAATTTTCGTAGCTTTGCAGCACGTCCACATCTTTCGGCCCGACCTTCGCCATTTCATACAGACGCGGCGCAAGGCTGGTAAAGCTGGAGGTCGCATAGAGCGGCGCATTATGGCAGGGCGCAGCGTTGCGATATTCCGAACCGGAAGTCGCGCCCAGAATATAGGCGGGCTTCTTTTTCAGATCCTTGGCCCGGTCGGCGGAAACAATCACCAGCGCCGCCGCACCGTCATTTTCCATGCAGCAATCGTAAAGCTGATAGGGTTCAACGATCCAGCGTGCATTGTCATAGGCCTCAGGCGTCAGCGGGCGGCCATACATGACCGCGCGGGGATTGTTCTGCGCATGGGCATAAGTCGCCAGCGACACGGCCTTATAGGTGTCGCGGGTAATGCCGGTTTCATACAGATGGCGGGTGCAGCGCATGGCGAACATCTGTGCGGGCGACATCACGCCATAGGGCATGGAATAGGCCATGTCACCGGCAATCGCGGACATTTTCGGCCCCTGACCGAAACGCGCAAACTGCCCTTGCGCCAATGCGCGGAACACCACCACCACATCGGCCACGCCGCCTGCTACCGCCGCCGCCGCATTGGCCACCGCGCCGGAACCACCGCCGCCGCCGCCGCCCCACTGCATGCAGGCGAATTTCAGTTCTTTCAGACCAAGCGCCGCCGAGATGCGAGAGGGATCATTACGGTCATTGCTATAGGAAGAAAAGCCGTCCACTTCGCGCGGATCAATGCCCGCGTCCTCACAGGCGGCCAGAATAGCCTTGATCGCCAGCACAAATTCCGCGTCAGGCGCGCCGCCACGTTTGTAATAGGTGGTCTCGCCGACGCCGACAACAGCGGTTTTTCCCCTTAAACTCCGGTCGCTCATGCTCTCTCCCAGTCTTTATCGTTATAGGTTACGGGTGTTGCGCCCGACGCCATTTGCCGTACTATAAATCATCTCCATAGCGGGGCGCAAACCATTACACTAGATTGGGGGAGATGAAAGCGGGAACGAATGCCCCACTATTGCGGCGTCAGTGTTGTATCTATCTGATAGTTTCCATTGCCGCCGCAGCAATGCTGTACCGAAAGCAGATAATTGCCCTGCTTAACTGGCGTATTTAGTCCAAAATTATATCCGGCGCCGCCATCATCATTGCCCGCCACGCGATTGCCGTGACTATCGAGAAGGCGCGCCGTGACATCGCTTGAACCACGCGATGTTACCATCAGCATGCCGGGCGAAGTGACGCGCAGCGTAAACATGTCAATGTCACTGCCAGTCCCTATTTGCCCGACACGGGCGGCATGCGTGGCGCCCGCGGCTAAAAGCACCGTCGCGGTGCGCGCTGTCGCGCCGTGATCATCTGGTTCCCCCTGGGTGGCGCCTGCCCGTCCCGCGCCAACGGAAACGTCAAAGCTGGCGATGGGCGTCAGGGCGTCACTGGCCCGATAGAGGTAAAGTTTGGCAAATCCATCCGGGGTATTTTGTGAAAACACGGTGCTGGCCTGCAATCTGTCCCCTTTGGTTGAGAGAATATTGATGGTGCTTCCCGGCGGACCGGCCAGAATGGCGTCAGCCCCGGCGCGGGCAATTTCGGGTCCGGAAAGATTAATTACCGCGCGCTGATTGCGGGGGATGCGCGCCACAGGATATGGGGGCGGGCGCATTCCGGGTATTTGAAAGGCCGTGACGAGTTGCGGTATCCATCTGGCCACCGAGGGCGGAAGACTGGCGTCAGCGCGCGCCATTGAAAGCAGCGCAGACCCCATGGCCCCGCCAACGGTTTTGGACAAGGCGCCCGCCGATCCTTCGCGCGCGGCGAACACGCCATTTCTGGTCCGCTGCAATAATAGCGCATGCGCGCCCGGCTGGCCGCCCAATGCGCGGTATAACATTAACAGCCGTTTTGCGGCTTGCCCCAGTTCCCGGTCGGCATCCGAAAGCGGCGCATTATCAGCAGAACTGATCGCGCCGTCGGGGATGATGCGCATGATCGGCCCATCGGCGTTCAGCACCTCCGGCGCAATAAGGTTTGCATCCTCGAACAGGTGCGCCAGACCATCGAGATCATCAATGCCGTCATTACTCTCGACCGCCAGGCCTGGCTGTGCAGAGACCGGCATGGCGGCAATTGCCAAAAGCGCCGCCAACCAAATCAATATGTGTGACCCACGCCGGGAAAATTTATTCATAATAGTGGCTGCCTTGCCGCCAGATCACTTTCCAGCAAAGCAAACAGAAGATGATCCTGCCACACGCCATTGATCCGAAGATAGCGGCGGGCCAGCCCCTCTTGCTGAAAACCGGCATGACGCAGGACCGCTTTGGAGGCTTCATTATTGGGCACACAGGCAGCCTCCAGCCGGTGCAATCCAAGTTGACTGAACACAAATGGCACGACACACCGGGCCGCCTCGCGCATATAGCCCTGACCGGAAAAAGCTTGCCCCATCCAGTAGCCCAGAGAACAGGACTGGGTGACGCCGCGCCGGATATTGCTCAGGGTGAGACCGCCAATCAGGGCCGAATCTTCAAGCCGGAAAACAAACAGGGCATAGCCAAGATCTTCGCGCATGTCCTGGGCGTATCGCTTCAGGCGGCGTTTGAAAGCAGGACGGGTCAGATCATCTGCGGGCCAAATCGGCTCCCAGGGAACAAGAAAATCTCTGCTTTGTTGCCGTAATGCGGCCCATTCGTCATAGTCACCGAGGGTCGGCGGTCGAAGCTGTACCCTGCGCCCCTGAATTCTTACCTGGTCGGCGTTCAGTGCGAATGGTCGTATTAAGGACATGCTGCTGTCAGAAGACAGATGACAGATGACAGATGACAGAGAACAGTGCTTTCTTGTCCGTCCTCTGTCATCCGTCTTCTGTCCTCTGTCATCTGTCCTCCGTTTTCTGTCCTCTGCTACCCTAATCTTGCAGCAGTTTTATCCATGGATTCAAGGCCCGCGATGGGACCAAGGGCGGATAGGGCTAATTTGGGCCTGTTCAATAGCCTGTCGGCATAGCGTTGCACGGCTGTTACATCCACTGAATCAATTTTTTCCACCAATTCTTCGTTTGGCACGATTCGCTTATGCACCAGCAGATGGCGCGCCATTTGTTCGCAACGCACGCTGGGGGATTCAAGGCCCATCAGCAGCCCGGCCTTCAATTGCGTTCGCGCGCGCGCCACCTCGTCCGAGGTCAGGCTGCCCGCCATCGCCTGAAGTTCGTGCGTGATCACCGGCACCAGTTCGCCCACCCGCTCCGCTCCCGTGCCCGCATAGACACCGACGATTCCGGTATCCACGAAAGAGCTGGTAAATGCATAAATTGAATAACACAGGCCACGTTTCTCACGCACTTCCTGAAACAGGCGCGACGACATGCCGCCGCCCAATATGGTTGAAAACACCTGGCTGGCGAAGAAATCCGGATCATCATAGGTGACCCCTTCAAGGGCCATCACCAGATGCACCTGCTCCAGATCCTTGTCTTCGCGATAGTCCCCGCCCTGATATTGCGCCTGTAGTAAATCCCGGTGCAGCGACTGACCAAGGCCGCCAAATTTTTCTTTGGCAAGTTCGACCAGCGCGTCATGATCCACCGCACCGGCGGCGGACAGAACCATGTCCTGGGCGCGATAATTACGCGACATATGCCCGCGCAATATATCAGGCGTCATACCGCCCACACTGTCCGGCGTCCCCAGAATGGTGCGGCCAATGGCCTGATCGGGATAGGCGGTTTCCTGCAAATGATCGAACACCAGATCATCGGGCGTATCCAGCGCCTGGCCTATTTCCTGAACCACGACATCCTGCTCGCGTTCCAGTTCTGCGGGATCAAACTGCGATTCCTGCAGAATGTCCGCCAGCAGGTCAACCGCCAGCAGCACATCATTTTTGAGCACACGCACAAAATAGGCGGTATTTTCACGGCTGGTATAGGCATTGAGATGACCGCCCACGGCCTCTATTTCTTCAGCAATCTGCCTGGCGTTACGGCGCTTTGTTCCCTTGAAGGCCATATGTTCGAGCAAATGCGAAATGCCATGCATCTGGGGCGTCTCGTCGCGCGCGCCAATATTGACCCAAATGCCGATGGCGGCGCTTTCCAGATGCGGCATATTTGCGCTCACGACACGCAGGCCATTTGACAAGGTTGTTATGCGGGGAAGCATGCTCATCAGATTTTTGCCTCAATAAATGTTTCAACGCTGGCAAGATCATTGGTCAGTGTGGTGTAGCGTTCCGGTAATTGTAGAAGATTTCCGTAGCGGGCTGGCAATTGCGGCCGAATACCCGTGGCCTTTTCCACCGGATCCGGAAACTTTGCCGGATGTGCGGTTGCCAAAGTTACCATGGGAATTGCGGGATCGCCCTGGTGCTTGCGCGCCGCCGCGCGCCCAACAGCCGTATGCGGATCAATCTGCATGCCGGTTTCCTGGAAAGTACGGGTGATTTCAGCAAGCGTCCCGTCTTCATCGACGCGATGGGCGCTGAACTGGCCGGTAATATAATCATGCGCCGCTGGTGAAAGCGTAAAGCTGCCGGATTGCGGCAGGCTGTCCATCTGGGCCTTTACCCGCACGCCATCGCGTGAATTGGCTTCGTATAATAACCGTTCAAAATTGCTGGAAACCTGAATATCCATGCTGGGGCTTAGTGTGGGATGCACCTTGTCCAGTCTATATTGTCCGGTGGCCAGGGTGCGCGCCAGAATATCGTTATTATTTGTGGCGATCAGCAGCCGGTTAATGGGCAGACCCATCTTTTTGGCGGCATAGCCCGCATAGATATCGCCGAAATTGCCTGTCGGGACGCTGAAATCCAGGGGCCGCAATCCATCGCCCAGCGACAGGGCCGCGTGAAAATAATAAACAATCTGCGGCATGACGCGGGCCCAGTTGATCGAATTCATGCCAGACAGGCGCG
This sequence comes from uncultured Alphaproteobacteria bacterium, assembly GCA_964348545.1. GTDB lineage: Bacteria > Pseudomonadota > Alphaproteobacteria > UBA11222 > UBA11222 > UBA11222. Next base: position 9,974 of record CAYGDL010000011.1, on the reverse strand, counting down.
CACGGGTGCGAAAATCGGCGTGATTGAACATGGTCTTCACCAGCGTCTGGCAATCGTCAAACGTACCTTCGATGGCGATATTATGCACATTGGCGTCCAGCACCGTAGTCATCTGGCGGCGCTGAATTTCCGAAGTCCGCCCTTTGGGATGCAGCACGAATATGTTTGCCGCCTCACGCCCCTTGATCGCATGGATGGCGGCGCTTCCTGTGTCGCCGGAAGTGGCCACCAGAATATTCACACGCTCTGCGCGCTGTTGCAGTACGTGATCAAACAGTCGCCCCACCAATTGCAAGGCCACATCCTTGAATGCCAGGGTCGGCCCGTGAAACAGTTCCAGCAGCCAGTTATGGTGATCCAGTTGCACAAGGGGTGTGATCGCCACATGATCGAAACTGGCATAGGCCTCATGGATCAGGCGCTTGAGCGTCGGGCCGTCAATGGCGTCGCCCACCAGCGGCTGCATAATCCGGTAAGCCAACTCGCTATAGGGAAGACCAACCAGATTTTGTATATCTTTCTCAAAAAACAACGGCCAATAAAGCGGAACGTATAAACCACCATCATCCGCAAGCCCCGCCAGCAGGGCTTCGCTAAAATCCAACTGGCGCTGCTGGCCGCGCGTGCTCACATATTTCATAAAATCAAATCCAGTCCCGTCAGATAAATAACGCGCGCGGAGGGGCCGGGAATGCGCCGGTTCCCGGTCGTGCATCTGCCGTTCGCAGCAGGTAAGCAGCGCTGCAATCCAGCAGTGTGACTGATGTGGCCATAGCGGCGTTTAAGCGCGGCTTTGGGCGCTCAGCGCGCGCGGAACTGCTCCGCGACATAGAGGCCGTAGACGATGAGGAGGGCGATGGCGAGACTGAACCAGGTAAGGGCATAGTTGAGATGATCATTACTTATCTTGAGCCGACTTTGTCCACCTATTGGCAAGCCCCCCGGATTTAGGGTTTCGTCCGCCTCCAGGAAGAGGGGGGCATAATGAACTATTCCGCGAAACTTAGCCATCCCATCTAGATCACCGTAAAACCAGATATTTTTCTGCGGCTCGTTGTCTGCAACAAAAGTGTTTTGCACCCATGGCTTGCGGACAATTCCTACCAGCGTGTGCAATCCTTCAATATGACCGGCCAGACGCGTTTGCGGGTTGCGATTACCTATGGGCACCCACCCCCGGTTAAACAGGACAAAGCCGCCATCAGATCGTTCCACAGGCGTAATTATTTGATAACCGGGTTTACCTTTGTCGCTGACGGCGTATAGGTGGATTTCCTTGTCGTGATGGAAACGCCCGGTAATCTTGACCTTGCGATAGCGCCAGGCCTCAATGTCTATGGCGCCGCCGGGCAGCGAACTGGCGGGAAGGGCGATATTAGCTTCAATGGCGGCGATAAGCTCTGATTTCCACTGCATCCGCTGAAGCTGCCACGCGCCCAGTGAGACCAAAATGGCCAATGCGGCTAAAGTCATAAGGGTGGGAACGAGCGGTAGCTGGCGAACGATTTGCCGCAGCGTCAGTTGGGTTGCATCATTCGTCATTGATATGTTCATGGCCTGGTAATCGGGGGGCAAATGCTATTCTTGCCCCCCGTTTTGATTAGCAAGGCGTATCAGCCGCCCCAGACATAAATACAGGCAAACAGAAACAGCCAGACAACGTCCACAAAGTGCCAGTACCAGGCGGCCGCTTCAAAGCCGAAATGATGGTCCGGCTTGAAATGACCCCGTTCCGCGCGCAGCAGGCACACGATCAGGAAAATGGTGCCAACAAGCACATGAAATCCATGAAAGCCCGTCGCCATGTAGAAGGTGGAGCCATAGATGCTGCCGGCAAAAGCAAAACTGGCATGGCTATATTCATAGGCCTGAATGGCGGTAAAGAGCGCACCCAGTATAATCGTCAGGATCAGGCCGTAGCGTAAGCCCTTACGATCGCCATTGACCAGGGCATGATGCGCCCAGGTCACCGTGGTGCCGGAGGTCAGCAGGATAAGCGTATTCAACAGCGGCAGATGCCACGCATCGAGGGTTTCAATGCCTTCTGGCGGCCAGATGCCCGCCGTTGCGTCGGGAAACAGACTGGCGTTAAAGAACGCCCAGAACCAGGCCACAAAGAACATGACCTCTGAGGCGATGAACAGCAGCATGCCATAGCGATGATGCAGTTGCACCACGGGCGTATGATTGCCAAGATGTTCGGCCTCGTTGACGACATCACGCCACCAGCCGATAAAGGTATAGGCCAGCCCGGCGGCGCCAACAAAGAATATCCATGCCGGTCCTTCATGCATGTTGATGATGCCGCCAACCGCAGCGACAAAGGCGCTTATGGCGCCGATAATCGGCCAGGCGCTGGGGTCAACCAGATGATAGTCATGTTGGGGTGCGTGTGCGTCTGCCATGTTTTTCTCTTCAGTTGCGCCGTTATAGTGAAGGGGTTCCAGCGACCTTCGGATGGGTGTGATGGAACGTATAGGATAGGGTAATGGTTTTTACATCGTGCATGTTTTCATCGTCTTCTATCGATGGGTCGATGAAATATTGCACGGGCATGTCTATTTCCTGACCGGCGGCAAGCTGCTGCTCCGTGAAACAGAAACACTCAATTTTGGAAAAGTACGCCCCGGCCTTGGCAGGGGTGACGTTGAAACTTGCCGTGCCGCTAAGCGGCTGGTCCGTGAGGTTTTTAGCGCGGAAAAACGCCAGGCCGACCTCTCCGACCTGCACGGTCTGCGGCCCTTGTTCGGGGGCGAACTGCCAGGCCAGGCCTTTTGCGACACTGGCGTCAAAGCGCACAATAATCTGGCGCGCCAGAACCTGCTCCGGCGCGGTTTCGGCTTTTTGGGTCGTGCCGCCAAAGCCGGTCATCTGGCAGAAAATGCGATAAAGCGGCACCGAGGCATAGGAAAGCCCGATCATACCGAGAACCACGACGCCACACAGCATCGCAATATTGTGTGATGCGCTGATTTGCCGGGTTGCGGTATCGAGGGTTTCGGGACGCATCAGATCAGCCGCCCCCCATCTTAACCAGGGTCAGCACAAACAGGAGCGCCATGATGGCGATCAGAATTCCGGCGAGAGTCAGATTCTTGGTCAATTTGCGTTTGTGAACATCGGTAATGGGCACGGCCTATACACTCTTTCCGAAATCGAATATTCCCTCAGCCAACAAGGCCGAGAACAGCAACATCAGATAAAGAATGGAATAGGCGAACAGATGCTTGGCGGGCGCGTCGCCCGCCTCTCCGGTTACATGGCGCACATTCCAGACCCGCAAAGCAAAAACCACGAATATAAGGCTAAGCAGCGCCGCGCTTGCCCCGTACCACACACTGGCAAACCCCATGAGCCATGGCGCAAGTACAATGGGCATCATCAGGAAGGTATAAATCAATATCTGTTTGCAGGTCTCAACGCGCCCCGCCACCACGGGCAGCATGGGAACGCCCACTTTGGCATATTCTTCACTGCGATACAGCGCCAGCGCCCAGAAATGCGGCGGCGTCCACATGAAGATAATCATGAACAAAACAATGGATTCAACACTGATCGTTCCAGTGACCGCCGCCCAGCCGATCATCGGCGGGAAGGCGCCAGCAGCCCCGCCAATGACGATGTTTTGCGGGGTCCGGCGTTTCAGCCACATGGTGTAAATAAACAGATAGAACCCAATGGTAAGGGTCAGCAGCGCCGCAGACGCGGCATTCACGGCGATTCCCATCAGCAGGATCGAACCCAGTGAAAGCGTAACGCCAAGGTTCAACGCCTCAGCCGGGGCCACACGGCCCATGGGGATAGGCCGGTTTTTTGTCCGCTGCATATGCGCGTCAATGTCGGCGTCATACCACATATTCAAGGCGCCCGATGCGCCCGCGCCAACAGCGATGCACAGCAGGGCAATAAATCCAATCACCGGATTGATGTGGCCGGGCGCCATCATCATGCCGGTCAGACCGGTAAAAACCACCAGCGACATAACGCGGGGTTTGAGCAGGGCGAAATAATCGCCCACGGTTGCTTCTTCCGGCAAGTTTTTGCCGATAGTGGCGCGGGCAATTTCATTGCGCGCAATATCGAAGCGTTTGGCCGCAGGCGTAACTGCGCCCCCGCCTGCAAGGCGTACAGTCGCAACAGTGTCGGCGATCTGATTCGCCATCCTCTTTGTAGTAGTGTCCTGATGCCTATCCATCAACTGACCCAATTTTCTGATAATCAAAATAAAGTCTGAAAACAAAAGCGTTGTATTCCTGGGACGATAGACGGGTATCGAAAAAACCGTTTCACCGGCGTTTTCGATACCCGGAAGCCATCGTTATTTTATCTGCGGCAGCACGTTGAACTGGTGGAATGGCGGCGGCGAAGAAAGCGTCCATTCCAGCGTGGTCGCATATTCACCCCACGGATTATCCGCGCAGCGTTCCTTGCGCAGGAAGGCATGCGCCAGCATGATCAGGAAGATGATCACGCCAAAGAATGAAATATAGGCGCCCACAGTCGACACCATATTCCAGCCGGCAAAGGCGTCGGGATAATCGGCATAGCGGCGCGGCATGCCGGCAAGCCCCAGGAAATGCTGCGGGAAGAACACCAGATTAACGCCGATAAAGGTCAGCCAGAAATGCAGCTTGCCCAGGAATTCGGAATAAACCCGTCCCGACATTTTGCCGAACCAGTAGTAGAAGCCGCAGAAAATGCCGAACAGCGCGCCCAGCGACATGGTGTAATGGAAATGCGCCACCACATAGTAAGTGTCATGCAGTGCCGCATCCACGCCCGCATTGGCCAGCACCACGCCGGTGACGCCGCCCAGCGTAAACAGGAAAATAAACCCGATGGCCCACAGCATCGGTGTTTTGAATTCAATCGAACCGCCCCACATGGTGGCGATCCAGGAGAAAATCTTGACGCCCGTCGGCACAGCGATCACCAGTGTCGCGGCCAGGAAGTAGGCCTTCATATCGACATGCATGCCGACCGTATACATATGGTGCGCCCATACGACAAAGCCGATGCCGCCGATCGCCACCATGGCGTAGGCCATGGCCATATAGCCGAATACCGGCTTGCGCGAAAATGTGCTGACCACCTGGCTGATCACGCCAAAGGCGGGCAGGATCAGAATGTAGACTTCGGGGTGACCAAAGAACCAGAACAGATGTTGGAACAGCACCGGGTCGCCGCCGCCCGACGCATCAAAGAAGGTGGTTCCGAAATTGCGGTCGGTCAGCAGCATGGTGATGGCGCCGGCCAGAACGGGCAGTGACAGCAACAGCAGAAACACGGTTACGAGGATGGACCACACAAATAGCGGCATCTTGTGCATGGTCATGCCCGGCGCGCGCATATTAAAGATGGTGGTGATGAAATTGATGGCCCCCAGAATTGAGGAGGCGCCCGCCAGATGCAGGCTGAGGATGGCGAAATCAACGGCCGGTCCCGGATGGCCCGCATCCGCAGAATTAGGAGGATAAACGGTCCAGCCAGTGCCCGCGCCCAAGCCGCCCGCAGGGCCTTCGACAAACATCGAAATCACAAGCAGTATCAAGGAAGGAGGCAATAGCCAGAATGAAATATTGTTCATGCGCGGAAACGCCATGTCCGGCGCGCCGATCATCAGGGGCACAAACCAGTTGCCGAATCCGCCGATAAAAGCTGGCATGACCATGAAAAACACCATGATCAGGCCGTGCCCGGTCACCAGCACATTGAACAGATGGTAATCGCCACCCAGGATGCCGTCGCCAGGATAGGCCAGTTCTGTCCGGATGAGCAGCGACATGACGCCACCAACTATCCCCGCGATGATGGCGAAGATCAGGTACATGGTGCCGATATCTTTATGATTGGTGGAATAGACATAACGCCGCCACCCGGTCGGGTGATGCGCATGTTCATCGTGCGAGCCGACTGCTGTTTTCATCTAGCTACTCTCTCTGTCTTACTGTCTTATCAAATAATTGGTCGCGCGACCTAGCGGACTGTGGCGGCTGACGCCAGTCCGACGGGCTGCTGCACCGGAGACGAAGCGTGTTTAACCTTAGCTTCCTCGAGCCAGGCTGCAAAAGCCTCCTTGCTGACAACCTTAAGGGCTGTCGGCATAAAGGCATGCCGTGAGCCGCAAAGTTCCGAGCATTGGCCATAGAAGGTGCCTTCGCGCGTGGCCTTGAACCAGGTTTCATTCAACTGGCCAGGTGTGGCATCGATTTTCACACCCAAAACCGGCATTGCGAAGGCATGGATGACATCGGATGCCGTTGTCTGCACTCGAATCGTCGTGTCCACAGGCACTACGATTTCATTGTCCACAGCCAGCAGGCGCGGCGCGTCCACGGGGCGGTCCACATCCTCAAGCATGGTAATGTCGTAGGTCAGCGCGTCATGATCGGGATATTCCACATTCCAGTACCATTGATTGCCGGTCAGCTTCAGCGTCATTTCAGACTCGGGCACCACATCCGCAGTGTAGAGCAGCCGGAAAGACGGGATCGCCATGACGACCAGAATGATGATCGGGACAGTCGTCCAGATAATTTCAAGCGCGGTGTTATGTGTGGTGGTTGAAGGAACCGGATTGGCGCGCGCGTTAAAGCGCACCATAATGTACAGCAACAGGCCCAGCACAAACAGGGTAATTGCCGTTATCAGCACCAGCAATATGTTGTGAAAACTAATAATCTGCTCCATCACCGGCGAGGCTGCGGGCTGAAACCCCATCTGCCACTCGACAGCCGTTTCGGCCATGGCAGAACCCGCTGAAACAAAAACTGTAAACATCGCCAGCATCGCTTCACTTACGAAGCTGCGGCATCTGGACATCCAACGCATCTGTTTTTCCTGTTGTTCTTTGCTTTGTTCTTTACTCACCCGGGGGCATCCGCATGTCTGACCCGAATCTTGACCCACACAAAACACAGTCATCATGAAACTGCAAGCATAGATCATATGGACAAAAATATTTTGCAAAGGAAAATGGCTAAAAAGCGCCCGTAAATGAGAATGATTGCTAATTGCGCCCCGATTATTGCTGGTTGCGCAGCCGGTAGGCGGCGGCGCGGGTTGCGTCACCATCGACTGCAACCCCATAGAGAGGTTTTAGCATTATGGCGATATCAATTTTCCCCTTGATCAACGGATTGTATCCTCACTCACAAGTATCATATGCATTAAGGGAAAATGCATATATATTCTATCCTATTACCAGGAAGGAATGGTGGCATGGCCAATTCAGCGCAAAACGACGGATTCTCCGGCAGCACATCCGAGGATCTGTTTTTCAACCAGGTCGGCATGGACAGACGGCGGGTGCAATCCATAATCGATGACGCGCTGCATCGTGGCGACGATGGCGAACTGTTCCTGGAATATTCAGTATCGGAAAGCTTTGTTTTTGATGATGGCCGCCTGAAGAATGCGGCATTTGACACCGGTCAGGGATTCGGATTGCGCTCGGTCGCGGGCGAAGCAACGGGCTACGCCCATGCCGCAGAATTGAGTGAAGAGGCCATATCGCGCGCCGCGCAAACCGTGCGTTCCGTACAAAGCGGCAAATCGGGGCAACTTTCGGTAGGACCGGCGCGCACAAATCATGCGCTGTATGGGGCGGATAACCCGCTGGATACGGCGTCTTTCGAAACCAAGATAAAACTGCTGGAAGATATGAACGCCTATGCCCGGGGCCTGGACGCGCGCGTTCGTCAGGTGACCTGCTCGCTGGCCGGGGAATGGCGGGTTGTCGAAATCATGCGACCGGGCGGTGAAAGCGTGCGCGACATACGCCCCTTGGTCAGGCTTAACGTCTCCGTTGTTGCTGGCGAGGGGGATCGACAGGAAACCGGTAGTCATGGTGTGGGGGGGCGCAATGGCTATACGGCCTATTTGTCGCCTGGGCAATGGCGGCCCTTTGTTGACGAGGCGCTGCGTCAGGCCCTGGTTAATTTGCAGTCGGTTCAGGCGCCTGCGGGAGAACAGATGGTCGTTTTGGGTCCTGGCTGGCCAGGCATATTGCTGCATGAAGCCATTGGCCATGGCCTGGAGGGAGATTTTAACCGCAAGAAAACCAGCGCCTTTGCCGGGCTTCTTGGCCAACAGGTGGCCGCAAAAGGCGTCACCGTGGTCGATGATGGAACCTTGTATGGCCGTCGCGGGTCGCTCAGCGTTGATGATGAAGGAACCCCGACATCGAATACCGTCCTGATTGAAGACGGCATTCTAAAGGGCTATATCCAGGACCGGCTGAATGCGCGCCTGATGGGCATGGCCCCGACCGGAAATGGCCGCAGACAGTCCTATGCCCATATGCCGATGCCGCGCATGACCAATACCTATATGCTGTCCGGCAGTGCGAATCCGGCGGAAATATTGGCGTCGGTAAAGAATGGCGTCTATGCCGTGGCCTTTGGCGGCGGTCAGGTTGACATCACCAGTGGTAAATTTGTCTTTTCATGCACGGAAGCCTATCGCATTGAAAACGGCAAGATCGGCGCCCCCGTCAAGGGCGCAACCCTGATTGGCAACGGACCCGATGTGTTAAAGCGGGTCGCCATGATCGGCAATGATATGGAACTGGATCCCGGTATCGGAACCTGCGGCAAAAGTGGACAGGGCGTACCCGTTGGCGTCGGGCAACCTACAATGCGGATAGATGGATTGACCGTGGGGGGAACGTCCTGAACATAATTTTATTCCATTAGGGCCTGTGTCTTTCTCAAACGCACACCCATCAGAATGTTGCAGATGCTTTCTGCCGGAACGGTGCGTCCCCCAAAATTGCCTGAAATCCGTGACCTTTATGGAAAATATTGGATGTTTTGCGGCTTTTTCAGGGTTTAACCAAATCTGGAGGCTTGGCGTCCGGCATAGACCGCGCTAAACAGGGGGAACTTGGAAAATCTCTGATAAGGAAAGCGGGTTAACGTGACATTGGCAAAAACGAAATTAGACGCCGTCGGCAAGATGGATTCAATCCCTTCCATTACAGCCGGATTTGAGGAATTGGGTTATATCACCAATCCGCAAATCGCCACGTCGATCTATCTGGCGCAAAATCTGGAAAAGCCGCTGCTGGTCGAAGGCCCTCCCGGCGTCGGCAAGACGGAACTGGCCATCGCCACCGCGAAATATCTTGGCCTGCCGCTGGTGCGCTTGCAGTGTTACGAAGGGCTGGATGAATCCAAGGCGCTGTATGAATGGAAATATGGCAAGCAATTGCTGTACACGCAAATTCTGCGCGAGACGCTGGGCGATGTGCTGCAGGGCGCCAAGGGCCTGACGGAATCGATGAACAAGCTGCATCAGTTTTCTGACGTGTTCTTTTCCGAACAGTTTCTGGAAGAACGCCCGCTGATGAAGGCCATGCGCGCGCCAGCGGGCGCCGTGCTGCTTATCGACGAACTGGACAAGGCTGATCAGGAGTTTGAGTCGTTTCTGCTGGAGCTGCTGTCAGAATATCAGATCAGCATTCCCGAAATCGGCACCGTCAAGGCGACGATAAAACCCGTGGTGTTTCTGACCAGTAACAATACCCGCGAATTGAGCGATGCGCTAAAGCGCCGCTGTCTGCATCTGTATATTCCGTTTCCCGATACGGCGCTGGAGCGCAAGATCATTGCCGCGCGCGTGCCGGATGTTTCGGTGAAATTGCGCAATGAACTGGTGGCGTTCGTGCAGGAACTGCGCGGCATGGATCTGAAAAAATTGCCCGCCGTCAGCGAAACCATTGACTGGGCGCGCACGCTGTTGCTGTTGCACGCCAATACGCTGGAACCGGAAATGGTGCGCAATACGCTGAATGTCATTCTGAAATTCCAGGACGATATTGAAATGGTCGGGGCGCAGATCAGCAGCCTGACCAGCGATGCGTTGAAGGCGTCAAAACGCCCGCTGGGTGTATAACACAAGCGCGGAGAGCGAGAAAAATGGACCAGACACTCGGCGATTTCATCAAGGCGTTGCGCAACGCCGATGTGCGC
>CAYGDL010000010.1:0-29648 GCA_964348545.1 uncultured Alphaproteobacteria bacterium | reverse complement strand
TGATCGAGGTGGCGGCGGCGGGTGTCAACCGCCCCGATGTCATGCAACGCCAGGGGTTTTATCCGCCGCCGCCCGGCGCGCCGGATACGCCGGGGCTGGAGGTGGCGGGAACCATCGTGCAACTGGGCGCGGGTGTTTCCGGCTGGGCGCTGGGCGATAAAGTCTGCGCGCTGGTGGCGGGGGGCGGCTATGCGCAATATTGCCTGGCCCCTGCTGTGCAATGCCTGCCGGTCCCGCAGGGCATGGATATGATACAGGCGGCGGCACTGCCGGAAACCTTTTTCACGGTCTGGACCAATCTGTTCGACGGGGCGCATCTGCGTGCAGGCGAAAGCCTGTTGGTGCATGGCGGCAGCAGCGGCATTGGCACCACCGCCATTCAAATGGCCAGCGCCTTTGGCGCGCGCGTGTTCGCAACCGCTGGCAGCGACGATAAATGCGCCGTCTGCACCCGGTTGGGCGCAGAGCGCGCGATTAATTACCGTACCGAGGATTTTGTCGAGGTCATCAAACAATTAACCGCCGGTGCGGGGGTGGATGTCATTCTGGATATGGTGGGGGGCGATTATGTTGCCCGCAATATCCTGTCTCTGGCCCAGGGGGGCCGCCATGTTTCCATCGCATTTTTGCAGGGATCCAAGGTGTCGTTGAATTTGTTGCCGGTATTGCAAAAACGCCTGATTCTAACGGGTTCTGGCCTGCGGCCCCGCAGCATTGCCGAAAAAGCGTTGATCGCCAATGCCTTGCGTGAAAATGTATGGCCGCTGCTGGCGGCGGGCAAGCTGCACCCCGTGATCGATTCGACCTATAGACTGGCGGATGCAACGGCTGCGCATGCCCGGATGGAAAGCAGCATGCATATCGGCAAACTGGTGCTGACCCTCTAATTGCACGGTTCGGCTTTATCTTGGCGCTTCAATGTCCTATATATGTGCCACACCCCCATTGCAAGGTTCCCTCAGTCAGGTTTGCTGAACGGATTTGCTATTGTGAATTATGGAGAAGTGAGATGGCGCGACCGCTGATGCCCAAGGCTACGGCCGTTTGGCTCGTGGATAATACCTCGCTCAGTTTTGAGCAAATCGCAGAATTTTGCGAATTGCACCTGCTGGAGGTTTCAGGCATTGCGGATGGCGAGGTTGCCATCGGCGTCAAGGGGCTTGATCCCGTGACGGCCAGCCAGTTGACCCGCGAGGAAATCGCCCGGTGCGAGGCCGATCCCGCAGCGCGTCTGCATCTTCGAACCAGCAGCCATCCCGAAACGGCAAAACGCTCCAAGGGTGCGCGTTATACACCTGTGTCGCGGCGTCAGGACCGCCCCGACGCCATCGCCTGGCTGTTGCGCCATCACCCGGAACTCAGCGATAGTCAGGTCGGAAAACTGGTGGGCACTACCAAGGCGACCATTCAATCTGTGCGCGATCGCAGCCACTGGAATCAGGCAAACCTGAAACCGGTTGATCCGGTCAGCCTGGGTCTCAGTACGCAAATTGATCTTGATACGCAGGTCCGCATTGCGGGTGAACGCGTGGCCAGGGCCAAAGCCAAACTGACGCAGGATGTCGTGGCGAGAGATGTTTTGCGTCCCGTGGAGGAAACACTCGCCACGCAATCGCCCGAGGCGGAGTAGCGTGAAGCGCCGCCTCGCTTAACTCATAAACACCTGAGACCCATACCAGGCAAATAGCGCCTCAATGGCCGACAGGCACGCAAGCGCGGTCACGTTGATTTTGCCGCGGACTTTACAGACAGGCGCGGTCTTTATAGTGTGTGCGGATGCTTCCAGAGCGCCGATCTGATCGATGCCGGGACGTATTTCACTCAGTATATATTCGCTGCGCCGCCTTTGTTGTTGCTCGATCGTCAAGCCCCTGAAAGATTCTTCCCAACCATTGATCTTGACGCTCAGACCGCACAGCACGCCACCCACAGTCATATGATGCGCACTGATGAGTTTGCGAGTCTGCTCAAAGCTTTCGGCATTGATATTCTCCCACATAGTGCGGCTATGAGTGTTAAAGCCATCAAAGCGTCCGGCAATCGAACTGATAATATTACAGATCTCCTGATCCAGCCCCTGTGAGCCACGGGCAAAAAATGCGTTGAGCTTCAGCCCATATCCGGCGCGCAGTTCATGAAGATCGCCAATAAAGGCGCGGGTGCGCGGGATAAGTCCGTCCAGAATTTCCTGAAAATAGGCCAGTGACAGGAAAATATCGCCATAATCCTCAAGAAATTTCGGCACTTCATGCAGTTCAATATTAAGCTGTTCGGCCATCAGCCGGAGATTGCGCAGCGCCTCTGCCCGATCCGGGCTTTTGAACATGGCGACCATGTCGTCGAAATCGTTCACATCCGTATTGCCCTGGCCAAAAATCTGCCGGATCAGAGGCGCCGTGAAGCTTTTCATATAGGCATTAAGTTGCGTTTTCTTGGCGTCTGAAAGTTGCAACGCCGAAAGATCATTCACCGCAATGCCCAGGTCACGCAGGGTAATGCGCAGGCTGAAAACATCATAGCTGTTCAGCTTGCCCAGCGCGGTCATCAATTTCTGGTCAGGGTGATCGAGTCCCGCTTCCCAGCCAAAATGGACATATAGTTTGTCACAGCCAATCTGGCCGCTGCCAGCGCCTTCATCAGCGAATAATTCGACCACGCTTTCAAGGCGGATATTCTTGCGCAGCCGTGCCCGCTTTAGGGCTTTGGTCTGTAATGGCAGGATGGATAGCGGAAGTAAATCAAGCGCATCCTTTGAGGCGTCTTCCTGGGCGCGGTCCACAATATTAGCGGCTTCCACTGCAGATAGCCTTGAGTTCATCGTCCCCGATGATTTGGGTAATCCGTTAGGCATCCATCCTGTCCCCATCTGCGCATCATTTTAACTGACGGCAAATTTTAGTGAGTCTCTGCGCTCAGTGTCTCCTCTACTCAGGGTAAGCAACTTTTACATTTCGGAATGGGCGCCACCCGTTCCGTCGCTAGATCATGCCGCCAATGCGCGATCTATTTCATCGACCAGTTCGCGCAGGTGAAAGGGTTTGGACAACACCTTCGCGCCTTCCGGCGCGTCACTGCGGGGGTTCAAGGCCACGGCGGCGAACCCGGTTATAAACACAACTTTAAGCTCCGGCTGTGACGCCACGGCGCGGCGCGCCAGCTCGATGCCATCCATTTCCGGCATGACAATATCGGTCACCAGCATGTCATAGATGCCAGTCTCCAGATAGGGCAGCGCATGGTCGCCGCGCAATACAGAAGTCACCTCATGACCGGCCTTGGTCAAAGAGCGCGCCAGGAACCGGCACAGCGATTCATCATCCTCGGCCAACAAAATAATTGCCATCAGGTCTACCTTCCCTCACCAATAAACGACTTTATGCCGTTTTAGCCCGTCCAGGCTCTGTCCAATGCCTGCGCAAGAAGATATACCCCCTGTGCTTCCGGACCATTTCACAGCATTATGACAGTGAACTGTAAATAGGGAATAAACGTCCCCAATCTCCTGCCAATTATATAGTATCCTGCTGGTGTAATTATTATTACACTTATTGCAACAGAGATGGATTGGCGGATGGACAGGGTAGACACGATAACCAGGCTTGAAAAGGAAAGCGTGTCAGGCCATCTGTCTGTTGAAGGGGGAGGCTATTGCCCGCCCTACGCCATTCTGGCGCCAAAACAACCTGGCGTTCCGCTAATTTTTAATTCCCCCCATAGCGGGACAAATTACCCTGTGGATCTGCTTGCCGCCACACGCCTGGATCGCATCTCGTTGCGCCGGTCCGAAGACAGCTTTGTAGACCAATTGTTCGAAGACGCCCCCCATTGCGGGGCGCCCCTGCTGAAGGCGTTATTTCCGCGTGCCTATCTGGATGTTAACCGCGAGGCATTTGAGCTTGACCCGTTAATGTTTGAGGATACGCTGCCGGATCACGTCAATACGCGCTCGTTGCGCGTGGCGGCGGGCTTTGGCACCATTGCCAGGGTGGTGGCGGAAGGCATGACGATTTATCGTGAAAAGCTGGCCTTTTCCGAGGCGGAACGCCGGGTCGCCACCCTGTATCATCCCTATCATGCGGCAATTTCGGAACTGTTATCCAGCAGTCTGGACCAGTTTGGTTGCGCCGTACTGATTGACTGTCATTCCATGCCTTCACTTGGCGCACCGCAAATATCGAGTGATCGCCGGTCTGCGGATATTATTCTGGGGGACCGTTATGGCACCTCCTGTGCACCGCTGGTTTCGCAAACCATTGAAGAGGTTTTGCGCGATCAGGGCTATCAGGTTATGCGCAACAGCCCCTATGCTGGCGGATATATTACGGATTGCTATGGCCGCCCCGGACGTGGCCAGCATGCGGTGCAGATTGAAATTAACCGCGCCCTGTATATGGATGAAAATCTGGTCGTGCCATTGCAGGGGTTTGCCCGCGTAAAAGACCATATGTCCGGCCTGATTGCCGCACTCAGCAAGCGGTTAACGCCAGAATTGCTGCGTGCTGCGGAAGTTTAACCCGTTCCCAAAAAAAGGCCGTTCCCGCAGGAACGGCCCAAGTCTAGGGAGGAAACGCCCAGGAAGGGCACGCGATAGTTAAAGACTGACTACCGCAGTGCACAAATTAACACCGCGCTGCAAAAAATCAACTAAAATAAACCATTTTTCCAAATTTATTTTGCAACGCACAAAAATTAGCCGCTATGATATGACTTTGGGCATGGCCCACCATAGGTGTAAATGCATCCTCTGGCTGCCGGTGGCCTATAGCCGAAACCAGACCGGGCCATATCTGGCCATTTACGAGTGGGTTATAAGTTTGCTAAAACCCTTATAACAAATGAGCGTATAACAGGGAGAGAACCAATGGCGAAAAATCGGGTATGTGAAATTCTGGGCATTCAGCATCCTATCCTGCTGGCCGGTATGGGTGGGGCTTCGGTGCCTAAACTGGCGGCTGCGGTATCTGAGGCCGGTGGTCTTGGGGTATTGGGCGCGGCGGCCTGTGGCCCCAAATTATTGCGCCAATGGATCAAGGAGATTCGCAGCTATACGGACAAGCCGTTTGCTGTAGACACATTGCTGCCGGCATCGGTGCGCCGCGATGATGGCGCCAAAAATTCCGGAGGACCGTCACCGATGGACATGTTGCCCCAGCATATGGCCTTTGCCGAAGAATTCATGAAACGCGAAGGACTGAGCCACCCCACCAAGGAACAGATCGCGGAATGGCTGGGCGAGGCCAATCGCGCACCGGGCGAACCCATGTTCCTGACCAAGGAATTTTTCGATGCCCAGATGCAGGTGGTGATCGAGGAACGCGTTCCGGTCTATGCGGCGGGTCTTGGCAATCCTGGCCCCTGGATGCGCGAAATGCGCGCCAATGGCACCAAAGTGATGGGCGTTGTCGGCGCCGTGCGTCATGCTGTGCAATTGGCCTCGGCCGGTGTGGACATGATCGTTGCGCAAGGCCATGACGGCGGCGGGCATAATTCGCCCATTGGCACCATGGCCCTGATCCCGCAAGTGGTTGACGCCGTTGGCGGCCCAAAAGGTATTCCGGTATTGGGCGCGGGCGGCATTTGCGACGGGCGCGGCGTTGCTGCGGCGTTCTGCCTTGGCGCCGAAGGGGTGTGGATCGGTTCCGCATTCCTGGCCAGCGAGGAAGCCAATCTTCTGCCCTATCAAAAACAGGCGATCGTGGACAGCAATGAAGAAAACACTATGGTGTCGAAATCTGTCACCGGCAAACCCGCACGACTGATCCGGACCAAATGGGCGCAGGCCTATGTGGACGCCAAAATGGATCCGCTGCCAATGCCGTTCCAGTCCATGGTGTCCAGCCAGATTCTGGCGGCAGCCCAGATTGGCCAGCGCGCCGACATCGCGCCAGGCTTTGCGGGCCAGGGCATCGGACTGATCAAATCGGTGCGTCCGGCGCGGGATATTTTTGAGGATCTGCTGGAAGGCTGCAAGCGCGCCATTGCAAACGCGCCGCGCGAAATCTGATCTATCCGTATACAGATAAAAGGCCGCGCGTGACGTGTGCGGCCTTTTTTATCCAAATGCAGGCCTCAGATTCCAAACGCCTGTTCGATGCGGTTTAACTGCGCAACAACCGGATTGCGTATCGTGGCTTCACCGGCGTTTACGAACAAAAGCTGATCCAGCCGCGCGACCCGTTCATACAGACGCTTGCTGGCTTCGAGCAGATTAATCAGACGAATGGGCAACAGGCCCGCGCCACGCACCGGACCGCCCAGACAGACCTCTTTTGCGCCCAGGCGAAAGCCCCGGCTTTCAATATCGCTGGCGTTGATTTCTCCCTGCCGCACGGCGCGCATCGCCAGCAACCAGGCCGACACCTGCATCAATCTGGTGGTGATCCGCATGCTTTCGCAGGCATAGACCATGCCCATTTGTTGCGACAATTGCTGACGGTCAATTACACCCTCCAGCTCAAGATAATCGGCGGCGTCGCGCACCATGGCCATGGATTGATCATAAATTTTGAAAAAAAGCTCAGAGGCGGCAAAGGCGACAGCACTTTGCGTATATTGGCGGGTGTCCATATCCTCAATCAGTAAATCATCCATATGACATAATTCCTTCTGGCGCCCATGCGTAATCACGCAGCGGCATATAATGGAACTGCAGGGTATCAGAAAAATCCGATTATGTCGTCCGGTCAATGTCACAATTCTGGCAGAAATCTCAGATTTCTTGGTTAATATCAACCGGTTGGACGCTGACAAAAGAATGGGCCGCACAAGGCGGCCCAAGTTTCAACAGGGAGCCATCCGACAGAGCGGAAACGTTGGGGAACGAATCCTTGTGACAGCTAAAAACGAATTTAGTCCTTAATGGTTAATAAAGTGTTCTTTGCGCAAGACATCACAATAAAAATTGAAAAAAAATTTCTACAAGACTGGAACAGTGAAGGCCATGGGGATTGCTTTGCTTGGATTGCGCCGCAACAACGTACTATAGTCCCGTTTTTACTTGACGACCAAACCATCTGCGCCATTGGGCCTATTAAATAACCCATTGTTAACCCTGAATAAAAACTCCTTATAGACGGAAAATAAAGCATTGTCGGCGCATGCTGACCCTGTCCCGATGAAACGGCGCTTGCTATTTATATTGCGGCGCACAATATTATAGGATCATCGCACCCGCTGATTCTGAATATTCACAGGGTATAGGAAAACGACAATGCTCTATCAAAATTATGAAATGGCCCATGCTGCGGTTGGGCCGATGCGTGCGGCGCTTCAGACAAGCCGGATGCTTCTGCAAAATCCTGCTAATCCGCTGGCCTATGCCCCTTCGGTACCCGGCATACTGGCGGGACTGGAATTGGCTGAGCGTGTCACGCGCCGCTATAACAAGCCGCAATTTGGCCTGGACAGCACCGTGATTGACGGCGCGCCGGTCGCGATAGAAGAGCGGGTGATCTTTCGCAAGCCATTTTGCCAGCTCAAACATTTTCGGCGGGTGACAGGTGATCCAAAGCGCCGCGACGATCCCAAACTGTTGATTGTCGCGCCTATGTCGGGACATTGGGCCTCGCTGTTGCGCGGTACCGTCGAGGCGATGCTGCCGGATCAGGATGTCTATATTACCGACTGGCGCGATGCGCGTAGCGTGCCGGTCAACGAAGGGCGTTTTGATCTGGATGATTACATTGATTATGTCATCGAATTTTTGCGGCTGATCGGACCCAACACCCATGTCATGGCCGTGTGCCAGCCCGGTGTGCCTGTTCTGATGGCGGCGTCCCTGATGGCGGCGGAAGATCATCCCTGCCAACCCGCCACCATGACCTTGATGGGCAGCCCCATTGACAGCCGGATGAGCCCGACCGTGCCCAATAATCTGGCGATGGAACGGCCACTATCCTGGTTCGAGCATAATCTGATTACCCGTGTGCCGCTGCCGCATCGTGGTTTCATGCGTCCTGTATATCCGGGTTTTCTGCAATTAAGCGGCTTCATGCATATGAATCTGAACCGCCATATGGACGCCCATCGGAACTTCTTTGCCAATCTGGTGCGCGGTGATGGCGACAGCGCGCAGGCGCATCGCGAATTCTATGACGAATATCTGTCCGTCATGGATTTGACGGCTGAATTTTATTTGACGACCGTCAGTGAAGTATTTCAAAAGCAAAGTCTGGCCAAAGGCCTATCGACCCATCGCGGGCGGCTGGTGCGGCCACAGGCTATTCAAAATACCGCGCTGCTGACCGTCGAAGGTGAATTTGACGACATATCCGGCATCGGACAAACCCAGGCTGCGCACGATTTATGCGCGAATATTCCCGCAGCAAAAAAGCTCGATTATATTCAGCCTGGCGTTGGTCATTATGGTGTTTTCAATGGCCGGAGGTGGAATTCTGAAATCGCGCCACGCATTCGTGATTTCATCCGTACCCATCCTATTGCCGGTTAGTCTGGCCGGGTTTCAAGAATGGTCCGGGGCGGGCGCACATGCAAGCCGCCTTCTATTAACCATTTGAAATTACTATATTTATCAAGGCTATCCGGGATTCGAGCGCCTTATTACAGGCCGTCATATTTATCTGTGACTAAAGCTTAATTATTTTTGAATCTCGCTGAATTTTGTGGCACAGTCCGCATCGTCTACGGATGATCACGCATTAACCATGCTGCCTGGGCACCGCATAGTATGACCGGGCCAGTCTGCAACTTATGCGTGAAATCTGACTTGGGCGAGTAACCCGCGAGCTGATTTCCTGATCAGGTTATTTTACCTGGCCGGGCGGCGCTCTATCAGAAATGAACAAAGCGATATGAAAAGGCCCGTTGAGAATTATATAATCGAATTAAACAGTGGCAGTGTTGATTTAACAATATTACGCAACCCGCGCGCACGGCGCATGACATTGCGGGTTGATCCCAGGCCCGGGGCCGCAACCTTGGTGGCCCCGCCTTTTCTTGACACAAGGACGGCCATGCGTTTCGTGCGCGAAAATGCGGACTGGCTGACCGAGAAACTTTCCCAGCAAAGCATACCAGCGCCATTCGTGCACGGGGCGGAGCTTCCGATCCGCGGCAGGATACACCGGATCGAAAGCCTGCGGACCCTGCGCGGCGCCATTGAACGGCGCAATCAGACCATCTTTGTCCCTGGCGGGCGTGAGCATCTTGCGCGCCGCCTGACCGACTGGCTGAAAGAAGAGGCGCGCGCCGAACTAAGCGTGGCGACGAAGGAACATGCCAGGGCGCTGGGTGGTAGACTGGGCCGTATCACGGTGCGCGATCAAAAAAGCCGCTGGGGTTCCTGTTCGCCGGATGGCAATATTTCGTTTTCCTGGCGCCTGATCATGGCGCCGCCGGTCATTCTGGATTATGTGGCGGCGCATGAAGCCGCCCATCTCGTGCAGATGAATCACAGCGACGTCTTTTGGAAACTGGTCGCACGCCGCGTCAAGGACACCGATGCGGCAACCGAATGGCTGCGCATCAACGGACCAGATTTGCACCGCTATGGCGCGGGGCATTAATCTGAACCCTTGAGCGTTTTCCAGAAACGCGACACCAGATCCTGCACCGGCTGGATGACGCGCTTACCGCTGAGTACATCCGGCGCCGGTTCAGATGTCAGGGCTTTGTCCATGAAGGTTTTCCAGGTGCGCGCCGGCAAGCCACCGCCGGTCACACCTTTCATGGAGGCGCCATCATCATTTCCAAACCAGATGCCGGTGACCAACTGCCCGGAATAGCCAATAAACCAGGCGTCCCGATAATCCTGACTGGTTCCGGTTTTTCCCGCCGCCGCGCGCCCCGAAAGACGCGCCGCCTTGCCGGTGCCATGCGCCAGCGCATGCGACAGCATGTCATTCATCTGGTCATAAGCGCGATCGCCGATAACCCGCGCCCCCGCATCATGCTCGCGGCGGTACAGAACACGGCCCTGCGGTGTGCGCACTTCCACAATGCCGTATGGGGCCGCACGATATCCGCCATTGGCGAAGGGCGCATAGGCCGCCGTCAATTCCAGCAGGCTGACTTCGGAAACTCCCAGCGCGACAGCGGGCGTCGGCGTCAGTTCAGAGACAATGCCCACGCGGTGCGCCGTCTCGATCACCCGGCTGCGCCCCGCCGTTTCGGAAAGTTTGACCGCCACAGTATTGATTGATTCCGCCAGCGCCTGACGCAATGTAATATCGCCGAGATAGGTGTTTTTGAAATTTCGCGGCTGCCATTTTTTCAGAATGATGGGGGAATCGCGCATCACGCTTTCGGGATGCAGGCCCTGTTCAAGCGCCGTCAGATAGACAAAGGGCTTGAAGGCCGAACCTGGCTGGCGTTTGGCCTGTGTCGCGCGGTTAAACTGGCTTTGTCCATAGGCGCGCCCGCCCGCCATCGCCCTAACGGCCCCATCGGGCGCCAGCGCCAGCAGCGCGCCCTGTTTCACCGACAGGCGCTGAGCATCTGCATCCAGCGCCGCCCCAATGGCCTGCCCGGCGGCGCTTTGCATGGCGTTATCCAGCGTTGTAACAATGATCAGATCGCCTTCCGGCCGGCCGATAAAATCGGGCAACTGGTCCAGCACCCAGTCGATGAAATACTGGCTGTCCTGACTATTGCCGATGCCACCGAAATTAAGCGGCTGGGCCAGCGCGAGGGTCTGCTGCTGTGGTGTCAGAAAACCGGCCTCAACCATATTGGACAGCACCTGTTCCTGACGCGCCCTTGCAAGTTTGGGGTCATTGACCGGGCTGTACCGGCTTGGCGCTTTCAGCAGGCCCGCCAGCAGGGCGCTTTCCGGTATATTCAGATCACTGACTTTTTTTCCAAAATATTTCTGCGCGGCGGCGGCGACTCCATAGCTGCCGCTGCCCAGATAGACCCGGTTCAGATATAATTCCAGAATTTCATCCTTGGTGAATTTCCGTTCCAGCCACAGGGCCAGCAGAAGTTCCTGCGCCTTGCGCCGCAGATTGCGTTCGGGTGTCAGAAATATATTTTTTGCAGCCTGCTGGGTGATGGTGCTACCGCCCTGCACGAGGCGTCCTGCACAGATATTGGCCGCCATTGCCCGCGCAAGGCCATAGGGATCAATCCCGGCATGTTCGTAAAAACGCCGGTCTTCGGTGGCGATCACCGCGCGTAACAATTGCACGGGCATTTCGCGCAGGCGTAGCGTTGCCCCCACCGTATCACCGCGGCTGCCGATCACGGCCCCGTCATGCCCAAGCAGGGAGATGCCCGACGAGGCGCGCGCCTTGTTCAGCGCCGACGTATCGGGCAGATCATAGGCGTACCAGGCCAGCAATCCCGCAACGCCGATCACGCCCCACAGGCCGCTTACCAGCAGCCAGTAAAGTCCGCGCCTCCAATAAGACGTGTTGTTTTCTTCCCGCATTAAAAATCCCGCTGTCTGGCCGGTTGCGATCAGCGCGGGGTGACAGGGCCATGCGCCCTGATATGAACCCTGATCAGGCCAGCCGATCCTGCGCGCATCCTAAACGTCCAAATTGGACACTTTTAAGGCATTGTCATAAATAAATTGCCTTCGGCTTTCGACGACATCGCCCATCAACTGCGAAAACAGATCATCCGCCGTATCGCTTTGATCGACCCGCACCTGCAACAGCGAACGCACCTGCGGATCCAGGGTGGTTTCCCATAATTGCTCCGGGTTCATTTCGCCCAGGCCTTTATAACGCTGAATGCTGATCCCCTGGCCACCGATCTGTTTGATGGTTTCGAGCAGCGCCGTCGGCGAGGCAATGGCATGCACCGCATCCCTGCGGCGTAAAGTGGCCGAACGCTGGAACACGGCCTGCAATTCGGGGACTTCCGCATTGAGGCGGCGCGCCTCGGCGCTGGCCAGCAGCGGCGCATCAATATCATAGCTTTCACGCACGCCGCGCACTTCGCGGAAAAACTGCAGGCCGCCCTGTTCGGTGGCGACGCCCCGCCAGCCGCGATCTTCCTCGGCGCTGTTTTGATCCAGCGCTGCGGCGACCGCTTCGGCCATCCGTCCGGCATTGGCTGGATCATCCAGATTTTCGGGCTTCAGCGCCCCGGCAATGGCGACCTGTTCGATGATGAAATCCGGATATTTACCGCGCGGCAAATGGTCCAGTGTGGCGCGAATGCCGCGCGCATGTTCGACCAGTTCCTGCAAATCCTTGCCGGCGCGCTGACTGCCATCATGCAGATGCAACACCGCATCCCTGACGCCGCTGGTAATCAGAAAATTTTCCAGCGCCCGCTCATCTTTCAGATATTGCTCCGAACTGCCCCGGCTGACCTTGTACAGCGGCGGTTGCGCAATATAAAGATATCCGCGCTCAATCAGTTCCGGCATATGCCGGTAAAAAAATGTCAGCAGCAATGTGCGAATATGCGCCCCATCGACATCGGCGTCCGTCATGATGACGATCTTGTGGTAACGGGTATTTTCAATGTTGAAATCATTGCGCCCGATCCCGGCGCCAAGCGCGGTGATCAGGGTGCCAATTTCCGCAGACGCCAGCATTTTGTCGAACCGGGCGCGTTCAACATTCAAGATCTTGCCGCGCAAGGGCAGCACGGCCTGATTGGCCCGGTCACGCGCCTGTTTGGCGGAGCCCCCGGCGGAATCGCCTTCGACCAGGAAAATTTCGGATTTTGCCGGATCGCGCTCCTGGCAATCGGCAAGCTTTCCGGGAAGATTGGAAATATCCAGCGCGCTTTTGCGCCGGGTCAATTCGCGCGCGCGCCGCGCCGCCTCGCGCGCCGCCGCTGCCTCGATGACCTTGGTCACAATGGTGCGCGCATCGCCGGGATGTTCCTCAAACCATTGCGACAGCCGGTCATTGATCAGACCTTCCACCGCCGGACGCACTTCAGAGGATACCAGCTTGTCTTTTGTCTGGGACGAAAATTTCGGGTCCGGAACCTTGACCGACAAAACACAGGTCAGGCCTTCGCGCGCATCGTCGCCAGTGATCGGCACTTTTGATTTTTTCGCCAGACCGGAACTGTTTGCATAGGCATTGACACAGCGCGTCAGCGCGCCGCGAAATGCGGCAAGATGCGTGCCGCCATCGCGCTGCGGAATATTATTGGTGAAGCACAGCACATTTTCATGCACACTGTCGTTCCACCACAGCGAAGCGTCCACGATAATGCCATCGCGTTCGCCAGAAATGGCGATAGGCGTATCAATCAGTTTCGATTTATTGCGATCCAGATAACGCACAAACGCGTCGACGCCGCCGGTATAACGCAAATCCACCTCGCGCGCTTCGACGCCGCGTTCATCACGCATGGTGATGTGGACGCCGGAATTCAAAAACGCCAGTTCGCGCAGGCGATGTTCCAGCGTCTCAAAACTATACTCCGTCTGGGTGAAGGTTTCCGTAGACGGAAGAAATGAAATCAGCGTGCCGCTTTTTCCCGGCGCATCCCCCGTAATGGCCAGCGGCGCCTGCGGTTCGCCATGATGAAAGCGCATGAAATGTTCTTTGCCATTGCGCCAGATACGCACTTCCAGCCATTGCGACAGGGCGTTCACAACGGACACGCCGACACCATGCAGGCCGCCAGACACCTTGTAGGAATTCTGATCGAATTTACCGCCCGCATGCAACTGGGTCATAATGACCTCGGCGGCAGAAACGCCTTCTTCATGGTGAATTTCCGTCGGAATGCCACGGCCATTATCTGACACGCTGACTGACCCATCGGGATGCAGGATCACCATGATGCGGTCGCAATAGCCCGCCAGCGATTCATCAATCGCGTTATCGACAACCTCATACACCATATGGTGCAGGCCAGAACCGTCATCCGTATCGCCAATATACATGCCGGGGCGTTTGCGCACCGCGTCCAGGCCACGCAGAACCTTGATGGATTCCGCGCCATATTCACTCGCAGCCTGCTGGTTTCGGGTAAGATCATCCGTCATTCAAATTTAGCCTTATGGTTCCATGCCGGGTTGGCCGCCGGTTTCAAGCACCGCGCCACCTGTCACTGTAAAATATTGCGCCCGCGCATCCAGTGCGTCGAACAAAGCCCTGTCGGTTCCGGTCATCCAGGCCTGCACCCCCAAATCTGCGATGGCGTCAAACAGCGCGGCCCGGCGCCTGGCGTCAAGATGCGCCACCACTTCGTCCAGCAGAAGAACGGGCGTTGCGCCCGCTTGCGCAAGCAGGCGCGCATTGGCCAGCACAATGGCGATCAACAGCGCCTTTTGCTGTCCGGTTGAACAATCACCGGCGGGCATCATGGTTTCGCCATGCCAAACCAGCAGATCGCTGCGATGCGGTCCTTCCAGGGCGCGGCCCGCCTCGCGGTCGCGCCGCCGTCCCGACGCCAGCACGGCGCGAAAGCGGTCTTCCACATCAACGGCCGCCATATCGAAAAGCTGGCCTTCCAGCAGTCCATCCAGCGCCATTATCGCGCGCGGAAAAGGCCCCGTATCGGATTCCAGCGCCCGGGTAAGGCGTTGCAGCGCCTCGCAGCGGCTGGCGGCCACGGCAACCCCATGTTCCGCCATCGCCGCTTCCAATGCGTCAAGCCATACCGGATCGGCGCGCCGACCAGACATTTCATCACGCAACAGGCGGCTGCGCTCCTGGCGCGCCCGCTCATAGGCATTCAGGCGCGCACCGTGCCCCGCATCAAATCCAAGCGCCAGGCGATCAAAAAACTGCCGTCGGCCACTGGCCCCATCCGCGAACAGACGATCCATGTCCGGGGTCAGCCAGACAAATGTCAGCAGCTTCGACAAACCCGCGCTTGATGTTTGCGTCACACCATCAATGCGCACCGCGCGTTTTTCCGACGCCTGTCCGGCCTCGGGCAACAAGCCGGTGCTGACACGCAGCGGTTCGGTCGAAAGATGCGGCGCATCCAGGCCCGCCGCAACCGCCCAGGCCTGCGACGAAGCGCCGATCCGTGTAATTTCGGAAAGCCGCGCCCAGCGCAGGCCGCGCCCCGGAGCCAGAAAGGATAAAGCTTCCAGCATATTGGTTTTACCGGCCCCATTGTCGCCGGTAAGCACGACCGGGCGTCCGTCAAGCATCAGGCGCGCCTGCGCATAACACCGAAAATCAGTGACGCTTACCCAGCGCACCGCCACCGCCGGTATCCGGCTCCGGCCTGACGCTTGTGGCGAAACAGTTCGCGCTAACACAGGCGCAAATTCCTTTCTCGCGTCAGGCCACACGCATCGGCATCAGCACATATTGCGCAGAATCATCCCCGCTGTCGCGGATCAGCGCCGGGGAATGCGCATCGAAAAATTCAAAGATCGCATTCTCGCCATCAATCTGGTCGGCCACATCCAGCAAATAACGCGCATTAAACCCAATTTCGATGGGGGTCGATCCATAGGTTACGGCAAGTTCTTCTGTGGCGCTGCCCTGATCCGGATTTTTTACGGACACGGTCATCAGATTTTTCACCAGATTGACTTTTACAGCGCGCGATTTTTCAGAGGAAATGGTCGCAACCCGATCCACGGCCTGCCGCAAATGCTGATTGGGCACTTCCATGCGCTTGTCATTGGTTGTCGGAATGACGCGCGTATAATCGGGGAAGGTGCCATCAATCAGCTTCGTGCTGAGGGTTACCTGCTCGAAGGCAAATCGGATTTTGGCGCTGGTCACGCTGACGGCGACATCGCCGGTGACATCATCAATCAGTTTGCGCAATTCAAGCACGGCCTTGCGCGGAAGAATAATCCCCGGCATCGCATCCGCCCCACTGGGCGCGGGCAATTCAACCCGCGCAAGGCGGTGTCCATCCGTAGCGACGCCGCGCAGCATATTTATGCCTCCCGTGCTGGCCACATGAAGATAGATGCCGTTCAGATAATAGCGGGTTTCTTCGGTGGAGATTGCAAAACGGGTCTTGTCCACCAGACGCTTCAAATCCCCTGCTGCGATAACGAACTGCGCCGCAGCGCCGGACGCCTTGTCGGCGCCGGTGTCGCCCGCCGCATCAATGGCGGGAAAATCTGCAGCCGGCAGGCTGGCAAGATAAAATTGCGACCGCCCGGCCTTGAGCGACAGGCGCTCATTCCCGGGATCGAGGGATATTTCAACCTGCGCGCCATCCGGCAGCTTGCGAACAATATCATGCAGCGTATGGGCCGGGACCGTGGTCTGCCCAGCCTGGGAAACGGTTGCAGCCGCCGTTTCACGCACGGCAATGTCAAGGTCCGTGGCGGTCAGATCAAGCTGCCCGTCATGCGCCTGCAACATCACATTGGACAAAATCGGGATCGTCGTGCGACGCTCAACAATGCTTTGCACATGACTTAAGGAGCGTAATAGAACCGTTTTTTCGATGGTAAATTTCATTCGCAAACCGTTCCTGTTAGATGCGCCAACCAGGGCTTTGGGCCTGGACGCGCCGTCCGGGCCATGGCCACCAGCATGGCTCGAATCACTATAGCAGAGCACGCGGATTCCGGCAGTAAAAACGCATCATTTGACAGGTTGATGACGCTATATCTGCGGAGCGGGCCTAACCCTGCAACAGGCGCTGCAATTTCTCGACATCTTCGTTGAGCGCACTGTCGCTTTCGCGCAATTGCTCAATGCGGCGCACGGCATGGATGACCGTGGTATGGTCGCGTCCGCCGAATTTGCGGCCAATTTCCGGCAGCGAGCGGGCGGTGAGCTGCTTGGCGAGATACATGGCCACCTGGCGGGGGCGTGCAACGGCGCGGGCGCGCCGGGCGGACAACATATCCGCCAGTCGGATATTGAAATACTCCGCCGCCTTGCGCTGAATTTCATCAATGGTGATGCGCCGTTCGCTGGCGCGCAGCAGATCTTGCAGGACTTCGCGCGCCATGTCCACGGTAATGGGACGCCGCACCAGGGTCGCAAAGGCCACCACCCGGGTCAGCGCGCCCTCCACGTCCCGCACATTTGAGCTGATGCGGTGGGCCAGAAATTCAAGCACGGCCTCGGCAATGTCCAGATCCGGCATTTGCCTGCGGGCGATCTCCGCCTTGCCCTGCAAAATACCCAGGCGCAATTCATAATCCGTCGGATGAATATCGGCAACCAGGCCCCAGCCCAGACGCGAGCGAATGCGTTCCTCGATGCCATCCAGATCCGAAGGAGATCTGTCGGCCGAGATCACGAGTTGTTTTTGATGATCAATCAGGGCATTGAAAGTATGGAAAAACTCCTCCTGAGTTGATCCCTTGCCGCCAATAAACTGCACATCATCGACCATCAGCACATCGACGGAACGTAATGCCTCTTTGAAGGGCATGGTGTCCTTGTCGCGCAGGGCCTTGATGAACTGATACATGAATTTTTCGGCTGAAAGATACAGCACCTTGCGTTCCGGGCGCTGGGCGCGAATGGCGTGCGCAATGGCATGCATCAGATGGGTTTTTCCAAGGCCCACGCCCCCATGCAGGAACAATGGATTGAACGGCGGAATATCCGAATCCGCCACCCGGCGGGCCGCCGCATGGGCAAATTCGTTGGATTTTCCGACCACGAAATCTTCAAATGTAAAGCGCGGGTCCAGCGGCGCGCCGATGCGGCCATATTGGCCGGTCCGCGAATCCGCCAACGCATCAGCCTGTGGGGATTGGGGTGACGGCCCCTGATGGGGCGTCTCTGTTTCATGTGAGGCGGTGGCGGCGTCCGGCGATGCGCCCTGGCCAGGCTCGCTTGCGCGCAGATCAAGGCGCAACACTTGATTATTTACGGTTCCCCACACCCGCAGCAGCGCTTCACCCAAATGCGAATTGACCCAATCACGCTTGAACCGGCTGGGCGCGGTTAACTGCACACAGCCCCCATCGATCCCCTCGCAGCTAATGAAGCGCAACCAATTCAGATAGGTCGCCTCGCCCAATTCGGTCCTCAAACGGGCCAGAACCAGTTGCCATTGCTGCAAAATTTCCGCATTAGATATATTCATCGCCAAATGTCCGGGATCGCTGTGCAAAGGTGCGCCCGTACCAAGCTGCGGGACTATATCGTGACGATTTCCCGGCTGTTGCGCGCCTGGATTTTGCTTCCTCATTCAGCCCCCGCCAAAATTAGTGTGTATCTTACGCTGCCTGCCCAAAGACTGACCGGCTTTTCATTCTTGTCCTAACGCATCAAGTCTGAAGCCATGGCAGGCCGCAAAACTTCCAGCCATTGCGTCCAGCGCGGTGCCGGTTGGCATCCAGATCCCCTTCAAACCCGCCAGCAAGATTGTAACAATGTTTAAAACCCAGTTTGCTCACGCTAATCGCCGCCTCGCGCGACCGGGCGCCGGAGCGGCAAATAAACACTACCGGGCTATCAGGCCCCGCGTGAAGCTGCGCCAGAGCTTCCTTCACCTGCTGGTCGAAATTTGGGTTGCGCGCCATGGAAGGCAGGCCCTGCCATTCGACCATTACGGGTTGTTTGCCTACGGACGATAAATCCGCAATTCCGACGAAATTCCATTCCGCACTGGTGCGCACATCAACCAATAATGCGTCTTTTTCTTCCCGCAACAGGCGCCAGGCGCGGTCCGGATCAATGTCCCCGGCATATCCCCGGGCCGCAACTTCATCCGGCAACGGACTATCTGGTACAGGCTGCGCCATATCATCCCGATCTTACTGGAGAAAAATTAACAAGCAGTACGAAAGCAACCTGCAAGTTTAAAAACAATATAGTCTGAATAATTACTATATCTAAAATCAACAAGACAAATAAAGACCGTCGCGGAAAAGGACGTCCGCGCAAAACTCAATAAATAACACTTATTTCACACCGGGAAGGCAGCCTCATTAACTAACTGAAACCAGTGTAAACAGGATGATTACCGGGAGCAAGAGGGCAGAGCCAACAAAATTTGTTTTTCAAAAGATATTTTGCTTGACCCTGGCGGGTGAATTTTTGCAGCCATCAGGGTATCCGTTATGGTCAGCGAGATCTGGTTGCAATTGCCTGTCAGCTTTTAGCAATCGTTAGCCGTGAGAAAGCACTTTCGCATGCTGACAGAACAGCGCGGGCCACACTCCGAATGCCTAAATCAGGCGCTGAGGCTGTTTACCCTTAGTGTCAGCCGGGACACTTTGCGCGAGGCGGCGCGCTTGTTCAGGGCGCCCTTTTGCGCACCGCGCATCAGTTCCGGCTCAACCGCCTTCAGCGCTTCCAGCGCCGCAGTACGGTCACCCTTGGCGATGGCGTCTTCCACATGGCGCACAAAACTGCGGACGCGGCTGCGACGGGCCCCATTGACCACGGTTCGCGTAGCGGTTTGCCGGATGCGTTTTTTTGCCTGTCTGTTATTCGCCATAGTGCTGTAAGCCCTGAAAATGCCTGTTGAGAGGGGGCCTTATACCCCTAGTCCCGCCCCTGATCAAGCAGGATTGCTTGCGGGATCAAATAAAGTCCATTTCTACCAGTATTTGGGGTATTTGGCGGTTCTGGTGGCGTTGTTATAGATCAGGGCCACCACGACCAAAATCACGGCCCCCGCAAGGCTGGGAAACACCAGAAAATCCCATCCGGCTTCAAACAACCTCCTGGTTGATCAGGAACCATGATTAAAAACTCTTCGCCACACTCAGCCACAGTTTTTTTGTATCCACAGCAAAACCATCGGCTTCATAGCTGGCGGCTTTTATTTCCGTATACACACTGTACAGCGTTACGGCGCCCGCCAGATAATATTCCTGGCCATAAATATCCCCCCCACTGGACGCCGAAAAATGATGCGCGCCGCCCCAGATGCGCACGACCTCAAATGGCGCGACATCCGTACGCTGATAATTAATATCCACCATAACATCGCGCACCCCATCCGGCGGGGTGGCGTTGAAAATATCGGTAAAACCCTGAAATTTGTGCAGGGTCGCCAGAGGCGTTGAGAAACCCTGGCCGCCATCCGCGCCCAGCACCTCATAGCCAGCGGTCAGTGTCAGTGGCCCGTTGGAGAGGCTGGGCTGGAGCAGATAATATTCCGCATCATAGCCGCCGCGATGATTGCCATAGTCCGATTGCCAGGCGGCTTCGGCAACAAATTTAAAACGCCATTCCTGCATATCTAATCCGTAGGCGTCCCAGCGCACCCCATAGGTCTGGCTGGATAAATCCTGGCGTTCATCAATATCGAACAGATAGCCGTACCCGGTCAGTTTTCCGGCGCGCCAGCCCAGCCAGGCGGCGTTGATCGCATGACCATCCATTTCCCAGTCGCCAAATGCCGACTCGCGCCCGAAAATACGATTGGCGCGGGCGATATATTCATAGCGCAATTCGGTTTTGGGAACATTGCGGTTGATCAGCGACACAGCATCAAAGGTCTGCATATTCTGTCGAAAACCCGCATCGCCGATAAAACGCTCATCATTATGCGCAATGCGCTGGCGGCCCAGAATAATGCTGGTTTGCAGCGGCCCCTCAAAGCGGATTGCCGCCTGATTCAGTTCCGCCGTGTCGGGATCAGCGACCAGCGGATATAAGGAGCCGCGCTCATTGCCATTATTGAAACGCTCTGTACCCAGATGAAAAATATATTCATATTCAACCAGCGCCGACAGGCCATGATAGACACCTGTTGCATAGCCCGCACGGCTGCGCAGTGTGTTGGCGGCTGCGTTGCGAGGCAGGTCTTCCTGATCCACAAATTCGCTGCGGTAGCGCACATCCAGCCAGGCGCCGCCCTGTAACAGCGTGTTTGCAAACTCATTCGCCTGTCCCTGTGCGCCGCTGAATAACAGTACAATCACGGCGCCCATGCAGCGATACGTTAAATTCATTTGCCTTGATTGCCTGCTCTGTGGCTGAATCGTCGTCGAATTGTAACATATACAGGAAGTCCGCACATGCGTGTAACCCATATAACCGGCACCATCTTATTGCTGGGTTTATCCTTTTTCATGCCCGCGCTTGCGGTTGAAGGGGGTGGTGTTGGCACAGTAGAGAAAGCGAAGAACGAAGTCACGGCCAGCCCATCTGCGAATGATCCCGCGCGGCCTCTGGCGACGGGCAATCCGGTGTTTCAAAACGAAATCGTGAAAACCGGCAGCCAGGCCCGGGCTGAACTGCGTCTTGCCGATGAAACCAGCCTGTCCATGGGCGAAAACGCCACTGTGCGGCTGGATGAATTTGTCTATAATACGGATGGCTCCGCCACCATCAATCTGGTGACAGGCGCGCTGCGTTTTATCAGCGGCGCCAACGGCCATCCCGGGAAACTAACAATCAAAACCGCCGTCGCCACCATCGGTATTCGGGGTACGGACTTCTGGGCCGGGCCGATTGATGGCGTGTATGGGGTTTTGTTGCTGAATGGCAAGGTCGAAGTGATAAATTCAGGCGGCAGCGTAACCTTGGATACGCCACGCACCGGCACACTTATCAGCGGCGCGGATATTGCGCCCGGCCCGGCCGTGCCCTGGCCAGATGACCGGCGTGTTCGGGCGCTCAGCAAAACAGATTTTTAGCAAAGGGAGCAAAAGTTTCACCCATTCTGCGCCCTGTGTCGCAGCAAATGATCGGCCAGCACGCAGGCCATCATGGCCTCGCCCACTGGCACGGCGCGAATGCCCACACAGGGGTCGTGACGGCCTTTGGTGATGATTTCGGTATTTTTGCCGCTGGTGGTAATGGTGTTTCGCGGGGACAGGATTGAACTGGTCGGCTTCACCGCAAAGCGCGCCACGATCTCCTGTCCGGTGGAAATGCCGCCCAAAATGCCACCCGCATGGTTGGCGGAAAATTTTGGAAGCCGGGAGCCTTTTACAGCGCGCATTTCATCGGCATTTTCTTCACCGCTTAACGCCGCCGCTGCAAAGCCATCGCCGATCTCGACGCCCTTGACGGCATTGATGCTCATCAGCGCCTGTGCCAGATCGGCGTCCAGCTTGCCATAAATTGGCGCGCCCCAACCCACGGGAACGCCCGAGGCGCGCACCTCGATCACCGCGCCGCATGAGGATCCCGCCTTGCGCACCCCATCCAGATAGCTTTCCCAATGCAATGCGGCCTTCGCGTCCGGGCACCAGAACGGATTTTTTTCGGTCTCGGCCCAGTTCCAGTTTTTCGGGTTGATCTTGTGCGGCCCCATCTGCACCAGCGCGCCGCGAATTTTTATTTTCTTTCCCAGAACAAGGCGCGCAATCGCGCCCGCCGCCACCCTTGCGGCCGTTTCACGCGCCGATTGCCGCCCGCCGCCGCGATAATCGCGCACCCCATATTTCGCCAGATAGGTATAGTCCGCATGGCCGGGACGGAACTTGTCCATCACATCGCCATAATCTTTTGAGCGCTGATCCACATTTTCGATCAGCAGGCTGATCGGTGTGCCAGTGGTTTTGCCTTCAAAGGCGCCGGACAGGATTTTCACCGCGTCGGGTTCCTGGCGTTGGGTGGTGAAGCGCGACTGGCCGGGGCGGCGTTTGTCGAGCCAGACCTGAATATCCGGCTCGCTTAACGCCAGTCGCGGCGGCACGCCATCAACCACGCAACCAAGCGCGGGCCCATGCGATTCCCCCCAGGTGGTGACGCGAAACAGATGCCCGAATGTGTTGTGCGACATTAGTCGCCCTTGCCGCCCGCAAGCGCCACCGCAATATCGGGTGCGTTTTCGTCCTTCATGCCGATAATATTATAGCCGCAATCCACATGGCTTAATTCACCGGTCACGCCGCTGCCCAGATCGCTGAGCAGGAACATCGCCGCCTTGCCGACTTCCTCGATGGTGACGTTGCGCTTCAGGGGCGAGTTCAATTCGTTCCATTTCAGAATATAGCGGAAATCGCCAATCGCCGACGCCGCAAGGGTCTTTACCGGCCCGGCGGAAATGGCGTTCACGCGGATATTTTTTGAACCCAGATCGGCGGCCAGATAGCGCACACTGGCCTCCAGCGCCGCCTTGGCCACGCCCATCACATTATAATGCGGCATGACTTTTTCCGCGCCATAATAGGTCAGCGTCAGCAGGCTGCCGCCATTGGGCATCAATTTTTCCGCGCGTTGCGTGACCGCCGTGAATGAATAACAGGAAATATTCAGGCTCATGGCGAAATTTTCCGGCGTGGTGTCGACATAGCGGCCCTTCAACTCTTCCTTGGCGGAAAAGGCGATGGCATGCACCACGAAATCCAGCGATCCCCATTGCTTGCGCAAACTCTCAAACAGCGCGTCCATGCTGGCCGTATCCGTGACATCACAGGGCAGCACCAGGTTTGATCCCAAAGACTGCGCCAGCGGCGTCACGCGCTTGAGCAGCGCATCGCCCTGATAGGAAAAGGCCAGCTCCGCCCCATGCTCATGACAGGTTTTGGCAATGCCCCACGCGATAGAGCGCTCATTCGCCACCCCCATGATCAGGCCGCGTTTACCCTGCATCAGGTTGCTGACTTGGCCCATAAATCCTCCTAAACTATCTGATATTACACTTAAATCGCATCCTACACCATCAGCAGGCCCGGTCAATGTCGGGCGCGGGACAGAATAATACTGTTCACAGTCATATGACTTGCGCGGCGGGGATGCTTTGACTATCTAGGGGCGGGATAGGTTCAGGTTGAAATAGCCCCCGTCGCGTCATCGCGAGCCGCGTAGCGGCGTGACGATCCAGAACCCCATGGGAAAGCCTGAGTGTGTGGCTCTGGATTGCCGCGTCGCTGCGCTCCTCGCAATGACGGCTGATGGAATTGTATTGGCGTATATATGATTGAAGTTGACACACTGGTTAAAAAATTCGGGCCGAACATCACCGCTGTTAATGGGGTCAGCTTCAATGTCGCCAAGGGCGAGGTGCTGGGTTTTCTGGGCCCCAATGGCGCGGGCAAATCCACGACCATGAAGATGATTACCGGGTTTCTGGCGCCAACATCTGGTACGGCGCGGGTGCTGGGGCGCGATGTGACGCTGGATCCGATTGGCGTCAAGCAGAGCCTGGGCTATCTGCCCGAAGGCGCGCCCGCCTATCCTGACATGACGCCGCGCGAATTCTTACTGTTCATTGCCGGGGTCCGGCGTATCGGCGGGGCCGCGCGCGACCGGGCCATTGCACTGGCGGTGGAGCGCACCGGCCTTGCCGGCGTGATGGAGCAACCGATCGACACCCTGTCCAAGGGCTTCAAGCGCCGCGTGGGCCTGGCCCAGGCAATTTTGCATGACCCGCCCGTGCTGATCATGGATGAACCCACCGATGGGCTGGACCCCAACCAGAAACATACGGTGCGTCAATTGATCGCGGAAATGGCGCAGCACAAGGCGATTATTATTTCGACGCATATTCTGGAAGAAGTGGACGCCATCTGCACCCGTGCGATCATCATTGACCGTGGGCGCATCGTGGCGGACGCCACACCGGCCGAACTTGCCGGGCGCGGCAAGCTGGATGAAGTGTTCCGTGCGCTTACCACTGGTGATTTACATGAGGCCCGCACATGAACGGCTTACGTCTGGTTTTTCAGCGCGAATTCATGGGCTATTTCGCCACGCCGCTAGCCTATATTTTCATCGTCATTTTTCTGTTTCTGACCGGGCTGACGACCTTTTATATGGGCCAGTTTTTCGAAACCGGCGAAGCCACCTTGAAAAACTTTTTCTCGTTTCATCCCTGGCTGTATCTGTTTTTGATCCCGGCGGTCAGCATGCGTCTGTGGTCGGAAGAAACCAAATCCGGCACGATTGAACTGTTGATGACCTTGCCCGTGCCGCTATGGGCCGTGGTGCTGGGCAAATATCTGGCCGCCTGGGGCTTTACCCTGGTGGCGCTGGCGCTGACTTTTCCGGTCTGGATTACGGTCAATTATCTGGGCGACCCGGATAATGGCGTGATCCTCGCCAGCTATATCGGCAGCGCGCTGATGGCCGGCGCCTATCTGGCGATTGGCTCCACCATTTCGGCCACCACCCGCAACCAGGTGATTGCGTTTGTGATTACGGTTTCTGTGTGCTTCCTGTTTACGGTCAGCGGCCTGCCGATGGTGCTGGATTTCTTTTCCGCCTGGGCGCCCAAAGCATTGCTGTCGGTGATCGCATCGTTCAGCTTCCTCACGCATTTTGACGCCATCACCAATGGCGTGATTGATCTGCGTGATGTGGTGTATTTTGCGTCCCTGACGGCGGCATGGCTGTACGCCAATGCGGTGATCCTTGAAATGAAAAAGGCGGGATAGTCGCAGATGCAAAACCGGATGCTGGCCCCTATCGCGCTGGTTCTGACGGCCATTTTGTTCCTGGCGGTCAATGTGCTGTCCAATGCAACATTATATTCGGCGCGCTTTGACCTGACGCAGGACGGCCTGTTTACGCTTAGTGACGGCACACGCAATGTTTTGGCCAAACTGAGCGAGCCGGTGCGGTTGCAGTTTTTTTATTCCGAACGCCTCGCCAAGGATGTGCCGGGTGCGCAGATTTATGGGCAGCGGGTGCGCGACATGCTGAAGGAATTTGAAGCCAATTCCGATGGCAATCTGCTGCTGGAAATTATTGATCCCGAACCTTTCAGCGAGACCGAAGAACGTGCCGCCACGCTGGGCATTCAGGGCCTGCCTACCCAGGATGGCGAGAAATTTTATCTCGGGCTGAGTGCCGCGAATATGGTGGATGGGGTAGAGACCATTGGCTTTTTCACCCAGGATCGCGAACAGTTTCTGGAATATGATCTGACGCAATTGATCAATAAATTATCCAGCGCCAAAAAACCCAAAATCGGCGTGATCACCGGCCTGCCGCTGGATATTGGCAAAGGCGGCATCGAAGCCGTGATGCGCGGCGAGATCAAGCCTTTCATGCTGTATCAGCAGATGCGCGATAGTTTCGATGTGGAAATGCTGACCGGACAATTTGCCGACATTGATGACGCCTTTGATGTGCTGATGATTGTGCATCCAAGGGAAATGGACGCCGTTACACGCTACGCCATTGATCAATATGTGTTGCGCGGCGGCCGCGTGATTGCCTTTACCGATCCCATATCCGAAGTCGGCAAGCCGCCCTCGCGCAGCAAGAACCCCTTGACGGACCGGGAGGCCGTTTCGCCATCCTCAAACATGCCCGAACTGTATCGCGCCTGGGGCGTCGAGATGGACCCCAACCGCATCGTCGCCGACCGTGGATTCGGACAGCGGGTGATGGTGAATAATCTGGGCGAAGAACAGGACACCACCTATGTCGCCTGGCTTGGCCTGCGCGAAGCCTCGCTGGAACGCGGCGATCCGGTAACCGGCGAATTACGCTATATCGCCATGGCGATGGCGGGGCATTTGCAAAAGCTGCCGGACGCCACAACGCAATTTACACCGCTGATCAGCAGCAGTGATGACGCCGCCCTGTTAGAAGCCACCATGATGTTGCGCCGCTCGCCAAATCCAATTGACATGCTGCGCAAGTTTGCGCCCAGCGGCGATCGCTATGTGCTGGCGGCGCGGCTGTCGGGCGACAGTGTGTCCGCATTTCCCAACGGCGCGCCGCCACTACCCAAAGACGCCAACCCGGAACTGAGCGAAAGCTATAAGGCGCTGCGCCCGCATCTGGCCAAATCGCAGCAACCAATCAATGTGATCGCGGTTGCCGATACGGATATGTGGGACGATAACTGGTGGGTCGAAGTCAGCGAATATCGTGGTCAGCGCGTGGCCGTTCCGACATCGGATAACGCAAATTTTGTGATGGCGGCAATTGAAAACATGATGGGATCTGGCGATCTGATTTCGCTGCGCAGCCGCTCAAAATCCTCGCGGCCATTTCTGGTGGTGCAGGATTTGATGCGCGCCGCAGAATCCCGTTATCTGGAAGAAGAACAACGTCTGAAAGCAGAATTACAGGCATCCGAACAGCGTCTGTCCCAGATGCAGGCGCCCGAAGCGGGCATGCCCAAACCCGATGGCGGCGCCGGCGAAAGCATGATCACGCCCGAACAGGAAGCGGAAATTCAGGTGGCCCGCGAAAAAATTTCCCAGACCCGCATCGCGCTGCGCAATGTGCAGCATTCCCTGCGCAGTGATGTGGAGGCGTTGCAGGACCGGCTGCGCTTTATCAATATTGCGCTGACGCCGTTTCTGGTCGGCGTTGCGGCGATTCTTCTGGCGCAATGGCGCAACCGGCGGCGCAAGGCGCGCAGTGCGCAATGGCGCAAAGTGAAATCCGCAACCGCCGGGGGCCAGCCATGAAAACCCGGCAACTGACCCTGTTGGCAGGCTTCACCGGCGCCTTCGTAATTGCGGCGATTATTGGCGTGATGACCCGCGAGACTGCGAACCAGGCCCCGTTTCCGCGCCAGCCTTTATTTCCGGGCCTTGAACAGCAAATTGACGCCGTGACGAAGATTACCGTCGATACGTCGCAGGGGAATTTTACTGTGGCGCGCGATGCGAAGGGTGGCTGGATGCTGCCGGATCGCAGCGGATGGCCGGCCAATTTTGATGTGGTGCGCAAGGCTTTGCTGGCATTGGCCAAACTGCATGCCATTGAGCAGCGCACGGCGCGCACGGAAAATCATGGCGCATTATTGCTGGCAGCGCCCGATGATAAACGCGCATCCCTGACCACCAGGGGGGGGCGCATTACCGCGCTGAACGCCGGGGAAGAACCGCTGGCGGCGCTTATTTTGGGCAAGGTTCAGACGCCGCCAAGCGGCACGCGCGCGGGCATTGCCTATGTTCGGAAAGACGGCGAAGCGCAGACTTTTCTGGCGCAGGGGGATGTGAATATTCCACTACAGGTGTCCGACTGGATTGACCGCGTATTGTTTGATATTTCCGGGGCGCGCGTTCAATCGGTTACCCTAACACCACCCAGTGATCCCGCCTATGACATCACCCGCGCCGATCCCGATGCCACCTTTGCCATTACCAAAACCCCCAAAGGCAAGGAACTGGTGCTACCGGAATTGCCCGCGAACATCGCCAACGCCGTGGTGCTGCTGCCGCTGGATGATGTGACGCCTGCGGATAAAATTGATTTCACCAGCGCCTTTCGCGCAACACATAAATTATTCGACGGCATGGTTCTGACAAGCTGGACCGTGTTGCAGGACAAGGTCCGCTGGACACGGTTTGAGGCAAGCTTTGATCCCGCAGTGGCCGAAGCTGCCGCCAAAGCGGGGCTTCTGGACAAGCATGCCGGATTACTGAAAGCCGACGCGGTGCAAAAACAGATTGCCGAAATTACGACACGCACCAAAGGCTGGGCGTTCAAACTTCCGGGCATGAAAGCCGCCGATCTGACCCGCGATTATTACGACCTGTTCAAAACGCCTGACCCGGTTGAAAAACCCGGTGAGGATGCGCCGGGCGAATCAGGCCTGGATGGGCCACAATAATTTCAACGGCCCTATGCCAAGACCTGTCATTCTGAGCGAAGCGAAGAATCTCGTCCCGTATCGTGGGGATCCTTCACTTCGTTCAGGATGACAGCGCTTGGCATAGGGCCGCTGGTATTTTTGCCCCGCCGCTATTGCGCTTTACCGTTTGCCCCGATGGGCGAATAGGCCAGGCCACCGGGTCGGCGGCTGCCCTGAAACACATGCAATGCCGCGCCGGTGAAAATATCAAACTGAATGATTTCACCGGAAAAATTGTTCATCACAAAGGCGCTTAAGCCATCGGGCGCGGCGACAATGCCGACCGGGATGGAAATCTGCGCCATGCGTTTGACATCCTTGAATTTATCTTCCTCGCTGCGCGGCGCAAGCGTGGTGGATGCGACGGACCGGGTGGAGAACAGCTGCGATTGTTCCAGCGAGCGCGTGTCAAAGACCGCAATATCGGCGGACAGCGCGTTTGAAACCAGTGCATAGCGGCCATTCGGCGTCAGCGCCACCCCCATGGGCAGATTGCCCGCATCCAGCCCGGCAATCAGCCGCAAATCATTCCCATCCAGCACCTTGATCGAATCCTCGCCCCGGTCGATGACCCAGAGTTTGCCGCCATCCGATGCGATCGCAAGACTTTGCGCCTCGGCGGACACCTCGCTTTGGGCCACTTCCTTGCCGCTGGCCAGATCAATCTTGCGCACCTTGCCACCCGCCGGATCGCCCAGATATGCAGTGCGCCCGTCACGCGAAATGGCAAACTGACGTGACGCATCCGCCGCCGGGCCAAAGCTGGCCTCAATATGCCCTGTATTCACATTCACCAGAGCAAGCGACTTCGCCCCCTGCACCGCAATCAGGGCGCGCTGTCCATCGGGCAACCATTCAATAGCCGATGGACGCTGATATGGGGCAAGGCTGATCGTGCTGCGCAATCGCGCACCCGCAACATCCAGCACATGCACGGAATTTCCGGCAATCGTGGGCGAACCATAATTTCCCACCAGGGCAAGCTGTCCATTCGGGCTGACCGCCATCAGGCGGGGGCCTTCGGCGGTTGCAA
Organism: uncultured Alphaproteobacteria bacterium; assembly: GCA_964348545.1. GTDB lineage: Bacteria > Pseudomonadota > Alphaproteobacteria > UBA11222 > UBA11222 > UBA11222. The sequence goes on along the minus strand of CAYGDL010000010.1, from coordinate 328 downwards.
CAACGCCCCGGCGTTGGCCATTCACGGTATCGATAAATTCGATCCGGCGATTATCCGGATCGCTGACCAGCAATGTCGCGGCATATGTGGGGCCCGCAAGCAAGGCGTACAAAACCCCACATAGAACTGCCCAGACTGGAAACGCCAAACCCGGCTTTGACTTCATCAAGCCGCCGCCAGATTTCGAAGCACATAGTGCAAAATCCCGCCATGACGGAAATATTCCACTTCGTCCAGCGTATCAATGCGGCACAACAGGGAAACTTTTTGCGATTTTCCGCCCGCGCCCACAATCGTCGCCGTCACCTGCATTTTGGGCTTGATGCCA
>CAYGDL010000009.1:0-31250 GCA_964348545.1 uncultured Alphaproteobacteria bacterium | reverse complement strand
GCTTCCCGGCGAGGTCGATCAGTTGCTGAAAATCATCGCCATCAAACAGCATTGCCGCCTGGCTGGCATCGCCAAAATCGACGCCGGGCCAAAAGGCGCCGTGGTCACGTTCCGCAATGATCAGTTTGCCAATCCTGCAGGCCTGGTGGAATTTCTGACGCGCCATGCCAAAACCGCAAAATTGCGGCCCGATCACAAACTGGTTTATCAGCGTGATTGGCAAACGGCCGATGAACGTCTGGCAGGGGTAAGCAACCTCACGCGCACATTGTCTGGCATCGCCCGGGCCGCGAACATCGCCGCGTAAACCTGTTCATGGCGCACCGATCAGAATGGTGAAATGATGTCGTAAAGCTGTTGGCCGTAGCGCGCCTGTTGCACGTCGGTCAACTGGCCCCGTCCACCGTACGAAATCCGGGCTTCGGCGACCTGGGTGTGCTGGATAGTGTTCTGGTTGCTGATATCTTCCGGGCGCACCACGCCGGATATCATGATCTCGCGGACCTCGAAATTAATACGCACTTCCTGACGCCCCTGGATGACCAGATTGCCGTTGGGCAGGATTTGGGTGATGATGGCCGCAACGGTGGTGACGATGGCCTCTTTGCGGTCTACCGTGCCCTTGCCGGAATTATCGCTGGAGGAATCGGCCTCTATCAGGTTTGTTGGATCAATTGCTTCGGGCAGTATTTTCTTGAGGCTTTTTTCATAGCCCAAAAGCGCCGGGGCCTTTGCGCCTTCCTTTGCGGTTCTGGTGCGGGTGGTGGCATTGTCCACTTTGGCGCTGTCGGTAATATTGATGCTAACGGTCAGAATGTCGCCGATCTTTGTGGCGCGCTGATCCTTGAAAAAGGCGCGTGACCCGGTTTTCCAGAGCGAATTGGCCTGTGTCGTATAGGCTTCCTGCACCGGCATGGGCAAACTGACCTGGGTGGCCTGCGGCACCCCGGCCTTGACGCCCTCCAGAGGGGTGAGCGCGGGGGGGCGGCCAACGGAATTCAGCCGCTCAACGGTTCCCGCGCATGCGTTTAGGGCCAGCAATGCCAGACCAAGAAGGACACCGCGTAGAACTGATGCGTTCAAGCGGGAAGCGTGAGAGTAACGGCGGTGGTTTACAAACATGAGAGGTGTTTCCAATGGCTTATTGCTCTGGCGTGGCGGCGGCTGTCGATGAATATTCAAGGCGGGTGGTTTGCGCTTCGACCGGGGGCTGGGATCCAAGGGGCGACACCAGCACATAGCCCGCAGCCGCGACCGCGCCTTCAAAGGTGCGATTGGTTTGGGTGTTTAACACCCGGATGGCCTGGCCCTGTACGCCATCCTCCAGTGCTTTTCCGTGTACGGAAAGACTTAATCCCGGGGCTTGAAACGCGATAGTCACCAGATCGCCTTTGGCAACCAGCCTGGGTTGCGAAATATCGCTTAGCCGTAAGGGCGCCCCGGCGCGCAGCGGACGCTTGGCGGCCATGCCGACCAAAACCTGGCCGTCGGTGATATAATCAATCCCGGCGGGAGAGCGCTTCATTTCCTGAAGCACAACCGCTTCGTCACGGATGATTTCACCGCGCCCGACCGGCTGCGCCAGAACCGGGACCATATGCATTTCGGTAGCGGAATGCGCAGGCGTAACGCCCGTCAGAGGTAACAATATAAGCGAAAATGCAAAGGCGAATACGGGCATCCGGAATTTCTGGGGCATTATCTTACCTGCGCAGATTGGTGGTTGCGGACAGCATTTCGTCGGAAGCGCTGATAACTTTTGAATTCATCTCATAGGCCCGCTGGGCGGTGATCAGCGAGGTAATTTCCGACACCGGATTGACGTTCGATGTTTCGACAAAGCCCTGCATAACGGTGCCATATCCCAGGGCTCCCGGTGTACTTACCTGCGCGGCGCCAGAGGAGGGGGTTTCATTAAAAAGATTGCTTCCCTTGGCTTCGAGACCGGCTTCGTTAAAGAAAATCGCCAATTCAAGCTGGCCAACGGTCGAGGATTCCACCTGGCCCGGCAGTTTCGCCTGAACCTGTCCCTGTTTGTTGATGGTCACTTCGGTGGCTTCGGCGGGAATTGAAACGCCCGGCCCAACGACATAGCCTTCGGGGGTTACAAGCTGTCCCTCGGCGCTGATGGCGAGCGAGCCAGCGCGGGTATAGGACTGTTCACCACTTGGCAATTGTATGCGCAGGAAGCCCCGACCCTGGATCGCTATATCATAGGGATTGCCCGTCGAGATCACGTTGCCTTGCTCGGTGATGCGATAGACGGAGCCGGTCTTGACGCCCGAACCAACCTGCACGCCTGAGGGTACGATGGTGCCCGCATCAGAAGAATTGGAGCCAACCCGTTCCAGGCTTTGATACAACAGATCCTGAAATTCAGCGCGCTGGCGCTTAAATCCGGTCGTGTTCATATTGGCGATATTGTTCGAAATAACCTCGACATTCAGTTGCTGGGCCAGCATGCCGGTCGCTGCGATGTTTAGGGACTTCATATAGTTTTACCTTCTGTTTTGACGCCTAGCGGATACGCGACAATTGATCTATTGCCTTGCGGGTGAGATCATCTTCATTTTCAGTGAGTTGCGTGGCGGACTGATATTTGCGCAACACTTCGATCATGCGCGTCATTTCTGCGACCGGTTGCACGTTTGAGGTTTCCAGACTGCCCTGGACCAGGGTGATTTTATTTTTTGGGACCGGGGTTCTCTCTTCATCCGTGATCATCAGATTATTGCCGATCTTCTTGAGGGCTTGCTCATCCGTGAAGTTAAAGACGCCAAGTTTCTGAACGGTCAGGCCTGGACCGGATATCGTTCCATCCGATGCGATGTCGGGCAGTTCGGACCCCGGCGGAATAATGATGGGTTTCATGTCGGCATTGAGTATGGGATGGCCGTCTGAGTTGACCAGTTCGCCTTTATTACTCAGGTGGAAATTGCCATTTCTGGTATAGGCGGTCTGATCCTTGTACTGAACAGCGAAATAGCCTTCGCCGCTATTGGCGATATCAAGGGGGCTTCCGGTCTGCACCAGCGTTCCAACGCTCAGATTCCGTACCACGCCATAGTCCAGAACAAAGGTAAGTTCCGGAATATTGCCTTCGCCTTCCGTATTTGGAGCAATATATTCCTTGAACAGAACGTTTTCAGATTTGTAGGAATCTGTGTTTATGTTCGCCAGATTATTGGCAATGACATCCATTTCCCGCTTTAACGAGTTGAGATGGGACAGGCTGACTAGAAATGCGTTTTCCATTTGATCCTGAGGCTTCTGCCATGTTGTCGCGTGCCAATAGGAATGCATGTGCCATGCCAAGCCAGAATGGTAAGAAATCGGCTGATTTATTCAAATTTTTGATCTTGACGCCCGGGCGCTATTTTCATGCCTGGCTATTTTACCCGGCAAATTTTTCCGCCTTCGCCTTCCAGAACTGTAAAAAGAAAGGTTTCCTTTACCCTTAATCGTTAGCCTCTGTTTATGAAACGTCCGCAAAATGGCAAGGCGGCGCAGGAACAGGTGGTGATATGGCGAAGGCCCCCGCAAACAGTAAGGCTCAGGATGAAGATGAACCGGCAGCAGATGAATCTTCTGGTGCGCAAGCGCCATCGATAAAAAGGCTGCCTGGTAAATTGCTGGCGCTGTATGGCGCCGCTGCTTTGACGGCGCTTCTGATTATCGGCGGCGTCGGGGCCTATTTCATGGGCATGTTTGACAGCTCCCCTGAAGAGCATGCGAACGGCGCCCAGGCGGCGCATGGAGAAGATGAGGAAGGCGATCATAAGGCGGTGTTCTATGATCTTCCTGAAATTCTGGTGAATCTGAATAGCGCCGGCAAGAAAGAAATCTATCTTAAAATCCGTATCGCCCTGGAACTTGCGAATGCGCAGACACAGACCGAGCTGGAGCCGATGATGCCCAGGGTCGTGGATAATTTTCAGGTTTTTTTACGGGAAATGCGCGTTGAGGATTTGTCGGGCTCGGCCGGAATGATCCGCCTGAAGGAAGAAATGCTGCAAAGGATCAATCTGTCGGTTCAGCCGCTGAAAGTAAAAGATGTGTTGTTTAAGGAAATGTTGATCCAGTAAGCCAGAGACGTAAAAGGAATTCTGTCACAATGGCAGACGTAGAAGAACTTGATGATGACGCCATCGCGGCCAATTGGGAAGCGGAAATGGCGGGCGAGGGCGCCAAGTCAGATGACGCCATGGCCTCTGAATGGGAGGCGATGACCGATGATGATCCGGATCCTACGGGGGGCGTGGTTGGCCGGGTTCTGAACCAGGACGAAATCGACAGCCTGCTCGGCTTTGACGGCGGCGATTCCGATGGCGATGATCGCAATGGCATAAAGGCGATGATCAATTCGGCGCTGGTGTCGTATGAGCGCCTGCCGATGCTGGAAATTGTGTTTGACCGCCTGGTCCGCATGATGACCACATCATTGCGCAATTTCACGTCCGACAATGTTGAAGTCAGCCTGGATAACATCACCTCGGTTCGTTTTGGCGATTATCTGAATTCAATTCCGCTGCCGGCTATTCTGGCGGTGCATCGCGCGGAGGAATGGGACAATTATGGCCTGTTTACGGTCGATTCCAATCTAATCTATTCTATCGTGGACGTGCTGCTTGGCGGACGCCGTGGCACGGCTGCGATGCGTATTGAAGGTCGTCCCTATACGACCATTGAACGCTCGCTGGTTGAGCGCATGATCGAAGTCGTACTCGAAGACATGTCCGCGGCCTTTGAACCTTTGTCACCGGTGACCTTCAAACTGGACCGGATGGAAACCAATCCGCGCTTTGCCGCCATCGCGCGCCCTGCCAACGCCGCAATTTTAGTACGTTTACGGATAGATATGGAGGATCGCGGGGGGCGCATTGAACTGGTGCTGCCTTATGCGACGCTGGAGCCCATTCGTGAACTGCTTTTGCAAATGTTCATGGGTGAAAAATTCGGACGGGATTCGATCTGGGAAAACCATCTGGCGACTGAGCTTTGGAATACTGAAATTCCCATAGACGCGCTTCTTGACGAACAGTCCCTATCGCTGGGCGAGGTCATGAATTTTCAGGTGGGACAGACGCTGATGCTGAATTGCGGGCCGGATGCGGTGATCCATATGCGGTGCGGTTCGGTAAACCTTCTGAAAGGGCGCATGGGAAGAATGGGCAATAAAATATCTGTGCGGGTCACGAACAACCTGAAAACAGATGCGTCGGTCAAACGATAGGAGTCAGTCATGCCCGCGGGATTGATATTGGAAAGCCTGGTTGCCGTCCTGCTTATCGTGACGATTGGGTATTGCTTCATCCTTAACCGGCGGCTTGCATTGCTGCGAGGCGGCCAGAGCGAGTTGAACGAGGTTGTGCGTGTGCTGCATGAAGCGACGGACAGAGCGCGCAACAGTGTTGAGCATTTGCGCCGGAGCAGTGTGTCAATTGCCGAAGATCTGTCCGGGAAAATCACGGCGGCGCGGGCGCTGTCCGATGAATTGGGCGTGATCGTCGAATCTGGAAACAGCCTGGCGGACAGATTGGCGGGCGGCTTGAGCGGCGGTGGCGCGCTGGGACGCAAGCCCAGCCCGCTGGAGGCGTTATCGCGTATTGACGAAGGCTTGCGCAAGCCATCCCTGCGTGAGGTGGATCCCATCAAAGCCGAGCCGCCACGCAGGGAAACGCCTACAGATAGCGATCTTCGCCAGGCGCTGAAGGCGATGCGTTAATGTCCAGATATATCAATCATTTTCTGGATCAAATTCGGCTGCTGCCCGTTGTGATGCTGAGCATTGCATTGCTGCTGGGATTGAAAGTTGACGGCATCTGGAATGATGTTAGCGATTTTCGGGCGGGCATATCCCAGGCCAATGCTGAAACACCAGCAGAGGCGCCGGCGGCTATGTCCGTGCCAGAAGGCAAAACGGCCGGGTCCGATGCGGCTGCCAAGGCCAGTGATCCCAATGATATCTCCAGCATGAGTGAATCAGAGGTTGCATTGCTGCAAAAACTTGCCGATCGCAGGCAGGAGCTTGAGGCGCGGGCGAAAACGCTCGAAACCCGCGAAACGCTTCTGACCGCTGCGGAAAAGCGGGTGGAGGAGCGCATTACCCGCCTGAAAGAAATTGAGTCGAGAGTCGCATCGCTTATCGATCGCTTCGACAAGCAGGAAGAAGAAAGGCTTGCGAAACTTGTGCAGGTCTATGAAAGCATGAAGGCGAAAAGCGCCGCCGCGATTTTTGACCAGTTGGACATGGAAGTTTTGTTGGCTGTCGCCAAGCGTATGAATGAAGCAAAGATGGCCGAAGTGCTAAGCAAAATGACTGCGGATGCAGCAAAGCGGCTGACGATAGAGATGGCAAAGCAAAGAAAGCTGCCCGGCGCGACGGGTTAAAATTTACAGGTTTGGTAGAATTCAGGAGTGCTTGAATGGCCCGCATAAAAGTGCAAAACATAATGTCTGATCAGATCGCCCTTATCCGGCGGTCGGTGGGCGAAATGGTGCCTGTTGATCAGCTTCCTGGTTTATTGCATGCGGTTTTAGCCGAACTTGAACGTTTGGCGGATCCGAACATTCATACATTAAGGGAGCAAATCGATGAAATGCAGGATTTCATCGTCATGGCCCGCAGGGAAATTTCGGGTATTCGTCCAAACGCAATGCGTGAGGTGGACATTCCCGAGGCGACCGACGAACTGGACGCCGTGGTTATGGCGACTGAGGAAGCGACAACGACCATTCTCGACTCAGTTGAGAAGCTGGAGAGGATTTGCGGAGTTTTGACCGGATCAGACGCCGAGGAAATAAACGCCCTTGTCGTCAAAATCTATGAGGCGTCAAATTTTCAGGACATTACCGGGCAGCGCATCGGCAAGGTCGTGAACACCCTGAAAGGCATTGAAAGCCGGGTCACGAAAATCGTCGATCTGTTTCCGGGTAATGATGCGGAAACTCCGGATTCAAAAGATAATGGCTGCCCGGATGCGGCATTGCTGAACGGACCGCAGTTGGCCAGTCTTGCTAATGATCAGGACGATATCGACGCGCTGTTTGACTCTCTTTAGGCGGACCCGATTTGTCGGTCGACGGTAAAAGTTATGATGGATGATTCAGGAAATATGATCGTACCGCCTCCGGCCATAAAGCAGGGGTGGATTGTTACGTTCAGTGACCTGATGTCGCTGATGCTGGCGTTTTTTGTCATGCTGTACACCGTGTCAGCGCGCGATCCATCCAGGGTCGATGCCGCCGTAAGCAGTATTAAGGAGAAATTCGTCAAGTCCAGTGTGCTGTCAGAATTTGGCGTCGTGGCCTCTCAGACTGGCGTGGTTCTGCACGATCAGGAATATCTCGATTCAGTCATCAGCACGCTTCGGGGGCGCGACACACTCGGAGGAGTAAAGCTGCTGCGCAGCAATCAGGGGACATTGATGGTACGCCTTGACCGGGCAAATATTTTTGTTCCGCGCACCGGTGTCCTGACGCCGGAGGGCGTGGTCATGGCCCAGGATATCGCCACGGCCATGGTGAGCCGTGATGCGGGCGAAACATTGCCGGTTATTGAACTCAGAATTGTTATGACGCAGGACGAAATCGCTGGCGTCACCGCCGCCAGTGATACCGAACAGCCGTTCATTTTTCGCCAGCTCAGCCGTTTTGCGCAGACCTTGGTTAAGGCAAACGTTGCCCCCCAATCCATCTCAATGGTTGTTCTTGAGGGGGAGACGCCAGGGCTGGATATCGCGTTTTATACTGTCTCTGACGTTGACAGGCAGCCTACTCCCGAGGGCAAGGTGAAATGATGCCTGACGACGATCCGGAATCTCATATTCTGTCAAATCCGCCGCCCGCCGTCAGCCAGGCCTGGATGGTGTCGTTCAGTGATCTGATGTCTCTAATGCTGGCGTTCTTCGTCATGCTGTTCGCCATGTCGCAATTGCAGACGCAAGCATGGAAATTGATTGTCAGTGGCTTGAGCGATGAATTCTCACCTGGTCGGGAACGGGCTATATTGAAGACAGAAAATGACCCCCGCCCCCTGCGCATTCAGGAACCCAGGGGGATCGATCTTGGATATCTGGAAGCCGTGATCAGGGAGAAATTCCGCAATCATACGGTTTTGAGAAATGCGCGAATTGAGGGCAGGCCGGATCGCGTTATAATAGCGTTGCCGGTGAATATGTTGTTTGAACCTGAAATGGCGCAACCGGCGGCCACTGCCATGGCGGTTTTGGAAGCCGTGGGGCAGTCGCTGGCATCCATAAAAAATCGTGTGGAAATTCATGTTTATTCTGATGAAGTGGATCGTCCCGCACTTTCGGAATCGGGTGGGTTTGGATCGGCCTGGGAATTGTCGTTGAGCCGGGCCATGACGGCCAGGAAATTATTGGCCCGGGCTGGGGCAACCCTATCCATCATCCCCGTGGGTCATGCTATCACGGCGGATGGGGGAACCGCCACGGGCGATGTGGTTGAACTCGTGATCCGGGAGTTGGGTGGAAAATGAAAATCATTGCAACCCGGCGCCTGTTGTTAGCTTTGTTTGCGGCTATATTGGCGATGGGCGCTGCGCCCGTGATGGCGCAGCAATCGGTCAAAATGCGTGCGGGACTGCATAAGGATTATGGCAGGATCGTTTTTGATTGGCCCTCTAAGCCCGGATATAAAGCCGCTATCGCCAACAAGGAACTGGTGGTTACGTTCGATAAACCACTAAAGGCGAATTATACAGAAATCGCACGACGCCTGGCCGCTTATATAGGCGCTCCAAAAACCGATAAATCGGGTAAAGAGGTGCGTTTCCCGCTGAAAGGTGAGTTTGGCCTCGCAGTCAGGCAGTTCGACAAGGTTGTGGTTGTTGATTTGTTAAACAAGCCGCCAGCCGAAGAAAAGCCAATAGAAAAAGCCGATATCAAACCGCGCGAGAAGCCCGTTCCTGCTGAGGCCATCGCAGAAATAGCGCCGCCCGGGCCTGTGGCAAAGATAGCTTCCGAACGCAGCGCGGCGGAAGCGCGGGCGGCGCGTGAGAAGGCGCTGTTGCTGGAGCAGGTAACCAAAAAACGGGTTGAAGAAGAGGTGGTGGCGGCCGCACTGGGTAAGGCGAAAACCATTGAAGATGAAAAACAGGCGTCGATCACGGTTGACGGACAGATTGATTTTGAATTGCGAGTGAAGGAAATCGCGGGTGGATTACGGCTGCGCTTTCCATTTCCGAAGGATGTGGCCGCTGCGGTATTTTTACGTGGCGAATATCTCTGGGTGGCGTTTGAGAAACCAGCGCGTGTTGATTTGTCTATTTTATCCCTGCTCAAGCGCGATGTGCTTTTGAAAGGCGAGCAGCTTGACGATCAGGACGCCACAGTGCTGGCATTCAAGATAGCCCCCGGCTTCCTGCCGCGTGTGGAGCGCCGCCATTCGGTGTGGCAGATCGATCTTCTCTCTGAAGCCGGTATGCCGGATGGCATTTTGCCGGTGATTCGGGAGCCGGAGGCCGAACCCCATGGCCTGGTGCGCGTGCGTGCGGGCAACCCGACAGCGCCGATCAGTGTGATCGATCCTGTCATTGGGGAGAAACTGGTGATCGCTCCGGTTCTGGAAGCTACCCAGGCGGTGGTTGAAAACCGGCAATATGTTGATTTCGAATTGCTGGCCACCAGTCAGGGGGTGGCATTGGTTGCCAGGTCGGATCGTCTCAAGGTCAGGTCAGCGCCCGGGTACGTAGAAATAACCGCCAGTTCAGGATTGCAGATTTCTGACGATGTGGCCCGCTCTTTAGGTGAGGGCCGCAAGGCGGGCATGACGCCGCTGGCCCCCGCTTTTATGGATTTTGAACGTTGGCGGCGCGGCCCGCCAGAGAAATTCAGTGAAACCCGCGATCAATTGCGCGCCAGCATCGCCTCCAGCAAGCTTGTCGCACGCAAGAACAATCAGATGAGCCTGGCTCAGTTTTATCTGGCGCATGGGCTGGAGGCAGAGGCGCTTGGTGTTCTCGGCATCATGGCGAGCGAAGATGCGAATGTCATTAATGATACTTATTTCAAGGGGCTGTCTGGTGTCGCGAACTACTATCTCGGGCGCTATGACAAGGCCGAAAAAGATCTGACAGTCGGTGCGTTGAAAAACGACTCACACGCAAAATTGTGGCTGGGCGCGATTAAGGCGCAGCAGAACTTATGGAAGGAGGCGCTGATAAACTTTGATAGCGGATTCGCCGTGCTGGGAAAATATTCCACTGAAATTCGGGATGAAATGCGCATATTGGCCGGAACCGCCGCCCTGTCGATGGGAGAGATCGAGCGCGCCGAACGGGAACTGAACAATGTGAAAATTGCAGCCCTTGTTCCACAGATGGCAAGCGAAGCGCATTTATTACAGGCAAATCTGTTCGAGGTGCGCGGTAAAACGGATGCGGCGCTGGATACATATGACAAGGTTATCGCGACGCATTACAGGCCAACAGAAATACCCGCGCGCCTGTCTCGTCTATTGCTGCTAAACAAGCTGAACAGCCAGGACAATAGCAGCACGATCGAGCAATTGGAGGCGCTGCGATATGCCTGGCGTGGTGATGATACGGAATTGAAGGTGCTTGAAGCGCTGGGCGCGCGTTATGCGGCGAACAGCTCGTTCCGTGAGGCGCTTACTGTGATGCGCAGCGCGGTCACCTATTTTCCCAATTCCCAGCGGTCGTTGCGCATCGCGGACCAGATGAACGAAGTATTTGCCGACTTATATTTAAGAAACGGTTCTGATGCGATGCCTGCAATCAAGGCGCTGGCGCTCTATTATGATTTCCGGGAACTGACTCCATTAGGTGCGGATGGCGATGAAATGATCCGTCGTCTGGGCGAACGTCTGGTTACGGTGGATCTTCTGGACGAAGCGATTGAATTGCTGGATCACCAGGTGCGGTTCCGCCTGGCTGGCACGGCCAAAGCGCAAGTTGCTGTCAGGCTGGCGGTCATTCAGCTATTGGACAAGCAACCGGCAAAGGCGCTCGATACGATCCGGCGCACGCGCCAGACGCGGCTGCCCGAAGATCTGACCTATAAGCGGTTGATCATGGAGGCGCGCGCGCTTGCGGAGCTGTCTGAATTTGAGCAAGGGCTGGAATTGATTGCCGATCTGAAGGATCCTGAAGCAAACCTGCTGCGGGCCGATATATATTGGGCGGCGCAGGATTGGCCAATGGCGGCTTCCAGCCTGGACAAGGTGCTGGGGGATAGCGTTCCGCCGCCAGACAAGCCTCTGGATGTGGCGGTGCAGGGGCGCGTCATGCGGGCCGCCATCGCTTATGCTTTGGCCGGACAACAGGAAGGGCTGGACAAGCTGCGTGGCCGCTATGACGCGCAGATGGCAGCAAGTCCCTATGCAGATAGTTTCGACGTAATCAGCCGATCCAGTGCGAGCAATGGCGTCGCTTTCCGGCAATTGGCCAGCACGATTGCGGGCCTGGACACGCTGAAAGACTTTATGGCGACGTATCGCCGCGATCTTTAGCGGCCTGACCAGATTACAGGGCGGTTGACGCCTGCCTGTAGAATTCCATCCACAATAATAGACAAAGCCCTGCTTTCACCTTATGAAAAGTGAAGCGGGCGGCGCAGCGCCCACCCATGTACAGTTCCGGCGGATAGCCCAGATATGGCTTATAAAAATATAGCGTTTATAGCCTCCGATTCAAACAAGGCGCAGGACGCGCTGGCGGTGCTTGCCCGGCGCTATCCCTGTTCGCCCCCTGATGCGGCGGATGTCATTGTGGCGTTGGGCGGCGATGGACAGATGTTGCAGGTCATCCATCAATTCATGGGGCGCAATATTCCCATATATGGGATGAACCGGGGATCCCTGGGATTCCTGATGAATGAATATCGCGAAGATGATCTTTTCGAGCGGCTGCAAAATGCAGAAGTCACAAAACTTAACCCGCTGCGGATGCGCGCGACCGATATGCAGGGCGCAAAGTACGAGGGGCTGGCAATCAATGAGGTCTCGCTGTTGCGCGCCACCCGTCAGGCGGCGAAAATTCGTATTTCCATTGATGGGCGCGTTCGCATGGAAGAACTGAACTGCGACGGCGTGCTGGTGGCGACGCCCGCGGGCAGCACAGCATATAATCTGTCTGCGCATGGCCCCATCCTGCCCATCAAAGCGGGGGCGCTGGCGCTTACGCCGATCAGCGCGTTTCGTCCGCGCCGATGGCGTGGCGCCTTGCTGCCACAAAGCGCCGTCGTGCTGTTTGAAATTATGGAACGCGACAAGCGCCCGGTCAGCGCCGTTGCGGACATGCTTGAGGTGCGAGACGTTGCCGAAGTGGAAGTCCTCATGGCCGAGGACGTAACCGTGCCAATTCTGTTCGATGCTGGGCACGATCTGGACGAACGCATCCTGATGGAACAGTTTACGGATTAATGTAGGGCGAAATCAGGTATGCAGATGCAATTGCTGGAGCGCGCGGGGCTGCCTGCGCGACTTGCTGGAACTCTGGCGCTGGCGGCGTTGGGCGGTGGCGTGTTTGCGTGGATTGGTACGCCGCTGGCCTGGATGCTGGGGGCCATGTTTTTCACAACCGCCGCCAGCCTGGTGGGCGCGCCCACCCATATGTCGCTGACATTGCGAAAGATCATGTTGGCTATCCTTGGCATTATGCTGGGAAGTGCGTTCCGCCCGGCGATCATACAGCAGGCGGTGCAATGGCTACCCTCCATGGGCGTGATGCTGGGCTTTATGACTGTGATTACAGCTCTGAGTTATCAGTTTTTTCGTCGCGTCGCGGGCCTGGATCGGGCGACCGCCTATTTTTCGAGTGCGCCAGGAGGTCTCACCGAAATGATGACGGTGGGCGAAAGCATGGGCGGAAATCCGGCGACGATCAGCCTGGTGCATGCAACCAGAATTCTGGTGGTAGTGGGCACAATTCCGGTTTATTTCCGCTATATTGAAGGGCTGAATATTCCATCCATGCCGCCTGGGCCGGAGGGATTACCGGAGCTTGTGGATATGCTGTTGCTGGCGGGCTGTGCCGTGATAGGGGTGCCGCTGGCGTCAAAGTTACATTTGCCGGCGGGGGCGCTGTTGGGGCCGATGCTGTTGAGCGTCATCCTGCATGTTAGCGGATTGACCAGCGCCGCGCCGCCAGGGCCGATTGTGGCGGGAGCGCAGATTGTGATCGGCGCGGGCATTGGCTGCCGGTTCGCGGGACTGACGCTCGGCCGTGTGTGGCGCACAATCCTGTACGCCATCGGGTCCGGCCTGATGATGGTGCTGGCGGCGACGCTTACCGGTATCATCGCCGCCCCGATGATCGGTGATTTGCCCAGGCCATTAATATTGGCGCTGGCGCCCGGCGGTCTGGCGGAAATGAGCCTGATCGCCCTGTCCATCGGTTCGGCGACGGCCTATATTTCGTTCATGCATCTGTCCCGCATCGTTTTAGTCGTCATCATATTTCCTTCCTTGTTCAGGATGATAACGGGGTCCAGGCTGCATCAGTCGAAGGATGATGGGCCCGGCGCTTAAATCCCCCAAAGGCTGAACGCATTTAGGACTTGTATATCAATGGCGATCTTCTATATTTTTACAGATTATTTTCGTAAATTATGGAGCGCCCAATGCATCCACAGGTGGATGGTTTTTTTGATCCCGCTACGTTTACAGTCAGCTATGTAATTCGGGATCCAGCCTCGAAGGCATGCGCCATCATTGATCCCGTGCTGGATTTTGACGCTGCTGCGGGACGCACTTATAGCCAGTCTGCGGACAGGATAGTTGCCCATATTCAGGCAAATAATCTGGATGTTAAATGGATTTTAGAGACGCATGTGCATGCGGACCATCTGAGCGCGGGGCCTTATTTGCAGGAACGCGCCGGAGGCAGGATAGTCATCGGTGCCGGTGTTACAATTGTACAGAGGGTGTTCGCCAGAATATTCAATACCGGTGTGGAGTTTTCCACCGATGGCAGCCAGTTTGACCGGCTGTTGAAGGACGGGGAGAAGCTGCTGATTGGCGCGCTTGAACTGACGGCGATGCACACGCCCGGACATACGCCTGCCTGCATGAGCTATATTGTGGGGGACGCGGCCTTTATCGGCGATACGATGTTCATGCCGGATTATGGTACGGCGCGCACCGATTTTCCTGGGGGTGACGCGCGCGCGCTGTATCGCTCCATTCAGAAAATTCTGTCACTTCCTGCCGATACCCGGCTGTTTTTATGCCATGATTATCTAACCCCGCAGCGCAAGGAATATGTCTGGGAGACCAGCATCGCCGCACAGAAATCCGGTAATATTCATGTACACGAAGGAATCGGCGAGGAAGCCTTTGTCAAAATGCGGCAGGCGCGTGACGCGACACTGAATATGCCCGCACTGATTCTGCCCTCCGTACAGATCAATATGCGCGCCGGGCATTTCCCGCCTGCTGAAGCCAATGGCGTCAGCTATCTCAAACTTCCCCTTAATTCTTTTTAGGAGAGTAATATGCAGACCTTCCACACAGGCTGCATTTTCGCAATCGCGTCCCGATGCTGAAACAATATTTTCCGATTCTGGAATGGGCAAAAACCTATAATGGCGTGACGCTGAGCAATGATTTGATTGCGGCAATCGTCGTGACGCTGATGCTGATTCCGCAATCACTGGCCTATGCGATGCTGGCGGGTTTGCCCCCGCAAGTTGGCCTTTATGCGAGCATCCTTCCACTGGTGGCCTATGCGATTTTTGGAACCAGCCGGACCCTGGCCGTGGGGCCGGTTGCCGTCATCTCGCTCATGACGGCGGTCGCGGTCGGGGATATCGCTGCGGCGGGCAGCTTTGATTATTATCTGGCGGCGATTTGCCTGGCGTTTATGTCCGGCCTGATCCTGATCCTGATGGGTGTTTTCAGGCTGGGATTTTTAGCCAATTTTTTAAGCCATCCCGTAATTGCCGGTTTCATTATTGCATCGGGCATTCTTATCGCCGCCGGTCAGTTAAAACATATTCTGGGCGTTGGGGCCGGTGGCCAGAATCTGATTGAAATCACTGTGGGGCTGTTCTCGCAACTGGAAAAGGTCAATGCGCCCACCTTCATTGTTGGCGCGTCGGTGATCGGGTTTCTGGTGCTGGTGCGAACACAGTTGAAGGGGGTTTTGCTGCGCCTGGGAATTTCACAACGGCTGGCCGATATTATTGTAAAAAGCAGTCCGATTCTGGCCGTGCTGGGCACGACGATGATCAGCATGCAATTTTCGCTTGACGCCAAAGGTGTGCGCATTGTTGGCAGCATCGCCAGCAGCCTGCCGCCCTTTACCACACCTTCTTTTGATCCGGACCTGTGGCGTTCATTAATCGGATCCGCTTTATTGATCAGCATTATTGGATTTGTAGAATCCGTCTCGGTTGCGCAGACACTTGCGGCAAAACGCCGTCAGCGGATTGTTCCCAATCAGGAACTTATTGGCCTTGGCACTGCAAATATCGCATCGGCCCTGTCCGGGGGGTTTCCGGTTACGGGCGGGTTTGCGCGATCCGTTGTCAATTTCGATGCCGGCGCCGAAACGCCTGCTGCGGGCGCCTTTACGGCGGTGGGTATTGCGGCGGCAACGGTCTTCCTGACGCCGTTTCTGTTTTTTCTGCCCCAGGCGACACTGGCGGCGACGATCATTGTCGCAGTGCTCTCCCTGATTGATCCGCGCGTGATCAGTCGCACCTGGGTGTATTCGAAAAGTGATTTTGCGGCCATGTTCACCGCCATTGTGCTGACGTTGCTGGCGGGTGTCGAAATTGGAATTCTTTCGGGGGTGCTGTTATCGCTTCTGATCCATCTTTACCGCACCAGCCGCCCGCATTATGCGATCGTTGGACAGGTTCCCGGAACGGAACATTTTCGTAATATTCTGCGGCACAAGGTTGTGACCAGCCCGCATGTGCTTAATTTACGGGTTGATGAAAGCCTGTATTTCCCGAATGCGCGCTTTCTGGAAGATACGGTTCAAAATCTGGTTTCACAAAACCCGGATATTAAACATGTTGTGCTGATGTGCGCGGCGGTAAATTCGATTGACGCCAGCGGACTGGAAAGCCTGGAGGCGATCAATGCCAGGCTTCAGGATTCTCATGTGCGGCTGCATTTTTCCGAAATCAAGGGACCGGTCATGGACCAGTTACAGCGCAGCCATCTTCTGCAGAATTTAAGTGGCAAAGTATTTCTCAGCCAGTATGAAGCCTTTGCGGCCCTGGATCCGGATGCCGCACGAACCGCGCTTGGCCATTAAGGCGTCATACAAAATCATCTTCGATACGGCCATGTTTTAGAAATATATTGATGGCAGCCGCAGATCGTTCGGGTGCGGATTGCGCCGCTTCTGCAAACGTATAATTGAAGGCAGCTTTCTGCGCGGCTTCATATTGCGATTGCCAGGCCTGGTCGGGCGTGAGGGCCGCATGCATTTCAGAAATATTTTCAGCAACCTTGCCCAGCGTCCACCACAGATAATCTTCCTTGCCCTGCCATTCATGGTGGTGCGAATTAAGAAATATGACCGGGCGCGGATGCAGTAGAAATTCATAAACCTGGCTGCTCCAGTCGCCAAGATATATGTCAGCTTCCAGGCTGTAACTCATATCAACACTGCGCTCACTGCCCGTATCAATCAGGATATGTTCCATCCCCTTATAGGGCATAAATTCCCGCTTGGTTAGAATGCCATCATCAAGCATGCGGATATGGGGAGCGAAGATCAGATTGAACTGATCGGATTGCGCAAAATATTCAAGCACCTTGTGCCCAATTTTATTCCACGAGCTATAGTGTTTGTTATGATGCGGGTTATACAAAACCGTCTTGCGGCCATTGCTGAAACTGGGTGGGCGCCCTGTTTCCATACGCCTTACCAAATCAAACTTGTTATATCCGCTGACATAATAGTGGCCATGCCGCAACAGACCCTTTTCCAGAAGGCGATCCCGGCGTTTGGCGCCGGGCAATAGCACCAGATCGAAGTCACGGATGCGCGTATCCCAGTCGCGTTCGTCATCGCCTGCGCCATGGGTTGTGTGAATGAATTTTGTTGAGCGCAACCCCATCCGGCGCAAACTGATGCTCGTACGTTCAGGCGTCACGAGCGCGTCAAAATGTAAAAATTTCCAGAGGTTCCATAACAATGTCAAGCGCTTCGGCGCTGGCGCGTCGGTCGACATCCAGGAATAGGGAGGGGGTGGCGCGGCGATCTGATATTGCAGGTTGTTCGCATCATAATAGCCTGCAAGGCAACGAAGAAACTCTGATTGCGTCTTATTGCGCGCGAACAGCGTCACCTGAATTTCAGGATAGTCACATGACAATGCGCAGGCGACAGGAAGGCTGTGAAAAATCTGATGGGATTGGGCGTTAAATATGAAGCCGATTTTCATATAATTTTGCTTTAATCAACAATGCGATGTCAGGCCGGTTTCCGGCGGCGTATTACCGCAGCAGATGCCGGTGCAATAATTCGAGCGCCGCATAAACGGCCTCCATGCGGATTTCTTCGCGACCAATATCCCCAAAATGATAGAGCTCATGCAGAATGGGTTTGCGTTCGCGCGCCGCCGCCACATGCACAAGGCCGACGGGCTTCATGCGTGTGCCGCCGCCCGGACCCGCAATTCCTGTAACCGCTACGGCCAGATGCGCATTAGAGTTTTCCACCGCACCTTCCGCCATCATGCGCACTACCGGCTCGCTTACCGAGCCAACATCCGCCATCAGATCACCGGGCACGCCCAGCAGGTCGCGCTTTGCCTCATTACTATAGGTAATAAAACCGCGATCAAACACGGAGGATGCGCCCGGAATGGAGCACAGGCATGCAGCAACCAGCCCCCCGGTGCACGATTCGGCCGTGGCGATACGCAGTCCCGCCGCTGCGCAATCAGCCAAAAGCATTTCCGCGAGTTTCAGGGTTTTTGTTGGGAACATGGTGGTGTCTCCTGCAGGGTTTTATTTGATTACATATAATCCAAGATGCATCAGAAATAATGCATACGCCCCGGCGATCATATCATCAAGCATGATGCCAAATCCGCCAGTCATCTTGCGATCTGCCATATTGGCAGGCCAGGGTTTGAAAATGTCAAAAATTCGAAATAATAAAAACGCGGCAAAATATTCAACAGGATCCAGCGGCACAAACAGCAGCGTCAGCCACTGGCCCGCCACTTCATCGACTACAATAGTTTGACAGTCCTTGAGACCTGACGCCTGAGTGTAACGTCCAGCGGCCCGGACACCAATGCCAATTATGATCCCGAGTGCGGCGAGCAATGCCAAAGGTCCGCCAAGCCAGACCAGCGCCCAGGCAAAGGGCAATGCGGCAAGGGATCCCCAGGTGCCGGGCGCGCCCGGAAGCAGGCCCGACCCGAACCAGGTGGCGATCAGGCAGACAGGGTTGAAAAAACCCAATCCAGGGGGCAGCGGGGAATATTTCACGCCTGTATGCTCACGGCCGCGACCGCTTGCGCTGCAATGCCTTCATTTCGCCCGGTGAAGCCCAGCCCTTCGGTTGTTGTTGCTTTGACCGAAACCGTTCCTTGTGGCAGTTGAAGTATTTGCTCGATAGTTTGCTGCATTAATAGCCGATAAGGGCCAATACGCGGCGCTTCGCAGATCAGGGTAATATCCAGATTTATAATCTGGCCACCTGCTTCGCGAACAAGTTTCCCGGCATGGGCTAAAAAAATATGGGATGCCGTCCCCTTCCATTGTGGATCAGAGGGTGGGAAATGCTGGCCAATATCGCCCAGCGCAAGCGCGCCCAGAATGGCGTCCGTCAGTGCATGCAATCCGACATCCGCATCAGAATGCCCCTCCAGGGATTTTGTATGTGGAATTTCGACGCCGCATAAAAACAACGTATTTCCGGCTTTGAAGCGATGCACGTCATAACCCAGTCCCATTCGTGTCAGCATGGTGTGCCCCCCCCCATTAGGCGTTCCGCGCGCGCAAAATCTTCTTCAAAGGTGATTTTGAAATTATCCTCATGCCCAGTGGCCACGCGAATTCGAAGGTCGGCTTGCGCCGCCACCTCAGCGTCATCCGTCAATGCCAGTCCAATAGCCATGCGGTGGGCCTCAAGAATGGCCGGAAAGCGAAATCCCTGGGGGGTTTGCGCCCGCCACAGATTATCGCGCTCTATTCCACGCACAATATTATGCCCGTCGGTCAATTTTATGGCGTCCGTCACCGGGATCGCCGCAATGGCGCCGTCTGCATTTTCCAATTCAGAAAGTACGGCGTCAATAATGGCTGCGCCGACAAATGGCCGCGCGCCGTCATGGATCAGAACCCGATCCGGTGGATTCGTCGCCAGCGCCTCCAGTCCGTTATGGACAGACGCCTGCCGGTTGGCGGCCCCAAAAACAGGAGGCCCCAGAGCTAATCCTTCTGTCGCCTGTGCGTAAAGTTCCTGATCCTCCGGGCTGATGACCACCCTCACAAGGTCAATCGCCTTGTGCTGCATGAATGGCATAATGGTATGTCGCAACAGCATTTCCCCAGCAATATTCCTATATTGTTTCGGGACCGATCCGATAGTGCGAAGGCCTTTTCCGGCCGCCATGATTAACGCAGTTGTCAACATGCCCTGTTTTCAATCCTTTGTTTGCGCCATTCCAGGATGGGCCGTTGCGACCATGTGGTCAATTACACCGCAGTGCAATAAATGGCTTGTATTTCCAGCTAGTAATGGCTAGTTTTGCACATATATTAGTCAACATCAGTGGCTGCCTAAAAAATGACCATCAGTCTGGGCTCCGTTAAAATCACGCATCCGGTCTTTCTGGCGCCCCTGTCAGGAATAACCGATTTGCCGATGCGCCGTATAGTGCGTAAGCAGGGCGTGGGACTGGTATTTTCTGAAATGTTGGCCAGCCGGGAGCTATTGTCCCGGCCCATAGCACAGCAGCGCCGTTTGCGCTCCACGGAGGATGAAAAACCTCTGGCGATTCAGATTGCGGGTTGCGAGCCATATTGGATGGGTGAAGCGGCCAGAATATGCGCCGATATGGGCGCTGAGATCATCGACATCAATATGGGGTGCCCCGCGAAGAAAGTTGTCAACGGCTTTTCGGGTTCGGCTCTGATGCGGGATCTGGACCTGGCGGCGGCGCTGATTGCGGCAACCGTCCAGGCGGTCGCTGTTCCTGTCACGCTGAAAATGCGCACCGGATGGGATGATGGCAACCGGAATGCGCCGCAACTGGCGCAAAGGGCCGAGACGCTTGGGGTGCAGTTAATTACTGTGCACGGGCGCACACGCTGCCAATTCTATAATGGCCGCGCAGACTGGGATTTCGTCGCGCAGGTCAAACAGGCGGTTTCCATTCCCGTGGTCATAAATGGCGACATCGAAACCGAGGAAGACGCCAGGCGGGCGCTGAGCGCGTCGGGCGCGGACGCCGTGATGGTGGGGCGCGGCGCCCAGGGCCGTCCCTGGCTTCCTGAACAGATAAGGCATTATCTCTCGACAGGCCACAAGCTTTCCCCGCCGTCGCCGCAGAAGCAATTTGAAATCATGCGCAGTCATTATAGCGCGATGATTGAGCATTATGGAGAAGCCATCGGCGTGCGTATGGCGCGCAAGCATCTGGGCTGGTATCTGGCCTATATGCCAGACGGTGAAAGCATGCGCCGACGGCTGGTGACGCTGGACAGCTCCAAATCCGTGCTTGTTGAATTGGACCGCTATTGTGCCGAACAGATTTGGGAGGTGGCCGCCTGATGGTAACCAGTTTGACCAGTTTTCCTCCCGGTGAGGAAAAACGAAAGGCGGACGCCAGCACCAGCCCCGCAATAATTCTGGATGCGATCCCCGATCCTATTGCCGTCATAGATCCGGCGGATCGGATTAGCTATGTCAATTCTCAGGCGCAGCAGTTTTTTCAGTCCAGCACGCATATGCTGTCCGGGCAGCCGCTCACAAAACTGCTGCCATTTGGTAGCCCCTTGCTGGAAATGATCAAACAGGTGCGGCGCGATGGAACGGCGCTCTGGGAGTATGAGGTAAATCTCAGTACACCCACTATCGGTGTGCGCATTGCAGATGTGCAGGTCGCCCCGATTGGCGATGATGCTGGCGACGTGCTGCTTGTATTGCGTGAAACCAGCATTGCGCGCAAGATGGATCAACAATTGACGCATCGTGGCGCCGCGCGTTCGGTTACCGGCATGGCCAGCATGCTGGCGCATGAAATAAAAAATCCCCTGTCAGGAATTCGCGGCGCGGCGCAGCTTGTGCAGCAAAATGCAAACGAAGCAGACAAGGTGCTGACGCAACTGATCTGTACAGAGACGGACCGCATATGTGAACTGGTCGATCGCATGGAAGCGTTTAGCGACCAGCGTTCGCTTCAGCGCATTCCCGTTAATATTCATCAGGTGCTGGATTATGTCCGGCGTATCGCGGAGGCGGGCTTTGCCAGAAATATTCGCTTCATGGATGAATATGATCCGTCATTGCCGGAAGTAATGGGCGACAGGGACCAGCTCATTCAGGTGTTTCTTAATCTGGTCAAAAATGCCGCAGAGGCGCTTGAGGGAGTCAATGGCGCGGAAATTACGCTTTCAACGGCCTATCGGCATGGGATGCGACTGACCCTGCCGGGTGAGAATATACGCACAGCACTTCCATTTGAAGTTTGTGTTCGTGATAACGGGCCCGGTATTTCAGAGGATATCCGAAATCATCTTTTTGAGCCATTCGTCAGTACAAAGCCTAATGGCACGGGTCTGGGTCTGTCCTTGGTAGCGAAGATTATCGGCGATCATGGTGGCGCGATCGAATGCGAATCGTCGCTCAGACGCACAGTTTTCCGTACCCTTTTGCCCATTCGCGGGCGTGTCCAGCAAAATGGTTCTCCTCCATGAGCCCGCAATCCGGTTCAGCACTGCCTGAAACCATCATCATTGCCGATGATGATAACGCCATTCGCACTGTGCTGAACCAGGCGCTTGTGCGACTTGGATATAATGTGCGCACGACAGGAAATCTAGCCAATCTGTGGCGCTGGATGTCCGAGGGCGAAGGCGATCTGCTGATCACCGATGTGATGATGCCGGATGGCAATGTGTTTGATATGTTGCCGCGCATCAAGAAGCATCGTCCGGGCTTGCCGATTATCGTCATGAGTGCGCAAAACACGCTGATGACGGCGCTGAAGGCGGCGGAAAAGGGGGCTTACGAATATTTGCCCAAACCATTTGATCTGAATGAATTGACGAAAGTTGTTAAGCGGGCGTTAGCGGCGCGAAGGAATTTGGTCAGTGAAGCGCCGCTGCCGGATAGTGTTGAGGAAGAAGAACTGCCATTGATCGGGCGATCACCCGCCATGCAGGAAATTTACCGTATTCTGGCGCGATTGATGGGTACGGATCTTACCGTCATGATCAGCGGCGAATCCGGCACCGGCAAGGAACTGGTGGCGCGCGCGCTGCATGATTATGGCAAACGAAAAGCCGGCCCCTTTGTCGCCATCAATATGGCGGCTATACCGCGAGAGCTGATTGAAAGCGAATTATTCGGGCATGAAAAAGGCTCGTTCACCGGTGCTGCCAATCGCGCCTCCGGGCGATTTGAACAGGCCGAAGGCGGCACGCTTTTTCTCGATGAAATTGGCGATATGCCACTGGATGCGCAAACGCGGTTGCTGCGCGTTTTGCAGGAAGGCGAATATATGACGGTCGGCGGGCGCACACCAATCCGCGCGAATGTGCGCATTGTCGCCGCGACAAATCGCGATTTGCGGCAGCATATTGCCCAGGGACTGTTTCGGGAAGATTTGTTTTACCGTCTGAATGTCGTGCCCATGCGATTGCCGCCCTTGCGTGAACGTGCTCAGGACATTCCCGATCTGGTCCGGCATTTCCTCACCCGCGCCGAGACCGCCGGATTACCCGCCAAGACCCTTGAACCGGCGGCGCTGGAGCGGTTGAAACGGTATCGCTGGCCGGGCAATGTGCGTGAGCTTGAAAATTTGGCCATGCGTCTGGCGGCGCTTTATCTGGATGAGGTGATTACCGCTGAAATCATTGAGGCTGAGCTTGATAGTCTGGGCAGCGCCACAGAGGAACCGGCAGCGCGCGGCGACGATAGTCTGGGCGCGGCGGTGGAACGTAATCTGGCCAGATATTTTGTCGATCATGGGGATGATTTGCCCCCGCCAGGGCTGCATGACCGGATTCTGCGCGAGATTGAGCGTCCCATGATCGCCATGTGCCTGACCGCCACAAAGGGCAATCAGATCAAGGCCGCTGAACTGCTGGGCCTAAACCGCAATACGCTACGGAAAAAAATCCGCGATCTGGATATTTCCGTGTCTCGCAGCGTGCTTTAGCGAACAGCGGGCTTGATGCCCGCCAGTTAAGGCATTGAAAAATGTGACGGTCGTCACGGACACCCCTGAACCCCATTCAAATAAAGGGCGTGATAACCATATTCATATCACACTGGATTGAATTGTCTCGCTGGCGGGCAAGGCTATACTTGCTGGTAAACGCAGGTCTCGCGTTGAATTTGCCATAAGGTCCGGGCTGGGCTTTCTCCAGGAAAACCCTGTGCTGGTTAAGTAAATTGGCGGACATTTTGCGTTTGAGGGTATTGTTTTATGGCAGATGATTTTCTCAATTCGACGCAAACAACCGGCGCTATAGCCGTTGGCGGATCGATTACCGGAAATATCGATTCGGCGGCGGATAATGACTGGTTTCGTGTTTCTCTGACGGCGGGCCGGGTCTACCAGTTTGACTTTGAGGGATTGGCCACTGCGCGCGGAACGCTGCCAAATCCGTTTCTGGAATTATATGATGTAACGGGCCGGACACTGGAGTTTGTCGATGACAATGACGGGGCCGGGAATAATGCCAGCGGGACATTTGCCCCGATTTTCAGTGGCGTCTACTATCTCAACGCCTCGTCGGCTGTGTTGGCTGACATGGGAACCTACCGGCTTGGCGTCGTGGATACCGGCGCCACGCAGTTACCCGCGTCGCATGGCGTAAATTCGGTGAATACCCCCGGCCCATTGGCGGGGGACAAGATTATTGACGCGGCGACGCACGGATTGAACTGGCAGATCGGCAGCACCCGGACCATTAACTGGGCGTTGGCGGATGGCCTTAAGGACGAAGTCTGGCGGGACGCCCCGGGCACTATCGCCACGCTGACCAGTATATTTAATAATATTTCCACATTCGCAAATATCAATTTCAATTATGTCGGCTATCACGCTAATCCAGCCGAGGCGTTTTACGCGGGATCGGATGTCACCGTCTCTCTTGATCGCGCTTTTGTCAGTGCTTTTGGCGGCAACGCCACCTGGGCCATCGGCCTGTTTCCGGAAACCAGTTTTACGACGGATTTTTATCCCGGCAATGCCGGAATCCAGGGCTACCGGGGTGCGCCGGGGGATGTTTTCATAAACGTCAATAGCCAGGCCTATGATTTACCCTCTTATGCGCCGGGTTCGGCCGGCTATGCTTTGCTTATTCACGAGTTGGGCCATGTATTGGGATTGAAGCATCCCTTTGACGATGGCGGCACCGGTCGCCCGACATTGGAGCAATTGGGCGCCGATGTGCTGAATAATGACTGGTTTTCCGTTATGGCGTATCGGGACGATTATAATTACAATTTCCGTTTCTGGGATCCAGCCACGCCTATGGCGATGGATGTGCTGGCCCTGCAATATATTTACGGCGCCAACCAGCAAACCAATGTGGGCAACAGCACTCACTCCCTACTACAGAATTTGCGATATCAGGCCATATGGGATGCGGGCGGCATAGACGTTGTCGATGTTTCGACTGCGGCGGCGGGATGGACAATTACTTTACCGATCTACCAGCCTTCGCTGATTATGGATACAAAGTTGGGCATCGCGACGCTTGTCAACGAAGCGTCGCTGTCAAGTCCGCTGACGCTATACTGGCTTTTGGGAAACATCGAGAATGCCACGGGATCGTCATTTTCGGATCGGCTGGAAGGGAACGAGCTGTCAAACCTGTTTTCAGGCCGGGGTGGTAATGACGATATTGTCGGGGGCGCCGGCATGGATATTGCGCAATTTTCAGGAGTGCGCAGCGAGTATACCTTGACCGGCAATGCCACTGAAAGAACCATTACGGATCGAACGGCGGGCCGTGATGGCATAGATTCCCTGCAAGGCATCGAACGCCTGCAATTCAGCGATGGTGTTCTGGCGTTTGATAATTCGCGCACCGATAATGGGGGCAAGGGCTATCTGATTTATCGCGCCGCCTTTGATCGTGTGCCGGATGTCGAAGGGCTTGGCTACTGGATCCGCGAACTGGATCGGGGCCAGGATTACGGCGCAGTGGTGGCGGCAAGCTTTATCACCTCGCCGGAATTTATCGCGCTGAACGGGGTCAATACCAGCAATGCGCAATTTGTCAATCTGCTCTATCAGAATGTGCTGCATCGTGCGGGCGAAGCTGATGGCGTCGGCTATTGGCTGGCGGAACTCAATAATGGCGGCTCACGCTCCAACATGCTGGCCTCGTTTGCCATTTCAACCGAAAACGTCAACAATGTCGCCTCGCAGATTAATGACGGCATCTTTTTTGTTTGAAGAAAATGACGCCCTCGTCCATCATCCGGCGGGGCTTTCATTGAAAAGTAATGGTGGGCTGAATAATATTATTTACGTTTCAAAATCTTAATGAGAGCGCTTCCTTTGCCCCAGGATGAACAGCCTGATCCCAACCCCATCGGTTTGACCTTGTTGCCAGCACCGGAGCAACCGGTTATCGCATTTCCGTTTTCAGGTGATTACCGTAAGGATGCGCTGATTGAATCTCTGGACTATCGCTGGAATGCGGGCTCTCCGGTTGGAACGCCAGTCAGCGTTACCTTCAGCTTCGCTGCTGCGCTGCCTACCTATGTGCGCGCGGGCGATCTAATTGGGTTTTCTCCATTTTCCAGCTATGAGCGGGATCTGGCGCGCGAAGTCCTGCGCAAAATATCGTCCTTCGCCGCCATTGATTTTGTTGAAGTGCCGGACAGCGCCACATCCTTTGGCCAAATTCGATTTAGCAATA
Organism: uncultured Alphaproteobacteria bacterium; assembly: GCA_964348545.1. Classification (GTDB taxonomy): domain Bacteria; phylum Pseudomonadota; class Alphaproteobacteria; order UBA11222; family UBA11222; genus UBA11222. The sequence goes on along the minus strand of CAYGDL010000009.1, from coordinate 5,177 downwards.
CACAGCAGGATGATTCCTCGGGCTTTGCGTTTCTGCCTTTTTCAAATGGCGGGCCGATAGATGGCGATATATTTATTGATTCTGGAAGCGTTACCAATCAGACCACGCGTGAACAGGACTATGCCCTGTTTGCGCACGAAATATTTCACGCATTAGGCCTGAAACATGCCGGGAATTATAATGGGCTCGAATTCCAATCAGCGGACGCCATAGGTAACTTTCTGGGCCGGGTTGAAGATTCAGTCGCCTATACAACAATGTCTTACCGCAGTGTTGCACAAGGCCAACCGTCATTGGGTGGGCTGTATGATATTCTTACGCTGCAATATCTGTATGGTGAAAGGCTTTCAAATACGGGCAACACTATCTACACTTTTTCTGATCTTCAGGGGACCTTCATTGAAACCCTGACCGATGGCGGGGGCGTTGATCGTCTGGATCTTAGCGCTTTGAGCCGGGCCGTAAGGGTGGATTTGCGTGAAGGCGGTTTTAGCTCAATCGGATCGGTAAATGCGCGCGAGGGCGCGATAAACAACTTTTCTATCGCCTTCGGGACTGAGATCGAGGGCGTAGTCGGAACCAATTCAAATGATTTTTTGACGGGCAATGATCTGGATAATTTCTTCGTCGGGCTGGCCGGAAATGACCGGATTGAAGGCCGCGATGGATTAGACTTTCTCAGCTATTCAAATGATCCGCGCGGTGTTCAGGTCAATCTTGAGACCGGTCTTGCACTGGATGGCTTTGGTGGAACAGACACCCTGAGCGGGATCGAAATCGTTGACGGCTCCGCGTTCGATGATGTTTTGCGCGGTAACGGCTCCCGCAATACTCTCAAAGGGCTGGCTGGCAATGATGTGCTGGATGGTGGCGGGCAACCTGCCTATGGCAACATCCCCCTGTTCATTGCGGATGCGGCGGATTATTCCGGGACCGACGCCGTCAGCGTCACGGTGAATCTTTCTCTGGGAGTTGCGCAAGACGGGTTCGGCGGTATAGACACGCTCATCGGCATTGAGGACATTATTGGCTCGGATGGAAGTGATACGCTTATCGGCGATAATGGAAGAAACGGATTTCGCGGGTTTGGCGGCAACGACCTCATTGATGGCATGGGCAATGACCCGTCACAGGGAGATTTTGTAAGTTATTTTCTGGACACGGCATCGGTCAATGTAGACCTGAAAGCGGGAATTGCGCGCGATGGCTATGGTGGAACCGATAGTTTGCGCGGCATTGAAAATGTCAACGGCTCCAGATTTTCAGACAGTTTGCGGGGCGATGACGGGCGCAACATTTTTCAGGGCCTAAACGGGGACGACGCCATTTCCGGCGAAGGGGGCATTGATGTGTCGATTTACACCGGGGCGCGAAACACCTATGCAATAGCGGCAAGCGGCGCTTTGCGCACGGTCTCTGACACTATCGCGGGCCGTGACGGCATTGATGTTTTGCGGGACGTGGAACGCCTGCAATTTACCGACGGGGTCCTGGCTTTTGACAATCTGTTAACCGACACGGCGGGCAAGGGATATCTTCTCTACCGCGCCGCATTTGACCGGACGCCGGATACTGAAGGCCTGGGCTATTGGGTGGGAGAACTGGACCGGGGCCAGGATTATGTGGCCGTGATGGCTTCCAGCTTCATAGCCTCGCCAGAATTTATCGCCAAATATGGATCAAATACGAGCAATGCGGCCTTCGTAAACCTGATTTACCAGAATGTTCTGGACCGCGCGCCGGATCCCGAGGGGGGTGCATATTGGCTTGATCAACTTAATAGCGGTTTCGTCCGCGCCAACATGCTGGCTTCTTTTGCCATCTCCGGTGAAAATTACGCCATTGTTCGCCCCTTCATCAGCGACGGTATCTTCTTCGTATAGGCGGGCGATCTATTTATTGTGCGGCGCAGCATAATTTTATTGACAGCGTGGGAATAGAATCTGTACACAGACTGCGGGTCGCTTCCTCCCAACGGGAAGTTTTACAGAAGGATGGCGCCAATGGTAGCCACTGCCACGCCGGTTAAGCCGAATATTCAACCCGCTAACCCGCATTTTTCATCCGGCCCCTGTGCCAAGCATCCCGGATGGTCCCTTGAAAATCTGCAAAATGCCTGCCTGGGCCGGTCGCATCGCTCGAAACCGGGCAAGGCGAAATTGGCGCAAGCTATCGCGCGCACCGCTGCGCTTCTTGGCATGCCGGGCGATTATCGTCTGGCGATTGTTCCGGCCTCGGATACGGGCGCCGTGGAAATGGCGTTATGGTCGCTGCTGGGCGCGCGGGGAATTGATGTTTTGGCCTGGGAATCATTTGGCTCCGGCTGGGTGAATGATGTCACAAAACAATTGAAGCTGAAGGATGTGCGGGTTTTTGAATCCGATTATGGCGTCCTGCCCGATCTCTCGCAGGTGGACAAAGACCGCGATATTATTTTCACCTGGAACGGCACCACATCGGGTGTGCGCGTACCGGACGCAAAGTGGATCGCGGCGGATCGCGGCGGATTAACGATTTGCGATGCGACATCCGCCGCGTTCGCACAGCAATTACCCTGGGACAAATTGGATGTGGTCACATTTTCCTGGCAAAAGGTGCTGGGGGGAGAGGCGGCGCATGGCATGCTGGCTTTATCGCCGCGCGCGGTGCAGCGGCTGGAGAGCTACACGCCGCCCTGGCCGATGCCAAAACTTTTTCGCATGACCAGCGGCGGCAAACTGACCGAAGATCTGTTTCAGGGCGCCACGATCAACACTCCGTCCATGCTGGCGGTGGAAGATTATCTCAGCGCATTATCCTGGGCTGAAAAAATCGGCGGGCTGAGCGCATTGATCGCCCGCGCCGACAACAATCTGAAGATTATCGCCGACTGGGTGGCGCGCACCCCCTGGGTTGATTTTCTGGCCGCCGATCCGGCCATCCGGTCGAACACATCGGTTTGCCTGCGGATCGTCGATCCCTGGTTTTCGGCGCTGGAGGCCGCCGCGCAGGCGAAGGCCGCAAAGCAGATCGCCAGACTGCTGGAGGCGGAGAAAATCGCCTTTGATATCGACTCCTATCGTGATGCGCCGCCGGGGTTGCGCATCTGGGCGGGGGCGACCGTTGAAGGAAGTGATTTGTCAGCGCTCCTGCCCTGGCTTGATTGGGCCTATGCCCAGGTGCGCACCTGATCTCCAATTGTGTTAGAGACTATCCAGCAGGAGCATTCTGATGCCAAAAGTTTTAATTGCAGACGCCATGAGCGAGCGCGCCGCAGAAATATTTCGCGAGCGCGGTGTCGATGTGGATGTGAAAACCGGCCTTAAACCAGCCGAACTGGTTGCGATTATCGGCGACTATGATGGCGTGGCGATCCGCTCGTCCAGCAAGATTACAGCGCAAGTGATTGCGGCTGGAAAAAACCTGCGTGTCATCGGCCGTGCGGGCATCGGCGTTGACAATGTGGACGTGCCCGCCGCCACCGCGCGCGGCATCGTGGTTATGAACACGCCGCACGGCAACGCCATCACCACTGCGGAACACGCCATATCGCTGATGCTGGCGACCGCGCGGCAAATTCCCGAAGCCAACCAGTCTACAAAGGCCGGCAAGTGGGAAAAAAACCGGTTCATGGGTGTCGAGGTCACAGGCAAGACTCTGGGTTTGATAGGCTGTGGCAATATCGGCGCCATTGTTGCTGATCGTGGCCGTGGCCTGCGCATGAAGGTGCTGGCCTATGATCCCTATCTGTCACCGGAAAAAGCGAAGGAACTGGGCGTCGAGCGGGTGGAGCTTGACGTTCTGTTCAAACGCGCCGATTTCATTTCGCTGCATACGCCGCTGACCGATCAAACGCGCAATATTATTGACGCCGCCACGATTGCAAAGATGAAAAAAGGCGTGCGCATTATTAATTGCGCGCGCGGCGGACTGATCGTCGAAAAAGATTTGCTGGCGGCGTTAAATACAGGACAGGTCGCGGCCACGGCGCTTGATGTGTTTGAGGTTGAACCGGCCACGGACAATCCGCTGTTCGCGCATGAAAATGTGATCGCCACCCCGCATCTTGGCGCCTCCACCACCGAGGCGCAGGAAAATGTCGCATTGCAGGTTGCCGAACAGATGGCGGATTATTTGGTGGATGGCGCCGTGACCAACGCGCTCAACATGCCATCGCTCAGCGCCGAAGAAGCGGCACTGCTTGCCCCCTATATGAAACTGGCGGAACAGTTGGGCATGTTCGCGGGGCAGTTGACGGAAACCGGGATCAAGGAAGTCGAACTGGAATATGAAGGCGCGGTAGCCGATCTCAACACCAGGGCGCTGACTTCCATGGCGCTGTGCGGATTGCTGACGCCGCTATTGTCGAATGTGAATATGGTCAGTGCGCCGTCGATCGCCAGGGAACGCGGCATTCGCGTCAGCGAAACCAAGGGGCCACAGCAGGGCGCCTATCACACCTATATGCGTTTGACGGTGGTGACCGAAAACCAGCGCCGTGGCGTCGCGGGAACGTTGTTTGCCGACCAAAATCCCCGTATCATTCAGGTTAAGGGCATTGATCTGGAGGCTGAGCTGGGTCCGCATATGCTCTATGTGACCAATGAAGACAAGCCGGGCTTTATCGGGCGGCTGGGTACAGTGCTGGGCGAGGCGGGCGTAAATATTGCGACCTTCCATCTGGGCCGTGAAAAAGCCCAGGGCAACGCCATCGCCCTGATCGAAGTGGACGAGGCGATCAACGACGCCGTGCTGGCCAAGGTGCGCGCAATACCCCTGGTGGTGCAGGCCAAAGCGCTTAATTTCTAGGTCAAACTACGATATGGTCGGTCGGTTTGCTTCCCCCGGCGCTTAACGTTGGGGGTGTTTTTTGCGCGGATTGAGGAATTAAATGGCGAATGTGGTGGTGGTCGGCGCCCAATGGGGTGACGAGGGAAAAGGCAAGATTGTGGACTGGCTGTCGGAGCGCGCTGAAGTGGTGGTGCGCTTTCAGGGTGGACATAATGCGGGGCATACGCTGGTGGTGGATGGCAAGGTGTACAAGCTCAGCCTGTTGCCGTCCGGCGTGGTGCGCCAATCGAAGCTGTCGGTGATCGGCAACGGCGTGGTGGTGGATCCGTGGGCGCTGCTGGATGAAATTGCGCGGCTGGCCGGGCAGGGGGTCAGCGTCACCCCGCAAAATCTGCGCCTGTCGGAAA
>CAYGDL010000008.1:0-32444 GCA_964348545.1 uncultured Alphaproteobacteria bacterium | reverse complement strand
TGGATGCGCTGCTAATCGAGGCGCTGCATGCGGCGGGATTTGAAATCGCCATCGAGACCAACGGCACCCTGGCGCCGCCGCCGGGCATTGACTGGATCTGTGTCAGCCCGAAATCGACCGCTGCGCTGCATGTCCGCAAGGGAGACGAGCTAAAGCTCGTCTATCCGCAGCACGATGCGCCACCGGAAAAATTTGAACAGTTGGATTTCGATTATTTTGAATTACAGCCCATGGATGGACCAGATCGTGTCCGCAATACTGAACTGGCGACAGCCTATTGCCTGGCGCATCCCAAATGGCGGCTTAGCCTGCAAACCCATAAATTTATCGGAATTGCGTAATGTTTGAGATCAGCAAACAATTTTATTTCGACGCGGCGCATTTCATGCCGCATATGGCGCGGGGACACGCCTACCGGCACGTGCACGGCCATTCGTTCAGTGTACAGATCGCCATTCAGGGGAAACCCCATCCGGAAACCGGATGGGTGATGGATTTTGAGGCGCTGGATGCGATCATTGCCGATGTGCGCGGTGAACTGGATCACCGGCTGCTGAATGATATTGACGGCCTTGCCACCCCAACGCTGGAAAATATTTGCGCCTGGCTGTGGCGTCGGCTTGCCAATTCTGTGCCCGGCCTGGCGCGCATTACCGTTGCGCGCCCATCAGTTGGGCAAAGCTGCACATTGACGGCGGCGCTCGAAACTACATAATATCATCGGCCCGTGCAATGCGCTGTCATCCTGAGCCCTCCCCCATTGTCATCCTGAGCGAAGCGAAGGATCTCAACCCGCCGCAAGCAAGATCCTTCGCTTCGCTCAGGATGATAATGGGGCGTTACATAGGGCCATTGGTATATTGATCTTATGCCACAAAAAAAGGCCGCCCATTTTAGGGCGGCCCTTTGGGCAAGAAAGTACGCCGCGACTACGCCGCGCGAATCTTTTCCAGGAAAATGTTCACTTCGGCGCGCAGGATTTCACCCTGGCTCGACAGATTGTTGGCCGAGGAGGCCACCTGGCTTGCTGCTGCGCTCGTGTCGCTTATGGCGAGGGTGATGCCCTGAACGCTGGCTGAGACTTCCTGGGCGCCTCTGGCGGCTTCCTGGACATTCTGGGCGATTTCCTGGGTGGCGGCGCCCTGTTCTTCCACCGCCGAGGCCACCGCCGTGTTGATCTCGCTGATGCGCCCAATCGTGACGGTAATGGTTTGGATCGCCTCAACCGACAGATTCGTGGCGGCCTGCATTTCGGCAATTTTGGCGCCGATATCATCGGTGGCCTTGGCGGTCTGGTTGGCCAGATTTTTAACTTCGGAGGCGACAACGGCAAAGCCCTTGCCAGCCTCGCCGGCGCGCGCCGCCTCGATGGTGGCGTTAAGCGCCAGCAGATTGGTCTGGCTGGCGATATCCGTAATCAGGCTGATGACATCGCCGATGCGGCTTGCAGCCTCCGCCAATCCCTTGATCTGCTCATTGGTCTGTTGCGCATGGACGCTGGCCTCGTTGCTGATGCGCGCGGATTCAGAAACCTGGCGGGCGATTTCATTGATCGAGGAAGACAGTTCCTCGCCTGCTGACGCCGCCGTCCGCACATTGGCCGAGGCTTCTTCGGACGCGGCGGCGACAGTTGTCGCCTGACTCTGGCCTTCTTCGCTTTTCAGCGTGATCATCCTGGCGGTCGCCTGCAACTGGGTCGAATTCGCCGCCAGTGCATTGAGGGCTGCCCCGACCGATTTGTCGAAAGGCAGAATATATTCTTCGATCATTTTCTCGCGCGTGGCTTTGCGTTGCTCCTCGGCGCGCTGTCCGGCCTCGGCCTGGTTACGTTCATGCTCCATGCCGTTTTCCTTGAAGAAGGAGACGGCGCGGGCCATTTGCCCCAGTTCGTCCTTGCGCTCCGTGCCCTCAACTTCCGTTGTCCAGTCACGGTCCGCCAGCCGTCCCATCGTAGAGGTTAGCGTCAGCACTGGACGCGTGATACCGCGGCCAATAAACCATGCAATCATGACGCCGAATATGGTCGCCACAATGGCAATGACGGTATTCTGGGTCCTGGCCTGGGCCACGGACTTTGACATCTCCGATTGCAGCCGTCTTTCGTCATCCTGCGCAGATGTCCCGGCCTGCCTGATCTTTTCGCCGATGGCCAGGGCGTTAACGTCAAGCACCTCCCGGCGTGTCACTTCGATCTGGTTGAGCACCTTGAATATATCTTCTATAGCCTCGCTATAATCTGGCAAAGCAATCCTGAGCGGCAGGGTAAAATCGTCAAACTCCTTACCCAGTCCGGCATCCAGCTGATCAAATCCAGCCTGGGCCTCCATGAACGCGTCGCGCATGCGTCCGATTTCCGCCGGATCACTGCTCTCGACAAATTTGGCGAGGGTAACCTGTACGATCTTAAGACTTACCTGGATGGAGCCGATCGACTTGGCGCTCGGAAGGAGACCAAGATTGGTCAAATTCGCATTAAATTTTGTCAGTGTTTCTGCTATTTCCGCCTCTAATTTATTGATCTTCTGCTCGGTCAGGTAATTTTGCCGTTGTGTCAATTCAGCGATCTGCAGCAGGCCATTATGATAGGCTGTCGAATGCGCCGAAATATCATTGAGCAATGCAACACGCGAAGCGCTTCGTAACCCATGCTGCGACAGCCCGATATTTTCACGAAATTTCTCATCTGCATTAACGGCGTGTTTCAAATCAGCGCCGGTTTTCGAACGCAGGTACCGGTCCACGGCAAAAAGCATTTGGCCCATATCATGATCCAGTTCAGCGACCTGCAATGTTTCATTCGCCAGCACGCCGAAGCTGTCAAAATTTCTGCTAAATTTAGATGTTTCAATCCATGAGAGAATTGCCAGGCTGACGGTAAGAAATAAAATCAGGCCAAAGCCGGCATACAAGCGATAGCCAATCTGAAGGTTTTTAAAAAATTGCGTCATTTGTAGATACTCCATTGTAGATACTCCATACACGGCAGTGGTCCAAGAAATCCGGTTCGAGTAAAAATAGGATCGCTGTCAACCAAATTCATAATGGGAAATGGAAACTAATATCTTAACCTTTTATGATAGTTACGTGACAACTGCTTCGCTCGCGCAGCCAACATATGGCGGTAGATAAGATGAGATGAATGCCGCAGAGGCTCGTGTCCAGACCCCGGGTCACACCTGCCTAAATGGAAAACGCATTGTTACATCCCGGCGCTCCCTGCGGGGATAGGCCTGGGCCCGGATCGCGGAAGAAACCCGCGAGAAGATGGTACGCCCTAGGGGAGTCGAACCCCTCTTTCCAGGTTGAAAACCTAGCGTCCTAACCGATAGACGAAGGGCGCCCGGGAAGCTGATATGAAATCAGCGGGCAGCTAGCTGGGGTTATATGTGGCGCGGCGCCGGTTGGCAAGTGATTCAAGCATTCATGGGCGCTGCATCTTCCACATGCAGTTGCACCCGGCGCACGCCGCGCCACATATCCGCGCGCAGCTTGCCCGCCACATGCAGCGGGCCGCTGCGCATGCCCGCCAGCAGCGCCTGTCCCAGTGGCGTTTCAGCGCAGCCAAAAGCAATCCCGGATAGTTTTTGGCCACCCCCCGCCGCCAAGACACAGCGCACATGCTTGCCCCCCACAATGCTGGAGTTAACCACGCTGGCATTGGCGAAAACAAAGCGCGGTTCGGGATTGCCCGCGCCATAGGGGCCTGCCAAAGCCAGCGCATCGATCAATTCAACCGTCGCCGCACCTGCCACCAGCATGGCGTCTATGATCAGATCGCCCGCATCGCTGGCTGCGTCCACCTGGGGCGCCAGGCGCTGTGTCAGAAATGTTCGCAGGGCATCAAGCTTTTCCACCTCCACGGTAAGTCCCGCCGCCATTTTATGCCCGCCGCCATTGATCAGCAGGCCCGCCTGATGCGCGGCAATGACGGCGCTACCCAGATCAACGCCGGTGATCGACCGACCGGAGCCTTTACCAATGCCGTGTTCGTCAATGCCGATCACCAGAGCGGGCAGATTAAAACGCTCCTTCAACCGGCTGGCGGCGATGCCGATCACGCCGGGATGCCAGCCTTTGGCCGCCACCAGCACCAGCGGCTCGTTCGTGTTGCGGCGTTCTGCCTGAGCCATGGCCGCTTCCAGAACCAGCGCCTCAATGGCCTGACGCTCGCGGTTCAGCAGATTTAGCTCGGCCGCGATAATTCCCACCTCGTCCAGATCATCACTGGACAGCAGGCGCGCGCCCAGATCAGATTTTCCGACCCGGCCGCCCGCATTGATGCGCGGGCCAAACACAAAGCCCGCATGATAGGTGGTGGGGTCCGTATCAACGCCTGCAACCTCAGCCAGCGCGCGCAAACCCGCATTATGGCGGCGCGCCATCACCTTCAGGCCCTGGCGGACCAGCACCCGATTAACGCCGGTCAGCGGCGCCACATCGCAAATCGTGCCCAGCGCCACCAGATCCAGCCATTGTAGCAGATTGGGTTCGCGCACCCCCAGCTGCGCATACCAGCCCGCATTGCGCAGGTTGCGGTTCAGCGCCACCAGCAGCAGAAACGTCACCCCCACCGCCGCCAATTGTCCGTGTCCGGACATATCATCCAGCCGGTTGGGATTGATAATAGCAAACGCATCGGGAAGACGCGCTTCGGCCTGATGATGATCCACGACGATAATATCAAGCCCGGCTTTTGTTCCCGCAGCCAGCGCGTCAAACGCCAAGGTGCCGCAATCCACCGTAATGACAATCTGAACCCCCTGCCCCGCCAGCGAAGTTAACGCCGCCGCATTGGGGCCATAACCTTCCTTGATGCGGTCCGGGATATAGACAGTAAGCGGTGTTCCAATTGCCGCCAGAAACCGGCTGATGAGTGCGCAAGAAGTTGCTCCGTCTACATCATAATCGCCAAATACGGCAATTTTTTCCCTTGCCTGAATGGCGTCGGCCAGCCGTTGCGCCGCACGCTCCATATCCACAAGGCAGGCCGGATCGGGCAGATCATTTTGCAGGCTAGGATTGAGAAAACGCTCCGCCGTATCAATCGACACGCCGCGTCCGGCGATCACCCGGCCCAGAATTTCCGGAATATCATGGCGCTGGGCAATGGCGAGCGCCGCGCGCTCATCGTACTGGCGAAAGCGCCATGTTGCAGAAGACAGAGAACAGACGCCAGAGAACAGATTTTGTTTTTTTCTGTCCTCTGTCCTCTGTCCGGCGTCCTCTGTCATCCAAATTTACTTTCATCCATGTGGCGCGCGCGAACCCAGCGCACCGTGCCGCTGGCCGAACGCATCACCACCGTATGGGTGGTAACGGCCCCGCCCTTTTCCCGATGAATGCCATGCAGCATGGAGCCATCGGTCACGCCAGTCGCTGAAAAAATCACATCGCCCGCCGCCAGCTCTTCCAGGACATATTTATGGTCCAGGTCTTTCACGCCCATCTTGCGGGCGCGGTTGCGTTGTTCATCATTGGTGAACAGCAGGCGCCCCTGCATCTGCCCGCCAATACAGCGCAAGGCCGCCGCCGCCAGCACGCCTTCGGGTGCGCCGCCAGAGCCGATATAGATATCGATTCCGGTATCAGCCTGCGTGGTTGCAATGACGCCAGCAACATCGCCATCCGGGATAAGCTGAATGCGCGCGCCCACACTGCGAATGCTTTTGATGATTTCGGCATGACGCGGCCTGTCCAGAACGCAGGCTGTGATTTCCGATACCGGCACACCCTTGGCCGCCGCCAGCGCCTTAATATTTTCCGCAGGGGTTTTGTCCAGATCAACTATCCCCGGGGTATAGCCCGTGCCAATCGCCAGCTTGTCCATATACACATCCGGCGCATTCAACAGATTGCCTTTTTCGGCAAACGCCACAACCGCCAGCGCATTGGGCATTGCCTTGGCAGTGATCGTAGTGCCTTCCAGCGGATCAAGCGCGATATCGAGTTCAGGCCCGTTTCCGGTGCCGACTTTTTCGCCGATATACAGCATCGGCGCTTCGTCGCGTTCGCCTTCGCCGATAACGATTTCGCCACGAATGTCCAGCTTGTTCAGCGCCGTTCGCATCGCATCCACCGCCGCCTGATCAGCGGCCTTCTCGTCACCACAGCCTATCAGGCGTGATGCCGCAATTGCGGCTGCTTCGGTTACGCGCGCAATTTCCATACTGAACACGCGGTCCAGCACTGGTTTTTTCTCGGCCATCTCTATCTCCTGATCCGGTTAATTTATCTAACTAAAGTTTTTCGATGCGAATGCGAACGGGCTTCTCGATCACCTGCTTGAGTCCTGAAAGTTGCGCCAGCACCCTGTCCATCCGCGCTTCTTCGGTTTCGTGGGTAATCATAACCACGGGAACGCCAGATCCCGGCGCGCGGCCCCGCTGAATGATGCTGTCAATCGACACGCCATGTTCCGCCATGATAGCCGTAATGCCAGCCATGACGCCAGGTTCGTCCAGCACCGTGAGCCGCACATAATAGGCGCCCTGATGCAACGCCATCGGGCTGACACGGGCATGCTCAAGCAGGCTGGACGGGGCCGCAAAGGGCGGCAAAATCCTGTTGCGGGCGATATCAATAATATCTGCAATGACCGCAGAGGCCGTAGGCCCCGCACCCGCGCCCGGCCCTTCAAAAACGCTTTGCCCGGCATAGTTTCCAACCGCCACCACGGCATTTGTCACGCCGCCCACCTCGGCGATGGGCGATCCGATGGGCGCCATGCAGGGATGCACCCGCTGTTCAATGCCATGCGCGGTGCGCCTGGCAAGCCCCAGTAGTTTGATGCGATAGCCAAATTCCCTAGCAAACTGAATGTCGAGCGCACCCACCTGGCGTATTCCTTCGATGAACACGCCCGAAAAATCCACATGCGCGCCATAGGCCAGGCTAGCCAGAATGGCCAGCTTATGCGCCGTATCAACGCCATCGACATCGAAACTGGGATCGGCTTCGGCATAGCCAAGATCCTGCGCTTCCGACAGCACTGCATCGAAATCCGCACCAGTGTCTTCCATCTTGGTCAGGATATAATTGCAGGTGCCATTCAGGATGCCATAGACGCGCTCGAACCGGTTCGCCGCCAATCCTTCCCGGATGGCCTTGATCACTGGAATGCCGCCGGCAACCGCCGCCTCAAAACACAAAGCGCGATCGGCTTTTTCGGCATGTGCCGCCAATGTGCTGCCATGCAATGCCAGCAGCGCCTTGTTGGCCGTCACCACATGCTTGCTCGCATCCAGCGCCATTTCGACAGTCTGGCGGGCGATCCCCTCGGCGCCGCCAATCAGTTCGACAACGACATCAACATTGGCGTCTTTAGCCAGATCCCGCGCATCATCATGCCAGGTCATGGCGGGGGAGAGCGTCACACTTCTGATTTTTGTGCGATCCCGCGCCGAAACCGCCGTCACCTTCAGCGCACGGCCGCAGCGTTGACGCAATAATTCCTGCTGTTCTTCAAGCAGGCAAAGCACCCCGGCCCCTACCGTGCCAAGACCCGCTATACCCAGCCGTAAGGGTTCACTCACCTGCCGCCATCCTTATCAAAAAGAGGCCGCTTTACGCTGCTCTGCCGCCTGCGCCATGAAAGATTCCGCATCCGCCAGAAACCGCTTCATACTGCGCGCCGCCTGCCGGATACGTTGTTCATTCTCAACCAGGCCGATGCGCACATGGCCATCACCATATTCCCCAAAACCCAAACCCGGCGCGACCGCGATATCGGCATGCTGCAATAACAGTTTCGAAAATTCCAGCGAGCCAAGCGACTTGAAAGGGTCCGGAATTGGCGCCCAGGCAAACATGCTGGCCGGCGGCGCAGGAATGTCCCAGCCCGCACGTCCCCAACTTTCGATCAACACGTCACGGCGCGATTTGTAGGTGTTGCGAATTTCCTCGACACATTCTTGCGGACCGTTCAACGCCGCCGTGGCGGCAACCTGAATGGGCGTGAAGGCGCCATAATCCAGATAGGATTTAATCCGCGTCAGCGCCCCAATCAGATGCCGGTTACCCGCTGCAAACCCGATGCGCCAACCCGGCATTGCATAGGTCTTGCTCAGGGATGTGAATTCCACCGCAACTTCTTTGGCGCCGGGAATTTGCAGGATAGATGGCGGCGGGTTGCCATCAAAGTAAATCTCGGCATAGGCAATATCGGACAGCACGATAATTTCATGCTTGCGCGCAAAGGCAACGATTTCTTCGTAAAACGCCAGGTCGGTAACCTGTGCCGTCGGATTGGAAGGAAAATTGACAATCAGCGCCTTGGGCGGCGGCACCGAATGGCGCACCGCGCGCGACAGGCTATCCATAAATTCACGCTGCGAATCGACGGCGGGAATATGCCGGATCGCCGCGCCCGCAATGATGAAGCCATACGGATGAATCGGATAGGACGGGTTCGGCACCAATATCTGATCCCCCGGCGATGTAATCGCCATGGCCAGATTGGCCAGCCCTTCCTTGGAACCCAGCGTGGCGATAATTTCCGTTTCCGGATCCAGCTCCACACCAAACCGGCGGGCATAATATCCAGCCTGCGCCCGGCGTAGCCCCGGAATGCCACGCGATGTGGAATAGCGGTTGGTGCGCGGCTTCTGCACATTCTCAATCAGCTTATCGACAATATGCCTGGGCGTCGGCATGTCCGGATTGCCCATTCCAAGATCGATAATGTCCTTACCGGCAGCGCGCGCCTGTGCCTTGAGCCGGTTGACCGACTCGAACACATAGGGCGGAAGGCGCTTGATGCGGTGAAACTCAAAGTCCATGGCGATCTGTTTATCTCTTTTTTCCCGGATTTGTTCTTTCTTATAGGCCTATTCCAGGAACAGGTCCACCCGGCGGGAGGCGGCTTCCGCATCCCCATAGCCTGAAATGGCCCCGGCCTGACTATCCCCCACAGCTTCTATGATGATACGCGCGGCATCCACACCCTGGCGCGCCAGCTCATCCGCAACGGCCGTAGCGCGGGCCTGGGAAACCTCCCAGTTCGCGAACATCCGCTGACTTTCCGATTGGCTGGACGCGCTGCTGGAGGCATGCCCGATAACGCGGATAACGCCAAAGCCATTTCTGGCGGCGCTCACCACCTGCGCAACGGTCTGCCTGTCCGCACTTGATAATTGCGATGAGCCTGATGCGAAGGGAATGCTGGCAAAGGCCCCGCCACCGCGTCCCACCATAATGGGCGCAACCGGCAATGCCGATGGAATTCCTGGCGTCGGCTTGCGCAGTGTCTCCTGATAGCGCTGCGCCACGCCTGCTGGCAGTGAAGCGGCCAGATCCGCCGGCAAGGGTTGCGCCGTCGAGGCTTGAAAGCTGCCTGAACTATAGGCCGGGGCCGAACGAACGGGCGCCGCAGGCGCCGTCCGGGCCGGCTGCGGGGTTAACGGCACAGCCGCAACTGGCGCGGGCGCGGGCACCGCGCGTTGAATCGGGGCGGGGGTGGGGGCCACCGCCGGTGGCGGCGTTTCGACAGTTTGCGCCGGTTCCTCCGTGCGAGGCGGCGCGGCTGGCTGTGGGCGCGGCGAAGCGACGGCCGCTACCCGGCCGCCCCTTAATTCTTCATCGGTATATTTCGACTGTTCGCGATCCGCGACAAGGCCGTCGGCAAGTTCTTCGCGTTGGGTGGCGGCCTCAGGGGATTTTTCTGCGGCTTTGGTTGCTTGCGTCCCCTCCGGCACGTCGGCCAGATCAGGATATTCGCTATCCGTCGCTTTGGCGGTTTCTGTCGCTGCTTCATCTTTGCGGCCGGTTTCATCTGACACATTACCGTCCGCATCCGCCTCCAGCGGCGGTGGCAGCGGCAGAGGGCTGTCATCCGAAGCAAAGGGATTGACCGATGAACACCCTGATATGACGAACAGGGTCGCCGCCACCGCAAGCGGCGCACCCAGTTTCTGGAAGGCCGCAAAGCGCCCATAAATTCTATGCATAAAGCCCTCCAACCCCCACATCCTTGTACCTGGCAACGATTCGCATTTTGATCGCCCTAAACCATACGCCTATATTACGGCTAAAGTGGTATTGTTGCTGCAAAAATGACTATATTGAGGCTTCATACAGCATAAGTCGGTTAGTGGCATAATTTTGTGGCATAATAAGGATTTCAGGCCAATGGAACAGGAAAAACCCGGATTTACAGTTCCCGATCCAGCATTGTTCGCGCGCAATATGGTGAAAGTGGCGGAACGTAGCCAGCGATTGCTTCAGGGTTTTGCACAGCAGCAATTGAAACGACAGGCGGCTCCCCCGGATTTAGGCGATCCAAATCGCGCCCGCACCATCGCGCCCGCCTTTCTGGACCTGGCCAGGCATCTAATGGACAACAGGGCCTATCTCATTGAGGCCCAGAACAGATTTTGGCCGGGCTATTTGCAATTGTGGCAAACTACGGCGCGCCGCTTGCTGGGCGAGGATATGCCCCCCGTCGTCACACCGGAACGCAGCGACAAACGCTTCAAGGCCCCGGAATGGAGCGAGAGTCTGGTTTTCGATCTTATCAAGCAATCCTATCTGCTGGCGAGCAAATGGCTGATGGAAACCGTTACCGGCGTTGATGGCCTGGAACCCACCAATGCGCGCAAGGTAAACTTCTACACCAAACAATTTGTGGATGCGATTTCGCCCTCCAATTTTGTGCTGACCAATCCGGAAATTTTGCGGGCGACACTGACATCCAATGGCGAGAATTTGCTGCACGGCCTCGAAAATTTGCTGAAGGATCTTGAGCGCGGCGACGGCAAGCTGTCAATTCGCATGACCGACATGGAAGCCTTTGAGGTCGGCCGGAACATTGCCATCACGCCGGGCAAGGTCATTTTCCGGAACCCGCTGATCGAACTTATTCAGTACACCCCCACAACCAAAACCGTGTATCAGCGCCCGCTGCTGATCTTTCCACCCTGGATCAACAAATTTTATATTCTTGATCTGACGGCGGAAAAATCCTTCATCAAATGGGCGGTAGCGCAGGGCTATACCGTCTTTGTCGTATCCTGGGCCAATCCGGATGATGAACTGGCCAACAAGACCTTCGAGTCCTATTTGCTGGAGGGCGTCTACCCCGCGCTTGACGCCGTGGAACAGGCAACCGGCGAGAAGGAAGTGAACGCCATCGGCTATTGCATCGGCGGCACCCTGCTGACCACCGCGCTGGCGCATATGGCGGCCAGAGGTGACAAGCGCATCAAGGCCGCGACGTTTTTTGCGGCGCAGGCGGATTTTTCCGAAGCGGGCGAACTGAAAGTCTTTATCGATACGGATCAGATTGACGCTCTGGGCGAAAAAATGGATCGCACCGGCGGCCTGCTGGAATCCAGCGAAATGTCCCACACCTTCAACATGCTGCGCTCAAACGATCTGATCTGGTCGTTTGTGGTGAACAACTACATGCTGGGCAAGGAACCGGCCCCGTTTGATCTGCTCTACTGGAATGCGGATCAAACCAACATGCCAAAGGAAATGCACCTGTTCTATCTGCGCGAATGCTATCTCAACAACACCCTGTCCAAGGGCGAAATGGTGCTGGGCGGCGAAAGACTGGATCTGGGTAAAATCAAAATTCCGGTCTATCTGCAATCATCCGTAGACGATCATATCGCGCCCTATCGATCTGTTTACAAAAGCACCAGACTGCTGGGCGGAGAGGTGAATTTCATAATCGCCGGATCAGGGCATATTGCAGGGGTCATCAACCCGCCTTCCGCCAACAAATATCAATATTGGATGAACGGGGAATTGCCGGACGATGTGGAGGAATGGCGCAAGGGCGCCACGGAATATCCCGGTTCCTGGTGGCCCAACTGGCATATCTGGCATTCCGCCAAAAGCGGCAGGAAAGTCCCTGCCCGCGTCCCCGGCAGCGGCAAACTGCCGGTCCTGCAAGACGCGCCCGGAAGCTATGTGCTGATCAAGGGGCGGTAAGCGGGTGGCGCTGGCGGGATAGAGCTTCATTAATTGGCGGGACTAAACACCTAGCGTTCATCCCATCAGGCGGCAAGCGCGCCTATACGTGGCGGTGTGGAAAATGCTAGCCTTGGCCGTAAGTCGCAAGACGCTGGCAGAGGAAAACGCCGTAATGAAAAAACGCGTGTTGTTCAACGCCTTCATGATGAATTGCGTGGTGCATCAATCGCCCGGCATGTGGCGGATCTCAGGCGACAACTCTGTCCGCTATACCGATCTCGATCATTGGCTCGATATCGCCCGGCTACTGGAAAAGGCCTGCTTTGACGCGGTGTTTCTGGCCGATGTTGTCGGCACCTATGATGTCTATGGCGGCAATCGCAATGCGTCCGCCACCTCCGCACTGCAACTTCCAGTGAATGATCCGATGCTGCTGATCCCCGCTATGGCCGGCGTGACCAAACATCTGGGGTTCGGCTTCACCAGTGCGATGATCCAGTATCACCCCTTCATGTTCGCGCGCCTGATCAGCACGCTCGATCATCTGACTAAAGGCCGCGTGGCGTGGAACATCGTCACCTCCTATCTGGAGAGCACCGGTCGCAGTTTCGGCCTACCCGGTATTCCCGAACATGATGAACGCTATGACATGGCCGATGAATACGCCAAACTATGCTACCAGCTATGGGAAAACAGCTGGGCGGATGACGCTGTGGTAAAGGACCGAGCGCGCGGCGTTTACGCCGACCCGGCCAGAATCCGTGACGTCAATCATGATGGCAAATATTACAGACTGCATGGCTGTCACCTGTCCGAACCGTCGTTGCAGCGTACGCCGCTGCTGTTTCAGGCGGGATCCTCGCCCCGTGGCACCGCGTTTGGGGCGGAACATGCGGAATGCGTTTTCTGCATCAATTCAAAGCCTGAAGGCGCGGGCAAATATATGAACAATATCCGTCAGGCGATGCGGGCTCGTGGCCGCAACCCGGAGGACATTCTGGGCTTCGCCTATCTGAAAATCATCACCGGCGGCACCGAGGCCGAGGCCCGCCTCAAATTTGACGCGTACAGCGAGCTTGTTGATTATGAAGGGGCGTTAGCCCTGTTAGGGGGCAGGACGGGTATCGACTTCAGCGCTTTTGATCCTGACGAGCCCATCGAATTTACGAAAACCAATGCTGTGCATTCTGTTTTGAGCGCCCTTGCCCCGGACAGATCGGGCCAGAAATGGACCATGCGCTCACTTGCGAAACGCATCGGCATGGGCGGCGCGGGGCCGGTGATTGTAGGGGCGCCGGAACAGATCGCCGATGAGCTTGAACGCTGGACCGAGGCGGGTATAGATGGCTTCAACATGTCCTACGCCACCCTGCCCGGATCGTTCGAGGATTTTATCGAGGGCGTCGTGCCGGTGCTGCAAAAGCGGGGCCGCATGCAAACGGAATATCAGCCCGGCACGATCCGCGAAAAACTGTTTCCGGGACGCGGCGCCCGGCTGCACGCGCCGCATCCCGCAGCGCTGGCCCGCACCCCGTGGTGAGGGCCTGAGGCCGCCCGGATTACTCGGCTGCTTTCTTGCGCTTCATGCCAATGCGGAAAATTTCCGGATCGCCGGTCTGCCAGGTGATGTTCCGGCTGTAGCGATTGACTGCTCGTGTCACCTGATACTCCTTGTTCTGTGGAAGCATAATATTACATACAATTAATGTAAAATAAAGGAGCGAAAAAAATATCTGAAAAATTTTTCAAAAACTTCTGCGGGCGGGTGGGCATTAGGTAGTCACATGCACGGCAAAGGAAACGGGACTCCGGGCCATCTGGCCCCGCCAATAGCAGCCCGGATGGAAGTGTACAATAGCCCCCTATGGGAACAGTGGCAGCCTCGATCAGAGGAAAATCGGTAAAAGTAATAGCGATTACCGAATTCTTACCTAAATTATGCGCTGCAGCCCCTATATTTAATCTAACACATTGATCTTATTGGCGTCCCCTAGGGGACTCGAACCCCTGTTTTCGCCGTGAGAGGGCGACGTCCTGGGCCACTAGACGAAGGGGACATTTGCGCGGTGGCGGGCGGCGCTGAGCTTACCCCACGCCACCCCTTTGATCAAGATGCCTGGCTTTTCTGCACTACGATGATGACGCGCACCCTGTCATGGAAAACCTGGAACGCCCTCTTCGCGCTGCACACCCAGTGTGTTCAGCGCCATGGCCAGCATATTGTACTGGCCGACCGTAAACACCGCATCCATGATCTGTTGCGTACTGAGATGCTTTGTCAGGATGGCCCAGGTCGCATCCTCAATTATCGCATCATTGAGCAATTCGTCGGTGGCCTGCAATAAGGCGGCTTCCAGTTCATTCCAGCCCGCCGCCCTGGGGCCTTCCTTGATGCGCAGATGATCCGCATGCACCAGGCCAGCGGGCGCGCTCATAAGAACATGCTGCCCCCATTCATATTCAGATTGCGTAAGCCAGCCCACCCGCATGATCAGCATTTCACGATGGCGCGGCTCAAGCGACGACGTGCCCATAATATGCCCGGCAAAACCGTTCCACGAATTCAGCAGGTTCATATTCCGCATCATTGTCTTCAACACGTTAAAAACAAAGCCATAGCGTTGCTTCATCGGGGCGACAATTTTGAGTTGCTCTTCGGTCAGCTCGCTTTCCGGCAATGGCGTGACGCGTGGTCTGGATAGTCGCATGATCATTTCTCCCTGCATTTTGATTGCCGCCAGCATGCCACGAAATTCGTCACACCCACACCAAAATTTTCCCCCCCTTGCCGAATGATGGGCGCAAGGTTACACAGATATATATTTCTCAATCACGCTGGAACGGACATGGCCCCCAAAAACAACCCGCTACGCCTGAATATGTTGCAACTGAAAACGCTGACCCTGTTGCAGGAACTGGCCCGCCACCCCGAAGCGGGCGCCCGGCAGGATGATGGCGGTTTCCGGGTCAACCGCCTGCCCCAGGCCCATGGAGACCATTTTCACATTGGCCAGGTTACCGTGCGCGGCGCGGACGCCACCGGACTGACCAATGAAATGGTCTGGAAAGCGTTGGAGCGCAAGGCCCTGGTGCAGTCGGAATTCCCGGACGCCATTACCATTACCCCCGTCGGCATCAGCTATGACACAGGGCTGGGCGCAAAAATGCTGCATGGGTCGGCGCATTAATCTGGATTGAGGGGCGGGGGATGACTTAGATCAGATGTTCATTAACCCGGTTGCGTCCGTCATTTTTGGCGCGATAAAGTGCTTCGTCAGCACGTTTCAGGGCGCCTTGCGGCGTATCCATTGTTCCAGGCATTGTGGTCACGCCGATACTGGTCGTGATGGAAACAGGGCCTTTGCCGTTTACGTCAAATGAAAATGTTTCCGTATGATTGCGAATGCGTTCAGCAACCAGCATTGCAATCGCTATATCGGTTTCCGGCATGATGACGACAAATTCTTCACCCCCAAACCGGCAGGCAAGGTCAATGCCGCGAATGTTTCGGGAAATACCGTTTGCGAACTGCTTCAATATTAGATCGCCAGCTTCATGGCCATGCGTATCGTTGACGTTTTTGAAGAAATCAATATCTATCATCAGCAACGACAAAGGCCGGTCTTCCTTTATGGCGCGCTCCATCAGAATTTTCAGATGCGTTTCCATATAGCGCCGGTTATGCAGGCCCGTGAGGGGGTCTGTCACCGCCATTTGCAGGCTGAGATGGATATTATGCCGCAACAGTTCTTCATATCTGTGCCAGCGTAACTGGGTGCGAACCCGCGCAAACAATTCGTTGCTTTCGATAGGGCGCACCAGATAATCATTGACGCCCATGTCCAGGCCGCGCGCCAGTCTGCTGTCTTCCGGATCTTCGACAATGATCAGCAGAGGAACGGTGCGCGTTTCCTCGGCCGTGCGAAATTGCGAACACAGCCGCAAGCCATCGTAATTCCGCATCGACAGGCTCACGATCATCAAATCAAAGCCGCCCGTAGATTTGGACAAAGACAGAGCCTCGGCTGCATCCTCTACAACCCGCGCATCGTGTCCGGCCTCTGTTAAGGCGCTGCGTACGCGCGCGCTAGAGCGCGCCTGATCATCAACAATCAGTATCCGGCCAATAAAATTTTCCGCAGCTTCCCATCCCGGAACATTTTCCAGGCCAAGACTGCTGCCCGTGACATCGCGCGCACGTAACTCGTCAGTCATCATTTTCAGGCGAATCAGACTGCGCACCCGTGGAAACAGTGGATTATTTTTAATCGGCTTACTGATGAAATCATCGGCGCCCGATGTCAACCCCTGCACCCTGTCCGAAGGCTGATCAAGCGCTGTGACCATGATTACCGGAATATGCCGGAGGCGCGGATTTTCCTTCAGCTTGCGGCACGCCGTAAAGCCGTCCATCACGGGCATCATGACATCCAGCAATATGATATCCGGCATCTCGGACTCTGCGACTTCCAGCGCATGCTGACCGTTCACCGCCGTGAGAACTTCGTAATATTCCGCGCTCAGCTTTGCTTCAAGCAGCTTCACATTCGCGGGAACATCATCAACTACCAATACCCGGGCAGTCATTCATATGCACCAGTTCAATCCAGAAAACGACGTATCGTCGTCAAAAAATCCGTCACCGAGATGGGCTTCGCGATATAGGCCGCGCACCCCCCATCCCTGATTCTAGCCTCGTCCCCCTTCATCGCGAAAGCGGTGATTGCAACAACGGGGATATGGCGAATATCGTCATCTTCCTTGATCCATTTGGTGACCTCAAGACCGGACACTCCCGGCAACTGGATATCCATCAGGATCAGATCTGGCCGGTGTTTCTGCGCAAGCTCCAGCGCCTCCGTCCCCTCTGAGGTCTGGATCGTGGCATAGCCATGTGCAACAAGCAGATCATGAAAAAGCTTCATATTCAGCTTGTTGTCTTCACATATTAATACTGTCTTGGGCATCCGTTGTAGCCATCCATGTTCTCCGGCTGTGCTGGCCGATCGGTCACAACCGAAACTATCACGCTATCTAGCAAATCAAAATCCCGCCACATCCCGCCTTTGACAGGGAATATATTCGACGGGTTGTGACATAATCGATAACTTCACCTCATGGGAAGTTGTCTGACGCAATGAACTATTACAGATTATGTGTAAGTTTCTAGTTAATTTTATTAACAGAGGACAAAATGAACAAGGATCAGGCGGAAGCGATAGCTTTGGATGCTTTGGGCTATATTATTCAGGATGCAGCCTTGCGTGGGCGTTTCCTGGATTTAACCGGTGTTGACCCCTCTGATTTACGAGGCAGGCTTTCTGATTCCAGCTTCCTTGCCGCCATTATTGAGTTTTTGCTCGGGGATGAAGCTTGTCTGCTGGAATTTTGCTCAGCAACGGAAATTGATCCACAATTGCCGGCCAGAGCCCACACTGTGCTGGTGGGTCATACCGCAGCACAGTGGATCTGATGATATGGAGCCGCAGGTCCGGGACCAACTGGAAGCTCTGAAGCTTGACCCCGGCCGTCCGCTGATCGTTACGGATGCGGATGAAGTGATCGCCTATTTCATTGCGGGGTTGGAGCGTTTTCTGGAGCGCAACGGTTACTGGCTGGACCTGAGGAGTTTTGCGATCACGGGCAATATTCGCAGGCGCGGCAGCGACGAAATCAGCACACAGGAACAGGTGAAAGCCCTGCTGGCCGAATTTTTCATACATGACACCGAGACCCTTGATCCGGTAACTGGCGCCGCAGAGGCGCTGCGAATACTCAATAAGCGGGCGCAAATCATCGTATTGAGCAATGTGCCACCCTCCGCGCATGCCGCACGCCAACGCTGGTTGCGTCGGCACGACATGGATTATCCGCTGGTCGCCAATGCCGGTTCCAAAGGCCTGCCACTGCGATATCTTGCCGAACAAATCAATGCGCCGGTATTTTTCCTGGATGATCTGCCACCCCATCTGGATGCTGTCGCAGAGCAAACCAGCTGCGTACACCTGCTGCATTTCATCGCCGACAAGCGACTGGCGGCACTGGTCGGGCCCGCGCAAAGCTGTCATCTGCATACCAGCGAATGGCCCGATGCACAGGCCTTTATTGAAAGAAAACTTGATTCTCTGGGATTTTAGCAATCCGGGGCTTTATAGGCGTCGATGCGTTGCAGCGTGGCCAGCAGGGCAAACGCCCCATAATCGAGGGTCATGTCCGCACTGACACCATTATCGTATAATTTGAAAGCCATCTCGAATTCGGGCAAGCCCTCGTTCTGCTCCAGTGAATAATAAGATATTTGCACGGGCCACCAGGTTAAACCTGAAATGGCCTTTTGCACCGATTTATCCGGCTCTTTCTGTTTTGAGAGCGCGTCATCCAGTAATGCCGCCTTGATTGAGGTTCCGGCGCCTATGGCGGACACAACCTGATAATAGTCTGATTCAGAGGTGCCATCGAACACCTGACGCACAACATTGCGCTCACCCCGTCGCGCAGCATCCAGCAAGGACTGCATATAGCCGCTGGGGAACAGGACGCCCGGAGGAAGCGTCACCTGTTTTTCTTCGGGTTTTCGCAACTTCGCCACCCCCGACGCCAGGGCGGAGCTAAAATCGGCGACGCCATCATATTCGGCCACAAGTTTGCTATCCAGACGCTGGCGCATGGCGAACCGGAAATGTTGACCATCACGGGATTCCCACGAAGACGCCGAAATATCGCTCAGCGACTGCTCTCCCGCCTCGTCCACCATATCGGTTACAATGCGCTGTTCCGAGATGATGCCATCGCAGGTAGCCTCCCATTCTGTCACCATGCGTCCATCTACGCTGGAAGCCTGGCCACCTTTATGCCCCGCCGCAAGGGAGATCTTATAAATTGCGCGGTGTGACAGCATGGGAGGATGCGCCGCAAGGGCGTTCCCAGGCAGACCATTTGAGGGCGCCAACAGCGCCACCAGGATCGCGATAGCCACAGACCTGGTCCAATATTGATGCATGCGATGTCTTTCCATTGCCCTGCTTCGCCCTGATCAGATGAAATCCCAGATTATAGAGATTCGCCTGCAACGACAGGGGCCATGCAAGAAAAGACACAAAAAAAACCATGCTCAAAGCACTTTTCATTACCGGGGGGCAAAATTTTCCCGACCGGGGAAAATCTTGCCCGGCAGATCCGCGTTTCACTCTCAAAAAGCGTCCAATATCCATGCTTTTTTCTGGCACAGCCCATGCATCTTGGTTCAGAGCAATTTGGGGGGACGGTGAACCTTGTAACGGGAAGTAAAAAATGAGCCAGACTTTAGCTGACTATAGACATGTTCATGCGCTTCAGGGCATGACGGCGGGAGCTTCGCACGAGTTGAGAAAACTGTGTGAAAGCCAAAGCTACCGGCAGGAACCCGAAGGCAGCGCATTTATAACTCAGGTTCTCGATCTCGCCGCCCAGGCGCAACAGCGTATCGCCGAACAGCAGTCCCGCATCCTGCATCTGGAATCGCTCACCACGACAGACGAGCTGACCGGGTTGCTGAACCGGCGCGGGTTTATGGAGGGCATGCACCGCGCACTTCAGTCCGCGCGCCGTTACGATGAAGAAGGCGTCCTGTCGTTTATTGATCTGGATGGCTTCAAGCCGATCAACGACACCTATGGGCACGCGGCCGGAGACATGGTTTTACGCCGGGTGGCTGAATTACTGCTCAGCAATGTCCGCAAAACGGATCTGGTGGCGCGGCTTGGTGGTGATGAATATGCCGTTCTGTTCGTCCATGCCGTCAAACAGGTTGGCCGCAAGCGCGCCGAAGTGCTGCGTCAAATTTTGAACGCCAGCAATCTGGTGTTTGGCGCTGATTCCATCCCGATCCGGGCCAGTCTCGGCTGCGCGGATTATAGTGGCTGGTCGCAGCCTGAAGAATTGCTGCGCAAGGCGGACCGTGCCATGTATCGCGAAAAAAATCGCCGCGCGCGCAATCTAAACCTGATCAGCCGTCGCTAGGTTCGGGGCGCGGGCATTTGTTGCGTGATGCAATGAATGCCGCCACCGCCCTGCACAATATCAAGCGCCGGAAGTTGCACGACCCGACGATCCGGAAAGATCGCGGCCATGCGCGCGCGCGCCAGTGCGTCCGCCGGGTCGTCAAAGGCGGGCATGATCACCCCGCCATTGACCAGATAGAAATTCACATAAGACAGCGTCAAAGGCTCTCCCCGGCTGTCCAGCCGTTTTCCGGGCATGGGTAATTGCAGAATTTCCAGAGACCTTCCATTGGCATCGCGTGCGGTGCGCAATTGCGACAGATTATCTGCGACGATGTGATAATTGGCGTCATCGGGATCATCGCATCCTTGCAGGATCACATGGCCTGGGGCTGAAAAACAGGCCACATTATCGATATGTCCGTCGGTTTCATCTCCGCTCAGCCCCTGCTCCAGCCAGATTACCTTGCGAATGCCCAGATTGCGTTTCAGAATTTCCTCAACATCCGTGCGGCCCATGCCCGGATTGCGATTTGGATTTAGCAGGCATTGCGCCGTCGTTATCAGGGTTCCCGCGCCATCCACATGCAGCGCGCCGCCCTCAGCAAACAGGGGCGGGGCATGACAGACCAGCCCCAGATCGCGCAGCAACAGGGTGGCAATCACCGCATCCCTGTCATAGGGAATATATTTGCCGCCCCAGCCATTGAAACGCCATTGCAGCCCGGCCAGCCCCCCCTGCCCGTCACGCACAAATGTGGGGCCGCTATCACGCATCCAGGAATCATCAATTTCATATGCGCCAACCAGAACATCCGGGCCACAGACCGTAATGGCGTCCGCGACATGTTCCGGACGGGCAATCATGGTGACGGGTTCAAAGCCTGCAATCGCCCGCGCCACCGTGGCATAGGCAAGCCGCGCCCGCTCCAGTGCTGGCACATTGCCCCACAGCGCGTCACGACAGGGCCAGGCCATGAAAGTGCGTTGATGCGGTTCCCACTCGGCGGGCATAAAAAAAGATGAACTTGTCATACGGTTATTTTCATTCCAGTGCTATCATGCCCCCGATCACGCAGGAGAGTCACAATGACCAATAGCATAGACCGGCGGCTGACTGAATTGGGCATTGAATTGCCCCGGCCAGGCGCCCCGGTCGCCAATTACACGCCCTTTGTTGTCAGCGGCAATCTGGTGTTCATTTCCGGCCAGGGGCCAATGGGGCCGAACGGGCTGGAATGCGTTGGCAAATGCGGCGCAGCCATTGATCTGGCGCAGGCGCAAAAGGCCGCGAGGATTACGGCGCTGAATGTGCTGACGCAGTTGCGCGCTGCGTGTGGCGGCGATCTTGGCAAGGTGCGGCGATGTGTGCGCATTGAAGGCTTTGTCAATGCCACATCTGATTTCACCCAGCACCCAGCAGTTATTAATGGCGCATCCGATATTATCGTGGAAATTTTGGGCCCCATTGGGGTTCATTCCCGCTTTGCCGTAGGTGTGGACAGCCTGCCATTCGGCATGACCGTCGAAATTGCCGCAATATTTGAAATCGAACCCGGCTGATTGCGAATGATGGAATGGTTGAGCAAATATCTCTACAGCCATCGCGGCCTGTTTGATAATAGCGGCGCAGCACCCGAAAACAGCCTCGCCGCATTTCTTGCATCTGTACAGCATGGCTATGGCATGGAGCTGGATGTTCAGTCATCGGCGGACGGCGTCCCCATTGTGTTTCATGATTTCACACTAGACCGCATGACCGGCGGTCATGGACCCGTGGCGCGCCTGGATGCGAAACAATTGGGCAGACTGCATTTGAAGGACAGTGCGCAAACTATCCCAACATTTTCTGATATGCTGGATGTGGTGGCGGGACACACGCCCTTGCTGATCGAGATAAAAGTTCCCAATGGTGGCCGCATCGGCCCATTGGAGGCCCGCATTGCGGAATTACTCTCCCATTATAGCGGGCCATTTGCCGTGCAATCCTTCAATCCCGCCAGTATTGCCTGGTTTGTGGAAAACGCCCCGGCCTTTGTGCGCGGGCAGATCGCGCAAAATTTTATTTCCCGCCCCGAACCCGGCATGGCCTGGCGTCACCGCCTTGCCTGGACAAAATTATGGAGCTGCGAGGCCAGCAAACCCCATTTCATTTCATATAATGTCCGTGATTTACCGGGACCACCAACCCGCGCCGTGCGCCGTCAGCACATTCCACTGCTTTGCTGGACCGTGCGTTCCCCCGCACAGATTGCGATCGCAAAAGCCCATGCGGACAGTTTTATTTTTGAGGGATTTCATGCCTGACCCGGGCGGACGGTTAATCGTTCGCATCATTGAAAATATTGGCGAGATCGACCCGGCTCAGTGGGACGCCTGTGCCAATCCCGGCGCATCGCTTCAGGGGGAGGCTGTTCCGGACATTCCTTTTATTTCCCATGCGTTCCTGCTGGCGCTGGAAAAATCGGGATCGGCATCAGCCGAGGCTGGTTGGTCGCCACGCCATGTGGTGCTGGAGGCATCAGATGGCGCATTGCTGGGCGCAGTTCCCATGTATGTCAAATCGCATTCCTATGGCGAATATGTATTCGATCACGCCTGGGCGGACGCCTATCATCGGGTCGGCGGGAACTATTATCCAAAACTGCAAGTCTGCGTTCCCTTTACCCCCGCGCCGGGACGCCGCATTCTTGTCCGCCCCCACATGAACGAAGCACGCCACCGCGCCGCCCTTATTCAGTCCTGCACGGAAATAGCTGAAAAATCCGGTGTTTCCTCATTGCATTTTACATTTCTGGAAAAAGACGAATGGGAGACGCTTGGCGCATCCGGTTTTCTGCAACGAACCCATTATCAATTTCACTGGCAAAACCAGGGCTTTCAGAATTTTGACGATTTTCTGAACAGTCTGAATTCGCGCAAGCGCAAGCAGATTCGCAAGGAACGCCGGGAAGCGGTTGCAAATGGCGTCGAGATTGCCGTGCTGACCGGCGCAGCGATAGAGGAAGCGCATTGGGATGCGTTTTACCGCTTTTATATGAACACCGGCCGCAACAAATGGGGGCAAGCCTATCTGTCGCGCGAATTTTTCAGCCTGATCGGCGCAAGCATGCCGGATAAAATCGCGCTGGTGCTATGCAGCCGTGCGGGGCGACCCATTGCCGGGGCCATTAATTTTATCGGAGGCGACGCCCTGTTTGGCCGCAATTGGGGATGTATTGAGGAACACCCTTTTCTGCATTTTGAGGCCTGCTATTATCAGGCGATCGAATTCGCCATCGCACGGGGATTGTCCCGCGTTGAAGCCGGGGCGCAGGGCGCGCACAAGCTGGCGCGTGGATATTTGCCCAACCTTACCTACAGCGCCCACTGGATAAAGGATTCAAGATTGCGCGACGCTGTGCGTCATTTTCTTGCGCAGGAACGCGCCCATGTGATTGAGGATTCGCATCTGCTTGCCGGGCATTCGCCTTTTCGCAAAAGCCATAACGAGGAGTATGAAGAATGAGCGATGATCCGAACTGCATATTCTGCAAAATTCTGCGCGGGGAAATTGGGTCAATTAAAATTTTTGAAGATGCGGAGGTTCTGGCGTTCATGGATGTGATGCCACAATCCCCCGGCCACTGTCTGGTGATCCTCAAACGCCACGCCGCCACACTGCATGAAGTCAGCCCGGATGAGGCCGCCACCCTGATACGCGCCACCCAGCGCCTTGCCCAGGCCGTCCAGACCGGTCTTAAACCCGATGGCGTGGGGCTGTATCAGTTCAATGGCGCCGCCGCTGGACAGACCATATTTCACATTCATTTCCATATCATACCCCGTTATGCTGATGTAGAACTTGTGTTTCATGCCCGCACCATGGTCGATAAAACCGTCTTGCAACCCCTGGCCGACAAGATCATCGCGGCGCTGGCATAATGCGGGGGCCTTCCCAGACAGGCCCGGGCAGGCTACAAAGCGCCTACAACTATTTTCAGAGGCCCCATGTCGGCAACGATTCTAGTGCTTAACGGCCCCAACCTTAACCTGCTTGGCGTTCGCGAGCCGGAAATCTATGGCGCAACGACGCTTGATGACATTCACCAACTGATGAAGAAGACCGCCGTAGCGCATGGCTGGAATCTGGATTTTCGTCAGTCAAATCACGAAGGCGAACTGGTGGACTGGATTCAGGGCGCACGCGAAAGCGCCGACGCCATCATTATCAATGCCGGCGCCTATACCCACACATCGGTCGCGATACTTGACGCCTTGCGGGCATTTGAAAAACCGATCGTGGAGGTGCATCTGTCGAACCTGTTTCAACGCGAGACATTTCGGCATCATTCCTATATTACCCCAACGGCGTTGGGCTTGATCTGCGGCTTTGGCGCGCGGGGATATGTCCTGGCGCTTAACGCGCTGGCGGACATAGTGAGTTAACGGGAACACGCATGAACACAGATAAAATTGACCGGGACATGATTCGCGCGCTTGCGGAACTGCTTGATGAAACCCGATTGACGGAAATCGAAATCGAACATCAGGGATTGCGGGTGCGCGTCGCGCGCCAGCCCGGACCCGCCGCACCTGCATTGCACTATGCCGCCCCGGCGGCGGCGCCCGCCGCAGCGACGCCAAATCCGGGTGAAAGTGCTGCTACCCATCCGGGCGCCGTAACCTCCCCCATGGTTGGCACCGTATATCTGGCGCCGGAACCGGGGGCCACGCCGTTCGTTGCGGTTGGCGATTCGGTGATTGCCGGGCAAACCCTGTTCATTGTCGAAGCCATGAAGACCATGAACCCTATCGCTGCAACCCGTCCCGGAAAAATAGCAAAGATTCTGGTCAGGGATGGACAGCCGGTCGAATTCGGCGAACCTATGGCCATTATTGAATGATGTGCAGGCTGAACATGCTTTGGGTCGGCATATGATCAGGAAATTGCTGATCGCCAACCGGGGCGAGATTGCATTACGCATTCACCGCGCCTGCAAGGAAATGGGCATCGCCACCGTTGCCGTGCATTCGACCGCCGATTCAGAAGCCATGCATGTGCGCCTTGCCGATGAAAGCGTATGCATCGGTCCACCCGCCGCCGCCAAATCCTATCTCAATATTCCCGCCATCGTAACGGCATGTGAAATTACCGGCGCGGACGCCGTGCATCCCGGCTATGGGTTTTTGTCAGAAAATGCCCGCTTTGCGGAAATACTGGCGGCGCACAACATCACCTTTGTTGGTCCGCGCACGGAGCATATCAGCACCATGGGCGACAAGATTGCCGCCAAACAGGCCATGATCGCCGCCGGCATTCCGGTTGTTCCCGGATCATCGGGTGCGGTAAGCGATGCTGATGCAGCGGAAATTGCCGCCGGAATTGGTTACCCGGTCCTGTGCAAGGCGGCGGCGGGTGGCGGCGGGCGCGGTATGAAGGTCGCCACAGATGCAACCATGCTGGCCGAAGCCCTGACAACTGCCCGCCGCGAAGCGAGCGCGGCCTTCGGCAATGACGCCATGTATCTTGAAAAATATCTGGCGCATCCGCGTCATATAGAAATTCAGATCATGGCGGATGCACATGGCAATGTGGTGCATTTGGGTGAACGCGACTGTTCCCTGCAACGCCGCCATCAAAAGGTGCTGGAGGAATCGCCATCGCCAGCCCTGAATGACGCAGCACGCCGTGAAATCGGCCGTATCGTGACAAAGGCCATGGAGAAAATTGGCTATCTGGGCGCGGGCACGATTGAATTTCTGTATGAAGATGGCGCATTTTATTTCATCGAAATGAACACCCGATTGCAGGTTGAACATCCTGTGACCGAAATGGTGACCGGCATTGATCTGGTGCGCGAACAAATTCGCGTCGCCAGCGGCCTGCCGCTGAGTTTCAAACAGGAGGATGTCGTGTTGCGCGGCCACGCCATCGAATGCCGTATTAATGCGGAACATCCACGCACATTCGTACCCTCGCCCGGCGCCATCAGGAATTTTCATGTTCCTGGCGGGCTAGGGGTGCGCGTTGATTCCGCCGCCTATGCGGGCTACCGGATACCACCATATTATGACAGCATGATTGGCAAGCTGATTGTGCATGGCCGGGACCGGCGTGAATGCCTGATGCGTCTGGGCCGCGCACTGGATGAATTCGTCATTGACGGCGTCGAAACGACGCTGGATTTGCACCGCGCCCTGCTGGAAGAGACCGATTTTATAAATGGCGAATATGATATTCACTGGCTTGAGACCCGTCTCGAAAATAGCTGAGAAGATCATGCGTAAATGGATGAATTGACGCCGGAACTATTGCTGGGCGCCTATGCCAACGGATATTTCCCCATGGCGGAAAGCCGGGATAATCCGGAGCTGTTCTGGCTCAATCCGGAAATGCGCGGCATTTTGCCTCTGAACCAATTTCATGTGTCGCGCAGGCTGGCGCGCACCATACGGGCAGACCATTTTCTGGTGCGCATTGACACGGCGTTTGAACAGCTTATGCGCGCCTGCGCCGCGCCGCGGCCAGGACATGAAGATAGCTGGATCAACGAACAGATCATCTGTCTCTATACCGCGCTGTTCGAAAAGGGACGTGCGCACAGTGTTGAATGCTGGATCGACGAACATCTTGTTGGCGGCGTTTATGGGGTGCAAATTGGGGCGGCTTTTTTTGGCGAAAGCATGTTCAGCCTGGTGCGGGACGCCAGCAAAGTCGCCCTGACGCATCTTGCGGGGCGATTGCGAGCGGGCGACTTTCAAATGTTGGACACGCAATTTCTGACGCCGCATCTGGCCAGTTTCGGGGGTATCGAAATTCCACGCACACGCTATCTGCACCTGTTGCGCCGGGCGATTAACAGTAGCGGGGATTTTTATTCGCTGCCCGATCCCTGTCCCGGCCGCGAGACGATGCAGTCAATTACCCAGACATCATAGATCGGATGTTCCAGCGCCGAGAGCGCGGGGCTCGATGCAAACATCCAGCCAGCGAATATCGGCTGCCCCACAGCCGCCGCCGTGCCGGGCTGGGACGCCGGTCCGAAATCCATAATCTCCAGATAGGCGCTGGTCTCTGGCATTTCCTCTGGCGGACGCTTGTGGCAGGTGCGCGCGGTAATCTTCAACGCCCCAAACAGCGTTGCCGTATCAACCGGCGCATCAAACGACATAATGCGTCCGGTAATTTTATCCAGGCCGTTCAGCCGCACCGTTTTGGCGCGGCGTTCCACCTCGGTTTCGGCAGCTGGTGGTGACGCTTCGACAGAGGGTGTCTGCGACCAGGGCGCAACACCCCCCAGTTCCTCTTCCAGGCTGGGGACTTCCAGTGTTTCAGGCGTAGGGTCCGGCGGAATGATCACCTGGGTCCAGGCCGTCACCGACCCCGCCGCCCAGACGGTAAATGCAAGCGCCGCAATGCGCGCCGTTAAGCGGTGTCCGCCATAATCCATACCTATGGCGTCAGACAGGCTGCAAAACGCAGCCGCACATAATCCGCCGTCCAGTTGCCCTTCGAATCACACAAGGACGGCGCCAGCAGGTCGATAATCTCCTGACGAATCGAATCGCGTTTTTCATCGGGCAGCGCCTGAAAAAATGGTGCGCGAAACGTTTCCAGCCAACCCTCAATGCCTGTAGGCAACGGCGTTGGGCGGGGAATTAATTCAATATATTCAACGCGAAAATCCCCTCGCGTCAGCCTTTCTGCATATTCCGCAGGCGTTGGGTAAAACCATGGCGACACCTGTGCTTCATTCAGGCCATGTCTGCGGGCCGTGGCGCGTAACGCCACCACGATAGCGGCCACATTGCCATGCCCGCCAAACTCCCCCACAAAGCGGCCGCCGGGGCGCAATGCCTTTGCGACAGAATCAATCACCGCATCGGGTTTGGATATCCAGTGCAACACCGCATTGGTGAAAACCGCATCAAAGCGGCGTGTGAAAGGCAGCGCCGTCGCATCGCCCTGCACGGCGGAAAGTCCCGCAGCGCGCGCCGCCGCCACCAGGGAGGGACTGGGGTCAATACCCGTCACCGTCGCGCCCCGCGCCGCAATGGTGAGGCTCAGCGCCCCATCTCCGCATCCGAGATCAAGTATTTCTTCACCGGGTTTGGGGTTGAGCAAATCCACCACGGGGCGCGCCAGATCGGCCACGAAGCGGGCATTGCGCGCATAGGATTCCGCTTGCCATTGCTGGCTGGCGGTGGAAGCAGGGGCGGTAGATGCGGTCATTTTTTCTCTTCCGTCTTACCGGTAGTCGAGAAGATGGCCTGGCCGATCAGCCCCATTAAATCAATTGACCCCTGAGTGAAACGCAGCGAGTCGCCATTGCGCAGCAGATCTTCACTGCCCCCGGCCTCTATAGACATATAGGTGGCCCCCAGCAGGCCTTCGCTGGTTATTTTGGCGGACGAATCGTCGGGCAGCTTCACATCTGGATCAAGATCCAGCTTGACGACCGCCTGATAAGTGGCCGGATCCAGGCTTTGCCCTATCACAGTGCCAACCTTGATGCCGGACATGCGGACATCGCTGCCAA
This sequence comes from uncultured Alphaproteobacteria bacterium, assembly GCA_964348545.1. GTDB lineage: Bacteria > Pseudomonadota > Alphaproteobacteria > UBA11222 > UBA11222 > UBA11222. The sequence continues at coordinate 4,027 of CAYGDL010000008.1, read as the reverse complement.
CCACCAGCCCATCCACCCTGTCAAATTTGGCAATCAACACAAAGCCGCCATCGCGGCTTACCGAACTGCTGCTATAGCCAAAGGCAAGGAAAATCCCGGCGACAATCAGCACAGTGGCCCCAATCAGGGTTTCGACGACATTTCCACCCATTTTATGCGTCCGGTCGCCAGGCTTCATAAGCGCCAGCCGCCTTTGCGCTGTCCGGCCCGGTTAGAATGCTGCCCCTGGGGCGGTAGGCATTAGGGGTCCCGGTTTGATTCGAAAGATGCGGGCGCTCATATTTTTTGTGCTTGTGCGTTGATTCATTGGGCAATTCATTCACCGTATGATGCAGCCAGCCATGCCATTCCGGCGGTATGCGCGACGCATCCACCGGGCCATTATAAATCACCCAGCGGCGATCGCGCTTGCGCTCCCGGTAATAGATATTTCCCTGAGAATCGGCACCCACTTTCACCCCTTTGCGCCATGTCCACAGCCGCGTTCCCGCGCTCTGTCCATCCCACCAGGTAAAAAGCTGTTTGATCAGGCTCATTTCACTCCCCTTCAGGCCTTGCTTCGCCCGCGACGCAAATCACGATGCAATCCAGGTTCAATTCGACGCGAATATGGCACTCGCTTGGCCCAGCGTCCAGTCCGGCCCTGTCGCTTTCTGCGTGGAATGCGAACTTAAAAAATATTTTTTGAGAAAATTCCTGAAGGCGCATCACTTTAAATATAGGCTATAATATGTTGATATTGTTATATAATTTATCAATCGAATAGCTCATGTCAAAGTTATACACAGCCCATTATGTTGTGGAGATTCATTTTTTATACACAAAATCTTGTTGCGCATTTTTCACTATCGCCTAGTCTTGGTGGTCCCTGGGGAGTGGGACACCAGATGTAGTGGTCGGAAAAACAACAGAACAATCTTCTGAACTTTTATCCAGCCTGCATCACCCGCCAACCAGTGCAACCATAAACACAGTAAGTCGGGGCACTCAATATGCGCGTTAAGCGTCACTACACGGTCGAAGGCAAATCCCCTTACGATGGTATTGCGTTTCGCAACGCCAATAGTGAGATCCGCAATCCCGACGGATCGACGGTGTTCCAGCTGGAGGGAATCAGTGTCCCGGCAGCATGGAGTCAGGTCGCCTGTGACATATTGGCGCAGAAATATTTCCGCAAGGCAGGCATCCCCAAACTCCTGCTTCCCGTTGAGGAAGAAGGGGTGCCGGGCTGGTTGTGGCGCCAAACCGCCAACAAGGTGGAACTGGAGCAGGTTGAGCCAAGCAAGCGGTTTGGCCCCGAAATGCGGGCAACCCAGGTATTTGACCGTCTGGCCGGCGCCTGGACCTATTGGGGTTGGAAAGGCGGATATTTCGATTCCGAAGCGGACGCCCGCGCCTTCTATGACGAGCATCGCTATATGCTGGCCAGCCAGATGTGCGCGCCCAACAGCCCGCAATGGTTCAACACCGGCCTGCATTGGGCCTATGGCATTGATGGGCCGGCGCAAGGTCATTTCTATGTGGATCACACCACGGGCGAAGTACAGCGTTCGGGCAGCGCCTATGAACGTCCGCAGCCGCATGCCTGTTTCATCCAGAGCGTCAGTGACGATCTGGTGAATGAAGGCGGCATTATGGATCTGTGGGTGCGTGAGGCGCGCCTGTTCAAATATGGTTCGGGCACGGGTTCCAACTTTTCAGCCCTGCGCGGCGAGAACGAATCGCTTTCGGGTGGCGGAAAATCATCCGGCCTGATGAGCTTTTTGCGCATCGGCGACCGCGCTGCGGGCGCCATCAAATCCGGCGGCACCACACGGCGCGCCGCGAAAATGGTGATCGTGGATGTGGATCACCCGGACATTGAGACCTTCATCGACTGGAAAATGCTCGAAGAGCAAAAAGTCGCGGCGCTGGTTTCCGGTTCCAAATTACTGGACAAGCATCTGAACGCCATTATCCGCGCCTGCGTCAATTGCAGCAGCGACGGGGATGAATGTTTTGATCCCAAAAAGAACCCCGCATTGCGTCAGGAAATCCGCAACGCCCGTGCCATGATGGTGCCCGAAAATTATATTCAGCGTTCGATTCAGTTTGCCCGTCAGGGCCATAAGCGAATTGATTTCCCAACCTTCGACACCGACTGGGATTCCGAAGCCTATCTGACTGTGTCGGGACAAAACTCCAATAATTCCGTACGGGTAACAGACACATTTCTGAAAGCAGTTGAAGAAGATGGGGAATGGTCCCTGACCCGGCGTACCGATGGCGTTGTGACCAAAACCCTGCCCGCGCGCAAGCTGTGGGATCGCATTGGCGAGGCCGCATGGGCGTCGGCCGATCCGGGGTTGCAGTTCCACACCACCATCAATGACTGGCACACCTGCCCCAAAAGCGGCCCGATCCGCGCCTCCAATCCGTGTTCGGAATATATGTTCTTGGACGATACCGCCTGCAATCTGGCGTCGCTTAATCTGATGCGTTTTCAGGATGGCGCAGGCGCGTTTGATGTTGCGGGCTTCTCACACGCGGTGTCACTGTGGACCATCGTGCTGGAAATTTCCGTCATGATGGCGCAGTTCCCATCCCAGAAAATTGCCGAACTGTCCTACAAATATCGCACCCTTGGGCTTGGCTTCGCCAATCTGGGCGGGTTGCTGATGGGCATGGGGCTTGGCTATGACAGCGCTGAGGGGCGCGCCATTGCCGGGGGCATTTCCGCGCTGATGACGGGCGTTTCCTATGAAACCTCGGCGATGATGGCGCGCGAGCTTGGCGCCTTTCCTGGGTATGAGAAAAATGCGGATGCGATGCTGCGGGTGATGCGCAATCATCAACGCGCGGCGCATGGTGAAACCTGCGGCTATGAAGAATTGCAGACCCTGCCTGTGCCGCTGGACGCCGCCAGTTGCCCCGACACGGCGCTGATCGCCGCCGCACGGGCGGCCTGGGACCGCGCCGTGATATTGGGCAAGGTGCATGGCTATCGCAATGCGCAGGCCAGCGTGATTGCACCAACCGGCACCATCGGCCTGGTCATGGATTGCGACACCACCGGGATAGAGCCGGATTTCGCCCTGGTGAAATTCAAGAAACTGGCGGGCGGCGGATATTTCAAGATCATCAACCAGACCGTACCGCCCGCATTGCAGGTGCTGGGCTATACGCAAGCCGAAATTGACGCCATTATCGATTATGCCGTTGGCCGTGGCACATTGAACGGGGCACCCGGGATCAATCACGATACGCTGCGCGCGCGCGGGTTTGGCGACGTGCAACTGGAAGCCATCGAGGCCGGGCTGGCGTCTGCTTTTGACATCAAGTTCGTCTTTAACAAATGGTCGCTAGGCGAGGATTTCTGCACCGGCGTTCTGGGGCTTTCCCTGGAACAACTGGAAGACATGAACTTCAATCTACTGACAGCGCTGGGCTTCACCCAGGCCGATATTGATGCCGCAAATCTGTATTGCTGCGGCACCATGACGCTGGAAGGCGCGCCGGGTCTCAAAGACGAACATCTGCCGGTGTTTGACTGCGCCAATCCATGCGGGCGCATTGGCAAGCGCTATTTGAGCGTCGATAGCCATATCGAAATGATGGCGGCCTGCCAGCCGTTTATTTCCGGCGCCATCTCCAAGACCATCAACATGCCCAATGACGCCACGATTGCGGAATGTTCCAGCGCCTATATGAAATCCTGGCGCCTGGGGATCAAGGCCAACGCGCTGTATCGTGACGGCTCCAAACTGAGCCAGCCGCTGAATGCCCAAATTCTGGATAATGACGCCTCTGTCGCGCAGGAGACGGCGCAAACCGTTATTGAGGCGCCCGCCGCCATGCGTGCGCAGCTTGTCGCAGAACAACTGGCCAACCGCACCATGGAGCTAGAAAAGAAAAACGCGGAACGCCGCCGTTTGCCGCATCGCCGCAAGGGCTATACGCAAAAGGCGACCGTCGGCGGACACAAGGTCTATTTGCGCACGGGCGAATATGAAGACGGCAAACTGGGTGAAATCTTCATCGACATGCA